>JBIIFN010000005.1:0-40705 GCA_044237325.1 Algoriphagus sp.
GCTTCTTTTAGGAACAGGCGTAGTTGCCAACGTGATCTTGCCCGGCACCAAAGGGAATGGGGGCGGACTCATCGCCATCACCACCGCATGGGCTTTTGCCGTGTTTTGTGGAGTAGTCATTGCTGGACCTTCTAGCGGCGCTCACCTTAACCCGGCTGTAACCATTGGATTGGCTGCTGTGGGCAAATTTGATTGGGCCTTGGCTCCAGGGTATATTTTGGCCCAATTAGGCGGCTCGATGCTCGGTTCTGGATTGGCTTGGGCCATGTACCGCCATCATTTTGACATGACGGACGATCCTGGATTGAAAAGAGGTGTCTTTTGTACAGATCCAACGGTGCGTAATTTTTCGACCAGCGTACTCTCTGAAGCGCTTGGAACTTTTGTCCTGGTCTTTGTTATTCTGTACATCGCTGGTGCCAAACTCGAAGACTCGGACAATACTGTCATTGGATTGGGTTCCATCGGTGCGCTTCCAGTAGCCTTGCTTGTTTGGACAATTGGCCTTGGTTTAGGTGGTCCTACAGGCTATGCCATCAACCCTGCCCGTGACCTAGGCCCAAGAATCATGCATCAGCTCTTGCCCATCAAAGGCAAGGGCGACTCCGATTGGGGCTATGCATGGGTTCCTGTTGTGGGGCCCATCTTAGGCGCACTCTTGGCAGCAGGATTGTTTCTTGCTGTAGGCAACTAGTATTTACTTGAAAAGCGACTACCACCTGCCTAAATAAAAGCAAGTGCATTGGTAGTTTGAAAAAGTTAAAAACCACATGGGCACATAGGTTCTTCAACCTGTCTATACAAACAATAGTTAAGCTTTCATTTTTTTGAAGTGATAAACCACATAGGCACATAGTTTTTCTATGTGCCTATGTGGTTTTCTTCTAAAATGGTTGAAAGAAAAGGCTACCCCCTCACCCGCTCTCCTATCCAAAAAATCCCGGTACTTGAGCAAGTAGAAATCCCTTCAGGAACCTCAAGCTGGGTCAAATAGCACACTGGAAAAAGTAAGGTTCCATCGGCATTGGAAACCTCCACCAGTTGATTCTCAGATGCCAAAAGGCGGATTTCAGCAGCAACAAACCATTTAGAAAACTTACCTCCTTTGATCGGATAGTATTTCCAATCCCCATCGAGCAGGGTCAGATCCAAGTCAAAAATCTTTTCCTCCAACTGCAGATGTTTTTGGTGATTAAAACCCACCAGATGCACCCCTTTGTGTTGAGAGGCTAAGAGATAATGGACTCCTTCATCCAAAGCACTCAAGGAGGAAACAGTCAAAAAGCGAAGTGGATATTGTTCTTCGAGCAAGTGCCCATTTTCATTTTGGAAGGCCTGGCTGGCCAAAATAATATCGATTTTTATCCCCCAACTGAGTACTACTTCCACCGCTTCTTGCGCTACAAGAAGGGTTGGAGACCATTCTAAGAGTGGGGCAACGGTATCAAAGGAAATATCCTTCACCTCCAAAATAAAGACTGCCGGCTCCTGCTGTTCCTTGACAAAATGGTGACTCGACATTAGCTCCAGAGGTTTTGGTAAAAATGAAACACATTTTCATAGCCCAATTTTCTAAGTTGCCCATCCGAAAGCTCGCCTGATAGGTGCGAAAGAATACTTGGGTATTTGCTCGCATCCTCCGCAAGCGGAAAGTAAAAAGGGTGACGGCTTTGGTCAGGAAAGTCTTTCGTATAAAAAAAGTCAGCCCCAAAGCTAATGGCTCCTGGCCCTAGGTTTGCTCCGTAGGTTAGGTGCTCAAAAAGCCGCTCTGGCTGTTGGTCATCAAGAAAGGCACGGAGAAAATTGATACCAATCAGTCCGCCTCGGTGGATTACTTCCTTGGCAAACTCATCCGTCAAGTTGCGCTTGTGATCCCAGAGGGCTCTAAAGTTAGAGTGGCTCGCCATCACTGGGATGGGCAGGTGGTGCCGATCGATGTGCTTAAGTATGCCCTCTGCAAGCAGGTCGGAGGTATGCGAGAGATCAATCGGAATCCGCTTTCCTGCAAAGTAGTCGAGCAGGCGTTTGCCATCCTCTTTGAGCCCAATTCCTTCCGTATAATTGCCTCCACCAAATCGATTTTCGGTATGGTGGGTGAGGCTGATGTACGCCAACTGCCCCACTTTTTCAAGTAGGAGATCAAACTGAGCATAGATCTCTTGCCAAGAGGCGGCTTCGGTACCGATGCCTGCCGCGTTTTCGATGGCGGCGATTACGCCAATATGGTCTTGCTCGGCAAAATGCTGAAGAAAGTGGCTGTCCATGCGGCAGAGGGTCTCATGCTGCTCCTCCAAAAGCTTGGCAAATAAGTCGGCCTGCTTCCGGGCCAGCACCATACTCCCCGGGCGTACGTCGGTGTAGATGGCCATCACTTGGGCCCGTACGCCGCCAGCTTGCAGCAAGGGGAGAGCACAGGCGATTTGATCCGGGTTCAAGGGATTTGCCTGTGGAACAGTCGCCATAAAAGACAAAAGATCGCAATGCAGGTCAGCTATGGGTAGTTGCATGGGCAGAAAAGGGTTTGTACAAAATAAGCCAAAAAAAGCACAGGTTACTGCTAACTTTTAGGACTTTGGCACAATAAGGAAGTATATTTCGGCCAAAATTCCCCTTAGCGATGGCCGTAGGAAAACCGTTTAACTTAAAAAAATGGATCGATGAAAATCGCCACTTGCTCAAGCCTCCCGTAGGCAACCAGCAGGTGTACCGTGACAACGATGACTTTATTGTGATGGTCGTCGGTGGTCCCAATGCCAGAAAGGATTACCATTCGGAGGAAGGCGAGGAGCTGTTTTACCAGCTCGAAGGCGATATCGTCGTTCGTATACTCGAGGAGGGTGTCCCTAGAGACATTTCCGTAAAGGAAGGTGAGCTATTTTTGCTTCCCGCAAAAGTGCCCCACTGCCCCATTCGCCCCGCAAACAGCATTGGACTAGTCATTGAGCGCTACCGCAAACCCGGAGAAAAGGATGCCTTCACCTGGATTTGCGACAGCTGCCACCACCTGCTGCACCGAGAAGAAGTGCTGCTCGCCGACATTGTCGCCCAACTCCCTCCCTTGATGGAGCGGTTTTGGTCCAACGAGCACTTACGCACCTGCAACTCCTGCGGCGACGTCCTACAAAAATAAGTTTCTACAGCCAGCCCAAAACTAACCTTGTTAAGGCCTATTCTGCTCCCCTGATCTACACCATGAACCCAACCCCTTACCAGTACAGCGAAGCATTTGCAAGTCAAATGGATGCTTTAGACCCATTGGCACACTTTCAATCCCGCTTTCATTTTCCAAAAGTTCAAGGAAAAGACGCCCTCTACTTTTGTGGCAACTCACTTGGACTACAACCCAAATCTGTCAAAGAGCACCTGGACAGAGAGCTCCACAACTGGGCAACCAAGGCAGTAGACGGGCATTTTCATGGGGAAGAAGCCTGGTATGGGATACGCAAGCGATCCAAGCCTGCTCTTGCCAAGCTCCTTGGAGCACTCGAGCACGAGGTGGTAGCGATGAACAACCTTTCAGTGAACCTCCACCTGCTAATGGTGTCTTTTTACCGGCCTACCGCCACGCGCTTCAAAATCATCGTGGAAGCAGGGGCCTTCCCATCCGACCAGTACATGTTGGAGACGCAAATCAAGTTTCACGGCTTGGACCCCGCAGATACCCTTGTGGAATTGCGCCCAAGAGCTGGGGAGTACACGCTACGCACCGAAGATATCTTGGCTGAAATTCAGCAACAGGGGGATGCCCTAGCCATGGTCAACATGGCAGGAATCCAATATTATACAGGGCAGCTGTTTGACATGCAGCGGATCACCGCAGCAGCACATGCTGTAGGTGCCGTAGCAGGATTTGACTTGGCACATGCGGCTGGCAACGCCCTGCTACAGCTCCACAATTGGGAAGTGGACTTCGCCACCTGGTGCAGCTACAAGTACTTAAATTCAGGTCCTGGCAACGTATCAGGGATCTTTGTGCACGAGAAGTATGCCGATAGACCTGACATGCCCCGCTTTGCGGGCTGGTGGGGACATAGCGAAGCGGAGCGGTTTAAGATGGAAAAAGGCTTTGTGCCCATGCATGGTGCCGATGGCTGGCAGCTCGCCAATTCCAACGTCTTGGCGCTGGCAGCACACCAAGCGTCCCTCGACATTTTTGAGGAGGCTGGCATGTCCGCCATTCGTAAGAAAAGCGAGCAGCTGACCGGCTACCTTGCCTTTTTGATCGAACAGCTAAGCGGCGATTCTGGCGTTTTGGAAATCATCACGCCAAAAAATCCAGCCGAGCGCGGCTGCCAATTATCTCTATTGATCCACAAAGGAGGCAAAGCGGTCTTTGACGAGTGGTACAAGCAAGGCGTGGTAGGTGACTGGAGAAATCCCAACGTGATTCGCCTTGCACCTGCACCTTTGTATACGAGCTTTAGCGATGTTTACCGATTTGCTTCCATTTTGGAAGCATCCTTGCTTAAGTTTGCCTGAGCGCTCGTTTATCAGCACAACCATGCAGCACAACAACATCACCATTTTAGGTGCCGGACTTATCGGTAGCTTGCTTGCGATTTTTCTCCGACGCCAAGGTCTTGACGTAACGGTATACGACAAACGCCCCGATGCTTCAAAAGCCCCGGAAATCGAAGGCGGGCGGTCCATCAACATGGCGCTGAGCTACCGCGGCCTAAAAAGTCTGGAGCAAGTAGGCCTAAAGGATAAAGTACTTGACTTGGCTATTCCGATGTATGGACGCAAAATCCATGACGAGCATGGAGCCACGAGCTTTCTCCCTTATGGCACAAACAACCAAGCCATCTACTCCATCTCCAGAGGAAAATTTAACCTGCTGCTCACCGAAGAAGCACTTCGCCTCGGTGCGGATCTGAAGTACGAACACAAATTTGAAGGCGTCCGATTTGAAACTGGCGAACTTACCTTTACTACGCCAACAGGTACGCAAACCCAGCCTTCCCAAGTGGTGCTGGGCGCAGATGGGGCTTACTCGTCCTTACGCATGGCCATGCAAAAGCAGGGACGGTTCAATTACAAACAAGCCTACCTTTCTCACGGCTACAAGGAACTTACTATTCCAGCTACTCCCGCAGGGGAGTTTGCAATGGATCCGAATGCGTTGCACATCTGGCCTAGGGGCAAGTTTATGCTCATCGCCTTGCCTAACCCAGACTGTTCCTTCACCTGCACCCTATTTCTGCCCTTTGAGGGTAGTGCCACCAGCTTTGAACGCATCAAGGATACACAAGATTTGGAGACCCTTTTCCGGTCCTATTTTCACGACGCCTATATGTTGATGCCGGATTTGAAAAATGAATTTTTCCGAAACCCTACCGCTCCTTTGATCAACGTAGAGTGCTATCCTTGGGTACAAGGAAAGGCCTTACTTCTAGGAGATGCTTCTCATGCGATGGTTCCCTTTTATGGACAAGGCATGAATAGTGGTTTTGAAGATTGCTATTTGCTGAATCAGCTGGTACAAAAGCTGGGCACCAACAGCTGGGATTTGGTGTTTGAAAAATTCCAAAAGTCACGCAAGCCCGACACAGACGCCATGTGTACGCTGGCCATGGAAAACTTTATAGAAATGCGGGATTTGGTGGCCGATCCAAAGTTTTTGATCCGCAAAAAAATAGAAGCCCGCTTGCACGAAGCTTTTCCTGATGACTGGATCCCCTTGTATTCCATGGTCACCTTTTCCGACATCCCCTATGCTGAGGCTTACTCTCAAGGGAAGCTACAAGAAGCGATTATGGACCAAGTGATTGCCGATCCGTTGATTAGCCAAACCTGGAATCACTTGGATTTAGAAGAGATTCTTCAGCAACTGGAAACCACCAAGGCAGTCTAAGGCCTAGTTTTCGCAAACACCCGTGATTTCTTACTCCTTAAAGATCAAATAACGTAGCGCTGGCGCCAGTAGGCTTGATTTTTAGGTGTTTGTAGGCTAGTTCAGTAGCCATTCTTCCTCGGGACGTGCGCTTGAGGTAGCCCTCTTGAATGAGAAACGGCTCATATACCTCTTCGATGGTTTCAGCTTCCTCTCCACAGGCCGTGGCAATGGTGCTTAGTCCCACTGGACCTCCTTTAAATTTCTCAATGATGGTCAACAGAATGCGGTTGTCCATTTCATCCAGTCCATTTTCATCGACATCGAGGGCATTGAGTGCAATCTTGGCAATCTCTAGCGTGATGGTGCCGTTGCCTTTGATCTCGGCAAAATCACGGGTTCTACGTAGGAGCATGTTGGCGATTCGTGGCGTACCACGGCTGCGACGTGCGAGTTCGTAGGCCGCTACTTCGTCTATGGGCGTTTGCAAGATCCCTCCTGAGCGCAGCACAATATCGGTCAGTAACTTGGCATCGTAGTATTCCAGGCGGGAGTTGATCCCAAAGCGCGCGCGAAGCGGGGAGGTCAACAAGCCTGAGCGGGTAGTGGCGCCAATAAGTGTAAAGGGATTGAGCGAAATTTGCACCGAGCGGGCGTTGGGACCGCTGTCAAGCATGATATCGATGCGGTAATCTTCCATAGCCGAGTAGAGGTATTCTTCTACGATGGGATTGAGGCGGTGGATCTCGTCGATAAACAGGACGTCACCCTCTTCAAGGTTGGTAAGGAGACCTGCCAAATCCGATGGCTTGTCCAATACGGGGCCAGAGGTGATTTTTATCCCTGCTTGCAGTTCGTTTGCAATGATATTGCTGAGCGTGGTCTTTCCCAAGCCTGGAGGACCATGTAAGAGTACGTGGTCGAGGGGCTCGTTTCTCTTTTTTGCTGCATGCACAAACACCCGAAGGTTTTCGATGATTTTGGCCTGTCCGGTAAAGTCTTCAAAGCTTAGAGGCCGCAAGGCCCGCTCAAACTCTCGGTCTTTAGGGGCCAGTTGCCCTTCTTCTCCTGTCAGATAATCTTCTCTCATGTCGTGCGCGATACGTACAAATATAGAAAAAACCAGCAAGGGGAATGAATTTGGACTTTCTGGAAAGGATAAAAAAAATGGGATAAATTTGTAGGCAAACTCCCATTTCCATGAGCCCAAACGCGCGTAAAAATAGTATCTATTCCCTGGTATTGCTGGGACTTGTTTTGGTGGTGTATTTGTTTAGATCCCAGCTCAGCGAAAGTAGCAGCCCTGCGGAGATTGCACGCAAAAAAGGACTAATTACCGCGGAGGGTGCTTTCCTTGAGCAAGACTACCTTTTTCTTTACTACCCAGAAAAACCCAAGCTACCTGCTACCCTCGACTCCCTACTCCTTGCCCTGTCCAAGCAGTATCTCCTGGACTCCCCACAGTCAGAAATCTATCTGCTTAACCAGCAGGACTCCCTAGTAAATCCTTCTAAGGAACTCCAGGCGCTACTCAAGGCTGTAATCAAAGATTCCAAAAGTATGGACCAGGCTTGGGACCCCAGCAGCAGCATTCTTTATCAGGCATGGGATTTCTCTTCCGCCGGCGCCTCCCTCAAAGACAGTAGTAATGTTCCTGTATTGCTTGAAAAAGTGGGTGTAGGGAAAATCCTTATTTCTGATTCGCTCCTTCGAAAAAAAGCACCAGGAATAAAAATTGACTTGCGCGACTATGGCAGCTCACTCGCCATAGCGCAAGTTGGAAGGCTACTCGAGCAGCAAGGAATACAGAATTATTTTTTACAGCTCGGTAGACACACCTTGGCTAAAGGGGTAAATGAAAAAAAGGAACTCTGGAAAGCAAGGACCAGCCATCCTGATTCACTAGCGCGAGGCCAAGAAGGACTTATTGCCCTGCAAAACAAGGCCATCGCCTCGTCTGGAGATTTCTCACGGTTTTACCAGCAGGACTCCGTCAAAAAACCCTGGCTATTGGACCCCAGAACCGGCTACCCCGTCAACCATGGACTCCTTCGTGCAACCGTCCTAGCTAAGGATTCGAAAACGGCTGCCCTACTCTCTGAGACACTAATGATTCGCGGCTGGAAAGAGGCCATAAAGTTGGACGATAAGCGAAAAGACATCGAGATGATTCTAGTCTACCACCAAAAAGGCGAAGGAATAACCGTTTACGTCAGCCCTGAACTCAGCTCCTTTTTGTCTTTTCCGATAAAGTAAAAAAGATAAATGCAACATAATTACATTTTTTTATACCTTTGTGCTGTGTAACCAACACCTGCTTGGGCAGTTTCGCTCAGGCCATCACCTATGGGGCTAAATTTCATTCTTCTTTTTTTAACTGCGCTACTCGCAGGGCTCCTGGTCTTTGTTGCTCCCGGCTTCAAAGAAAAATACTTCAAGTTGATTCTTGTGTTTGCAGGGTCCTACTTGTTTTCCATCACCATCTTACACATCCTTCCCGAACTATTTGCTGGGAATCATGACCCCAGCCGAATGGGGATTTACATCCTATTGGGCTTTTTACTACAGCAGCTCTTAGAATACTGGTCTGCAGGAATCGAGCATGGACACATCCACAAGCACCATTCGGCCACCTCTAAAGGTGTATTTACCTTGATGATTGGCCTTTTTATCCATGCCTTTTTGGAAGGAACCCTGCTCTCACATGCTGCACCAGGTACAGTAGACAATCTCCAGAGTATGCAAGAGCACAGCGACAAAACTGTCCTCCTAGGTATTTTGATGCACAAAGGTCCAGCGGCCTTTGCCCTAGCCGCTGTACTGTCAGCTTCGCTTTCCAAAAAATGGACCCTAATTCTGCTCACTCTTTTTGCCCTCGCCTCTCCTCTAGGAATGCTTTCCAGTGCCTTTTTTATTGACAACGGCCTGCTTTCTCAAGAGGGAATTGGTATTCTTTATGGCTTGGTAACGGGTGGATTTTTGCACATTTCTACGACCATCTTTTTTGAAAGTAGCCCCCACCACACTTTTCAGCTCAACAAGCTAGCCATCACTTTCCTTGCTGCGGCTCTGGCACTGGCCTCGGAATACCTTATCTAAGCAAAACGGAGGAAACCAATCCTCACCAGATGTATTCGGTAATCCCTGCGATTTGGCAGCCTGAGGAATATTGCTGCTTTTTTATGCCGATTTGCTTCCTTCAAAGAATTAAAATCGCTTTTTTTGACTAGTAGTGAACCAAGCCCACCTTAACCCAACCTAATGTCTTCCTCTCCTTCATCCATGAAGCAGTATTGGAAAAAGAACCTCCAAACGCTCGCCATATTACTTAGCATCTGGTTTGTCATTTCATTTGGCTGCGGCATCTTGTGGGTAGAAGAACTCAACGCCTACCGCATGGGTGGCTTCAAACTTGGCTTTTGGTTTGCCCAGCAGGGCTCCATTTATGGGTTTGTGGTCTTAATTTTTGTGTACGTGGTTCGGATGAACCGCCTGGATCGGGAATTCAAGGTAAACGAAGACTAACATGGATTTACTCACCTGGACCTATTTGCTCGTTGGGCTTAGCTTTGCCCTTTACATCGGTATCGCTTTTTATACCCGTGCTGGATCGACTTCCGAATTTTACGTGGCTGGTGGTGGCGTCTCTCCACTTGCCAATGGCCTAGCCACTGCCGCCGACTGGATGTCTGCAGCTTCCTTCATGTCCATGGCCGGCATCATCTCCTTTTCTGGATACGATGGTTCCGTGTATTTGATGGGCTGGACCGGTGGCTATGTGCTACTCGCACTACTGCTAGCCCCTTACCTCCGCAAATTCGGGAAGTTTACCGTACCTGACTTTGTGGGCGACCGCTACTATTCCAACAAAGCGCGTGTGGTGGCCGTAATCTGTGCCTTGTTTGTTTCTTTCACCTATGTAGCTGGGCAAATGCGCGGCGTAGGCATCGTCTTTTCCCGCTACCTAGAGCTCCCTATCGAATGGGGCGTGGTGATTGGGATGGCCATTGTGTTTTTTTATGCCGTTTTGGGCGGCATGAAAGGCATCACCTACACGCAGGTGGCCCAGTATTGCGTGCTGATCTTTGCCTACCTCGTGCCGGCTATTTTTATCTCCATGCAGCTCACCGGCAACCCAATTCCTCAACTCGGCCTAGGTGGCGCTGTAGCGGATGGGGTTCCGCTGCTGGACAAGCTAGACGGCATCCTAACTGACCTGGGCTTTGCTGCCTACACCTCCGGCACAAAAAGCAGCACTGATCTCTTCATGATTACCTTGGCACTCATGGTAGGCACAGCGGGTCTCCCGCACGTGATTGTTCGCTTTTTTACCGTACCCAAGGTCAAAGACGCGAGACTATCTGCTGGCTATGCTCTGGTATTTATTGCGATTTTGTACACCACCGCACCTGCAGTCGCGGCCTTTGGGATTTACAACACCATCCAATCTACTTCCGAAAAATCCATCGATGCCCTTCCTTCTTGGGTAACCAATTGGCAGCAGACCAACCTCATCGGAATCGAGGATAAAAACGGGGATGGAAAAGTACAGTACCTTGCCGACCCAGTCGCCAACGAGTTACGCATCGACAAGGACATCATGGTGCTTGCCAGCCCTGAGATCGCCAACCTGCCCAATTGGGTAGTGGGCTTAGTGGCCGCAGGGGCCATGGCGGCCGCCTTATCCACCGCTGCAGGATTACTGCTTGTGATCTCTACCTCCATTTCTCGGGACCTATTCAAAACCTTCCGTCCCGACATTTCTGACAAAAAAGAACTCCGCATTGCCCGTTTTGCCGCTGGAGGAGCCGTGCTTCTGGCCGGCTACTTTGGCATCAACCCTCCTGGATTTGTGGCGGAAGTCGTCGCCTTTGCCTTTGGACTCGCGGCCTCTTCCTTCTTTCCCGTAATCCTACTGGGCATCTTTTCTACACGGATCAACCGGGAAGGTGCCATCGCAGGCATGCTTGTCGGCCTGCTGTTTACCGTGAGCTATATCAGCTATTTCAAGTTTGTGTCCCCAGAACTCAACAACGCCGAACATTGGTGGTGGGGCATCTCTCCCGAGGGCATCGGTTCCTTGGGCATGGCACTCAACTTCCTGGTCTGCTTTGTCGTATCCTGGATGACGCCCCCTCCTCCGACTGAGGTGCAGCAACTCATCCAAGACATCCGCATACCAAAAGGTGCGGGCAAGGCTTCCGACCATTAATACATCCCTACTTTTCACAAGCACATGAGCGACAGAATCCATACCCTAAGTGGGTATTTCCATGAATACCAAAAAAGTGTGGCACAACCCGAAGAATTCTGGGCACGTATCGCCGACTCTTTTCACTGGAAAAAACGCTGGACAAACGTCCTGGATTGGAACTTTGAAGATCCAAAAGTGCGGTGGTTTGTGGATGGGAAGCTCAACATCACGGAAAACATCTTTGAAAAAAACCTCTACACCCTAGGCGATCGACCGGCTATCATCTGGGAACCCAACGAGCCAAATGAGCCGGGACGTACCCTTACGTACCGTGAACTATTCTTAGAAGTCTGCCGCTTTTCCAACGCCCTCCTCTCCAAAGGAATCGGGAAAGGAGATCGAGTAATCATCTACATGCCCATGGTGCCCGAGGCGGCCATCGCTATGCTAGCCTGTGCACGTATTGGCGCCATCCATTCGGTGGTTTTTGCAGGCTTTTCAAGCAGCTCCCTTGCAGATCGCATCCAGGACTGCGGTGCCAAAGCTGTGATCACTGCCGATGGCAACTACCGAGGCAACAAGAAAATTAGCATCAAAGAAATTGTGGACGAGGCCTTGGAGAAAGTAGCGGTAGAAACCGTCATCGTCTACCAACGCACCGGGCAAGAAACGGCCATGCAAGCAGGACGCGACTCCTGGTGGCACGATGTGCTGGAAGGGCAATCTGAAGCACACCAAGCGGAAGAAATGGATAGCGAAGACATGCTGTTTATCCTGTACACTTCTGGCTCCACCGGCAAACCCAAGGGGGTCGTGCACACCACCGGCGGCTATATGGTCTACACCAAGTATTCCTTTGAAAACGTCTTCCAATACTCACCCGGAGACGTGTATTGGTGTACTGCCGACATCGGCTGGGTTACGGGCCACTCCTACATCGTCTATGGTCCGCTGCTCGCGGGCGCCACTACGCTGATGTTTGAAGGTGTGCCCACCTATCCACACCCAGGAAGGTTTTGGGAAGTGGTGGCCAAGCACAAGGTCAACGTGTTTTATACAGCCCCTACGGCCATTCGAGCACTGCAAGCTTTTGGTACCGAACCGATCGAAGGCCACGACCTTAGCTCACTTAAGGTGCTCGGCTCCGTAGGCGAACCCATCAACGAAGAGGCTTGGCATTGGTACCATAACCATGTTGGCAAGGGAAAGTGCCCCATTGTCGACACCTGGTGGCAAACGGAAACAGGCGGCATCCTCATCTCACCACTTGCAGGCATCACGCCCACCAAGCCCGCCTATGCCACCCTCCCGTTACCCGGCATTCAACTGAGCATTGTAGATGCCGAAGGAAAGGAGTTGCGAGGCAACTCGGTGGAAGGTAACCTCTGCATCGACTTCCCTTGGCCGTCCATGATTCGCACTACGTACGGAGATCACGAGCGCTGCAAGCAAACCTATTTTTCTGCCTACAAAAACAAGTACTTCACCGGCGATGGGGTCAAGCGAGACCACGATGGCTACTACCGCATCTTAGGTCGGGTAGATGATGTCATCAACGTCTCTGGCCACCGATTGGGCACAGCGGAAGTGGAAAATGCAATCAATGAGCACCCCAAAGTCATTGAATCTGCCGTGGTAGGCTACCCACACGAAGTCAAAGGACAAGGCATCTATGCGTTTGTGATCTGTGACATGAGCAACCGTAGCGAGGAAAACCTCATTCAGGAAATCAAGGAAACTGTTTCCAAAATTATCGGCCCTATTGCGAAGCCCGACAAAATCCAAATCGTACCTGGCTTACCCAAAACACGATCCGGAAAAATCATGCGCCGCATCCTTCGCAAAATTGCCGAAGGCAGCCTAGACGGGATGGGAGATATCTCTACGCTACTGGACCCAGAAGTGGTAGAAAAAATCAAGAATGGTAGAAAGTAAAAAAAGGCAGATCATCCGATCTGCCTTTTTTAGTTGATGATTCTTTAGGATGATTTACTTCCACTGGATGGCCGTAGTGCCTGTAGCCTGTAGCGGAATCGCCAAACCTGTAGCCGTAGGATAAAATCCGAGCGGCACGATTTGTAAATTCTGAATCGATAGGTTGGCCACGGGTGTTTGTAAAGTAAGCCGCTGCTGTAGCCCCTGCAAACTTTCCGTGATCGTTTCTCCCAAGGGAATCTTCATGCGCTGACTGAGTTGGCGATGGATTTTTCCCTTTTTAATCATGGTGCCCAGCATGGCTTTGGCACTGCCGCTTTTCATAACAAAATCTAAATCAACTACCTGCAGCACGCGTGTAGCAGGGTCATACACAGGTCTGCCAACTAAGAATAGCTCCCCTTTCAATTCGCTCCCTTTGGTACTTACAGCCGTAAAGGCAACCGTGATGCCCAGTCGCTCTCCGTAGGCTTGGGTGCTAAATTTGGTAGCATTGAAGCGGTAGGTTTTATTCATTGGGATGGACTGCCCACCAAAAGATTTTAGAATCAAGGCATCCAATTCCCCATAGGAAAATACCAAGGGCAACTGCAGGTCGATCTGATTACTAGCATCTGTATTGGGTGAAATTTTGGGTAGCGGAAAGGCTCGGCTAGGAAGAGCAGTGGAGGGATGCACTTGAACCTGGCCTTTGACGCCTAGGTCGAAATGCCAGCCTTTGTTTGGCTGTAGGTATTCTCGGATTTTGACCGAATCTGGCCGAATGGAGAGCCCTGTTTTTTTTCCTTCTACCTCCACAACCATCGGCTTGCCCACTTGATTCCAAACCGGCTCCACCAGCGGTTTGAGGGCTAGCAAATTAGGTTTGGACGTAATCTCCTGCTTCGCAAACCGACGAATTTCCTGGCGAACAATAGCGCTTAAGTCCAGTTCTATCCCCAGCACAGAAAACCCCAATTTTCCCCCTAAATCAAGCAATTCAAATTCTGGGATCCCCAGATACCAGTTAGGCTGCAGCTCAGGATTGATGACAAATACGGGCGACAAACTACTGTTAATCGGCACTTTGGTTTGAAGCAGGTTTCGAATACCTCCAGGCTTGAGACCTACTTCCCCTTGGATTTTTAGGGGAAAAACCACCTCCAGACGTTGTTGATCCAAGGCACGAAGTTGAATTTTACCATTTCTAGAAAAATCAAAATCCCCTACCAAGCCATTGCCCAGATCCATTCCTCGCTGCCGGAATAGCAAATTGGGGGTTTCTCGATTGGCCAGCGCAATGAGTGTAGCGAGGGGGATATCCACCGGCACATTGATCCGAGAGCTTGTTTGTGGTGGCGCCACCAAGGGTAAGTTGGCGGAGGGATCAAGCGTTTTGCAAGCGGAAAAAGCAAGTCCCAGGCCCAAAACCAAGGATAGGGCTTTGCTGGACGTGATCAATGAGGAAAGGATGCGCATGGTGATGGGAGTTCGGCAGAACTAGGTTACCTTTGCCGGACCAACTACAAAAGTAGCGAAAAGAGCAAATGAACTGGAACAAACTCACCACCGCCGCACAAATTGATGAAATCAAGACCTTGAGTACCCAGAAGCCTGTATTTATTTTCAAGCACAGCACGACTTGTTCGATCAGCAACATGTCTCTAGATCGGTTACAGCGCAATTGGAAAGCGGAAGATGCAGACAAAATTACCCCCTATTACTTGGATTTGCTTGCCTACCGCGCCCTCTCCAATCAAGTGGCACTAGACTTTGGCGTAACTCACGAGTCCCCGCAAGTCCTTGTTATCCGCGAAGGCAAGGTGGTGTACCACGAGAGCCACTACGGCATTTCCTACGCTTCGCTAATGACACATAGTGGCTAATTTTCCTTTTTTAGATTGAAAAAAGACCACTTATCCCTTAGATTCCCCATTCTAATTTTACCTCAATACGCAAGTAAACCTTTTACCCTCTTCCTCAGTCAAAGAAGGTGAATGTTAACCAACTCATGAAAAACTTCCCACACATTACCCTCCTGATTTTTTGTTTGCTCCTGAGCATCACCGCTTTTGCACAGCGCCCTGGCGGGCAAAACATGCCCGAACGAAAGTTTACTGGCAAGGTCATCGACGGCACTGCAAAAGTGCCAATGGTCGGTGCCAACGTCCTTATCAAAACCGTCACAGATTCCTTACTTAGAGGTACCGTCACTGGTGCTGGAGGTGTTTTTGAGATTGCCCGTCCCTTCATTCCAGAAGTAAAGTTGGAAATCACCTTTTTGGGCTACAAGACCATCACCAAAATCCACAGCATGCGCGAGCCAGTAGAGCTCGGCGAACTCATTCTTCTTGAGGATACCAAAGTGCTAGGCGAAGTACTCGTACAGGGTGTGAGTGTGGTAGGTGAGCAAAAAGGAGATACCACCTCCTTCAATGCGAATGCCTTTAAAACCCAAACCAACGCCCAAGCGGAAGATTTGATCCGTAAAATGCCAGGCATCACCATGCAGGGTGGGCAGATCCAGGCCCAAGGCGAACAGGTACAGAAAATCTTGGTGGATGGGCGCGAATTTTTTGGCAGTGATCCAAGCATTGCACTTCGCAACCTACCTGCAGACGCCATCGACCGCGTAGAAGTATTGGACCAACGCTCCGATCAAAGCCGTCTGACGGGTTTTGACGACGGTAGCTACACCAAAACAATCAACATCATCCTTCGCTCCGATAAGAAAAACGGCTCCTTCGGTAGAACTTACGCCGGCTATGGCAACGACGACCGCTATGCCGCCGGGGGAAGTGTTAACTTTTTCAAAGGGGACCAACGGATTTCCGTGCTTGGACTCTTTAACAACATCAACCAACAAAACTTCTCAAGTCAAGACCTAGCTGGATTAACCGCCAATGCTTCTGCAGGTGCTGGTCGTGGAGGAGCAATGGGCGGTATGGGTGGAGGAGGATTTGGTGGAGGCCAATGGGGCGGTGGAGGAAACAATAATTTCCTTGTAGGCAACTCCGGAGGTATCGTAACCACCAACGCCATGGGACTAAACTATTCCGACAAATGGGGTAAAAAAGTCAATGTGACAGGAAGTTACTTTTTCAACAATACGGCCAACTCCCTACGACAAATCACCAACCGGGAAACCGTTGTAAACGCTAACCTCCGTCAGTTTTACGAAGAAAACCTGATCAACACGGTTAAAAACAATAACCACCGCGCCAATGCACGTATTGAAGCTGATCTCAATGAGAAAAACTCGATCGTACTCACGCCAAGCCTTTCCTTTCAGGACAACGATACCTACAGCGATCGGGACGTACTTACCCGAAATAGCTTAGGGGATTCACTTTCTGCACTTCGGTCGATCAGCAATGCAACCACCAAGGCCATCAACTTGTCAAACAACCTGACCTACCGCTATAAATTTGACAAAAAAGGGCGAACCCTTTCTACCGAAGTATTTACCGCCTGGTCCAACCGTGACCAAGATTCGGATCTTTTGGCTGCAAGCCGTGAATTCCGTAGAAACCTAGTAGATACGGCTACGCAGGAAACGTATGCCCTCAACAATGGCTTCAACTACCGTGTCAACCTGACCTTTACCGAGCAGTTGAGCAAAAATGCGATTGGTACTTTCGGCTACCAAATAGGAAACAATGCCACGGCTGCAGATCAAAAAACATTCCAGATCGACGAACAACGCAGAGCCTTGCTCGATACAGCCTTGAGTAACGAATTTGACAACAAATTCATCACCCAACGACTACGTTCTGGCTATGCCTACAATAAAGCGGATTGGTCTGTCAACGTGAACATGGATTACCAAAATGCACGACTCGACAACGAGGCCTTCTTCCCTGTGCCAGGAACCTTCAATAGAAGTTTCAACAACTTCCTACCTAGTGCAAACTTGAATTACCGCAACCGGAAAACTGGTTTCAGCTGGAGAGTACGTTACCGAACCAGCACCAACGAGCCAAGTGTCTCCGAACTTCAAAATGTGGTGAACAACCAGAATCCACTCAACTTACGCGTCGGAAATCCAGACCTAGGACAGAGTTATAACCACAATATTTTCGCCAATATCAGCAAAATCAACCTCGAGAAATCAAGAACCCTGTTTATGTTCGTGACGCATTCGGTGACGTCTGATTTTATCGGGTCCAGCACCTTCCTTACCACACGAGATACGCTGATCAACAATGAGATCCTTCTACGTTCTGGAGGTCAACTTTCTCGGCCTGTCAATTTGGATGGCAACATCCGCTCCAGTTTCTTCTTGACCTATGGCGCCCCACTCAAAAAATTGAAAACCCAGTTCAACATCAATACGCGGGTAAGTTTCAACCGTACGCCAGGTTTGATTAATGGAGTTTCCAACCTGAATGACAACACCACACTTAGTCAAGGGCTGACTTTCAATTCAAACATTAGCCAAAATGTAGATTTTTCAATCAGCACCACAGGATCGTACAACATTGTCAACTCCTCCCTACAGCAGAATCTAAACAACAACTTCTACCAGCAGGAATCCAACATGCGCCTCTACTTCTCTTCTAAGAACGGGAAGTTCTTTATGGGAAATAACGTCGCACACTCGCTCTACTCTGGACTTTCTGAAGGCTTTAACCAAAACTTCTGGCTTTGGAACATGGAAGGGGGCTTCCGCTTTGCTAAAAACAACAAGGCAGAACTCAAGGCTGTCCTTTTTGACGTGCTCAACCAAAACAACAGCATCAGCCGAACCATCTCCGATGTGGCCGTTACGGACGTCTTCACCAACGTGCTTACCCGCTACGGCATGATCACCTTCACGTATATTCTGGGCAACTTCAAGCAGCCAGCTCCGGAAGCACAGCAGCCTTGGATGATGGGAAGACCTCAAGGGGGAAGAACCTGGTAAGCCTTCGGCAAAAAATCCAAGGGAAGAGTTTGCCCTTGGGCTTGCCCAAAAAAGTCTAAAATTGGTAGCTTTGTTGCTGGATTAACGCGCACCACATGTATCAGGAGAAAATCGAAGCGATCAAGGCAGCCATTGCCGCGGCAGATGCACATACACCAGACCAGCTGGAAGCCTATCGAATGGAATTTATTTCCAAGAAAAGTGTGGTAGGAGAGCTAATGGGAGCTATGGGCAGCATCCCCAACGAGGAAAAGCGTGCCTATGGACAGCTCGTCAATGGCGTAAAGCAGCTCGCTGAAGAAAAATTCCAAGCACTTATCGAAAAAGTAGCCGCGGCTCATAAAAAAGAGAAAACGGCCGACATCGACCTCAGCCTTCCTCCCTCCAATGCCCCCTTGGGTGGCATACATCCGCTCACTGCTACGCGCCAGCGAATCATCGAAATCTTCGAACGCATCGGCTTCAACCTTTCCGAAGGTCCGGAGATTGAAGACGATTGGCACAATTTTACCGCGCTCAACTTTCCCGAAAACCACCCTGCTCGCGAGATGCAGGATACTTTTTTCATCGAAAAAAATCCAGATATCGCACTAAGAACCCACACTTCCTCCGTGCAGGTGCGAGTGATGGAAAATCAAAAGCCTCCAATCCGAACCCTTTCTCCTGGACGTGTATACCGAAATGAAGCGATTTCTGCTCGTGCACACTGCATCTTCCATCAGGTAGAGGGACTTTATGTGGACGAGAATGTAGGATTTGCCGACCTAAAGAACACCCTCTATCACTTCGCAAAAGAAATGTTTGGTAAGGAAACCAAGGTGCGCTTTCGCCCTTCTTTCTTCCCATTTACCGAGCCAAGTGCAGAGATTGACATTTCCTGCTTGATCTGCGGAGGCAAAGGCTGTAACGTCTGCAAGCAAAGCGGCTGGGTAGAGATCGGTGGAGCAGGTATGGTGGATCCCAACGTGCTGGACAATTGTGGTATCGACTCCAAAAAATACACCGGCTTCGCCTTTGGCATGGGCATCGAACGCATCGCCATGCTCAAGTACCAAATCCGCGATTTGCGCTTGTTTACAGAAAACGACGTCCGCTTCCTCCGGCAATTTAGGCCCCTACTCTAGCTTGTTCGATTCTCTTGGAGAATCCGAAAAACAGCCACAAAGACATCCTTCCTTTTCCTTTTGGAGTAGAAAGGATTTTTTTATGTGCCTCGTGGAGAAAAAACTAGGTTGCCACGAAACAAGTCATGCCTAGAATGAGTATTTTATGTTCGGTCTATTTTTGACCCTTTTTCACATCCCCATGAACGAAAAGCGAAAGCTTACCCTCAAAGACATCGCCAAGGACCTGAAGCTCTCCCCGTCAACGGTCTCCCGCGCACTCAATGGCTACCCCTCTTTATCGGAGGATACCATACAGCTGGTAAAGGACTATGCTGCCAAGCATCAGTACGTGCCCAATACCATGGCCGTCAATTTTCGGAAAAACCGCACCTCTATCTTGGGGATGATTGTACCGCAAATCGTTCATCACTTTTTCTCTACCACCATCAGCGGAGCCTTGGAGGCTGCCAAAAAAAGAGGCTACAGCATTCTCCTCGCCCAATCATACGACCACCTCAAAGATGAAGTCTTGGCCAGCCAATACCTCCTGGGCATGGGCGTAGATGGGCTTTTGATCTCTGTTTCCAACGAAACCAAGGAAGCAGAACACCTGCAGGCATTTTTGGATGAGGGCAAGGCAGTGGTGCAATTTGATAAAATAACGGAATCCTTATCTAGCCCAAAACTTGTGGTCGATGACTTCGAAGGTGCCTACCAGGCTACCAGCCACTTGATCCGTCAGGGCTATCGAAAAATCGCCCACCTCAGTGGCCGTATGGAAGTAAAAAACGCGGAGCAGCGCTTTTTGGGCTATAAAAAAGCCTTGGAGGACCATGGATTAGTGTTCAAAGAAGAATGGGTCAAGCCCTGCTTTGACATCACAGAAGAGGAAGGGTTTTCATTTACCAAGGCCCTGATGGAAAGTCAAAATCCGCCCGATGCGCTTTTCTGCATCACAGACTTGGTGGCTTTAGGTGCGATGAACTACTTGAAGTCGGCCAACTATTCCATCCCTTCCCAAGTAGGACTTGTAGGATTTAGCAACTGGATGCTTGCTGAATTTACCAGCCCTACACTCAGTTCGGTAGACCAGTTTGGAGAAGAAATGGGCGCCAAGGCCGTGGAAATGCTGCTTGCCCAACTCCAAAATCCTGAATTGAGTAACACAGACACCGTCCAACTGAAAACCAAACTCCTAGTACGGGGCTCCTCTCAAAAGTCTTAAGCAAGTCCTTACTGGGGCTCCAAAATTAGGAATCCATAAGGCTCCAGCACCAAATGCTCGTGATCGGGCCCTACCGTATAACTCGTTTGGGTCCAGGAATCCAAAAGTTGGGTTGCAGACTCTCCTTGTTCACGGAATGCATACCAAGTAAGCCCAGCAGGCTGATCACTGAAGTTGAACAAGCAGTAGCGCCTCTCCTCTCCTTTTCTTCGGATCAGTCCCGCGACATGCCTATTATGGGGCGTCATCCAAGACACATTGCTCAAATCTGCAAACAGGTCCTGAGATTTCCGGAGGATCAATAACTTTTTGGTTCCCTCAAAAAGTTGAAACTCCAAGGTGCCTTCTGTTTTTCTTCGATTCACTTTTTCCCAATCCAGCAAGGGGCGGTGCATCCAGCGGTTGTCGTAGCTCTTGCCTGGGTCTTGCTGGTAGCGGTAGTCGTTGGTGTAGCCTACTTCATCTCCATAAAAAAGCATGGGTAGCCCTCCCAAAAAGATGGAGTGGGCTTGCATGAGTAAGATTTTTTGAATGCTTTGTTCGATTGATGGCCCATTGCCCTCAAAGAGTGCCTTTTCCAAGCCACAGAGGGAGGCGAGTGTGCCACTGATGCGCGCATCTCCAGTCTTGGGGTTGGAGGAGAATAGCGCCCCTCTAGCAGGACTCATCCATTGGTCTCCAGAATAGGAATAGTACTCCTTCAAAAATTTGCGGTGCAGGTAGGGGTCTTTTCCCGTTTGCGCGATGCTGGCATCCTCATAGCCGAGCCCGATGTCATCGTGGCAGCGGGTGTAGGTAATCCAAGAGGTGCCGAAGGGCTTTCTGAGAATATCTCCTTGGGCCTGGAGCATGACACTAGTATCTCCAGAGGCGAGCATGTCCCACTGCAAAGCCATCTGGGTGGCATTATAGGCAAAATCGCATTCTTGGGCTACAAAATCTCCTGTTCCAAAGTAATTCATAATGTCTTTGGGCGCTACGATCGCCTCACCCAACAGAGCCATGCCTGGCGTAGCCACATGGACACATTGCTTGATCAATCGTAATAAGGTATGAGCTTGCGGAAGATTTTGACAAGAGGTGCCTGTTTGCTTCCAAATGAAAGCGGGCGCATCAATACGAAGCAGGTCCACGCCGAGGTTGCCATAAAACAATACATTCTCTACCATGGCGCGCAGGACCTTGGGATTGCTAAAGTTTAGGTCCCACTGGTAGTTGTGAAACACGGTCATGACCCATCGCTTCATCTCCTCATTCCAGGTGAAGTTGCCTGGCGCACTTTCAGGAAAGATCTCCGGCATGGCCTGCTCAAACTCGTTGGGAATCCATCGGTTTTCGTAGGTATAGTAGAACTCTTGGTAGCTAGGATCACCTGCCATGGCCTTTTGGGCCCATTCGTGGCGATGAGAGGTATGGTTGAGCACAATGTCAAGCATTAGGTACATGCCTTTACTGTGCATGGTTTTTCGCAGCGCGATCAACTCCTCCAAGGTCCCAAAGCGTGGATCCACCTTTCTGAAGTTGGACACCGCATAGCCTCCGTCGCTTTCCCCTTGAGGGCTTTCAAACAAGGGCATCAGGTGCAGAAAATTGACACCCAAGTCCTCTAAGTGTGGCAATTTGGACGGCATTTTTTTAAGGGTACCGGCAAAGCGGTCGACGTAGAGACTCATCCCTGCGAGCTCGTTGCTCAGAAACCAGGTTCCCTTTTCTACTTTGGCTTGATCCCGCTCAAGCAATCCCTCTTCCCGCTCTTGGTGGCCAGTAATAAGGCTTTGTAAGAGGGCAAGCAACTGCTCCCCAGCTTCGGGACTAGTACCATAGAGTTCCGAAAATAGGGAGTGAATCTTAGGAAGAGCTGCAGTCAGCCGATCTGCAAAAGCCTTGTCTTGGGTGGTGGAATCAATGCCCAGTTGATGAAAAAGCTGGGGTACGAGATGGGTTTGAAGGTCTTCTAATGACATGGAAAGGGTAAGCAAAGCGTGAAGTCTTGGATAAAGCTGGGCAACAAGAAAGGGTTAGGCGGCAGGAGAGGCAGAAGTATCCGATCCCTTGATCCGCAGCGTGGCGACTGCGGCCAACAGGAGTAGCACCCCACCAAAAAGGATGGCTTGGCCGGCATCGTTATTGAGGAAATTGCGGGAGATAAAGCCAAAGGTCAGCGTTTGAAGAATCATCGGGATCACAATCATCATGTTGATGATGCCCATGTATACCCCGTAGCGTGCCTTGGGAATCTCGTTGACCACCATCAGGTATGGAATCCCCATCATGCTCGCCCAGGCGATGCCAAAGCCCGTCATGGGGATAAATAGGGCATACTTATTCTCCAGCATGGGAAAAATTAGCAAGCCTGCAGCAGCCAGCAAAAGGCAGAGAAAATGCACGTTTTTGGCGCCAAATCGCTGGGCCATATTGGCCAAAAAGAAGGCCGAAAGGAAGGTGACGATATTGTACCAACCATTGACCAAGCCTGCCCAGCCGACTGCCTCTTGGTAGGCGGCAGGGTCACTTGCAGGAGTTACTTTCCAAACAGAGAGAGCGATGCTTTTGGCGTTGTTTTGCCAGTAGCAAAAGAGTGCATACCACTGGAAAAGATAGACCAGGGCAAGCTTCCACATCACGGGAGGCATCTCCAAAATGGCTTCAATAATTTCTAGGTTTTGTGCGAAAAAGACACGCACCGAGGGCGTCCGATCGGCCCAGTTCAGCACCCTACGAATCAGTCCTCGGTCAAAAATCGCCGGCAAGAGCAGTAGCAAAAACACCAGGTAGGCCACCAGCGTGCTTAGGATGGATAGGAAAAACTGAATGGCCGGATGGGGCATGCCTTCGTTTCGTTTTCTCAAGGCCGCAAGCTCCTCCGCTGAAGGCGGGTATTCCGGTGTCTTGGACATGCTCCAAAGTACCGAAGTGATGGAACAGACTGTTCCTAGGAAGAAGGAAGCATACACCCAGATGGGCAGGGCTCCCCAGCTTCCTTTGAAGTACCCTTGAAAGAAGAAAAGGGATAAGTTGGCTAGAGTAATGCCAAGACCGGTGAAAAAACTTTGAGTCAGGAAGCCTTTACCATACTGTTCTTCGGGCAAGGAATCTGCAATCAAGGCACGGTAAGGTTCCATGGCAGTATTGTTGGCGGCATCGAGCACCCAAAGCAAGCCTGCGGCCATCCACAAGCTGCTACTGAAAGGGTAGAAAAACAAACAGATGCTGCATAGTAGTGCCCCCACAAAGAAATAGGGTTTCCGTCGGCCGTATTTTTCACTCCAGGTGCTGTCGCTCAAGGCACCGATGATGGGCTGGATGAGGAGGCCAGTCATGGGACCCGCTAGGTTGAGCAGGGGGATCTCGTCCGGGGCAGCTCCAAGCATGTCGTAGATTGGGTTAACTGCACTTTGCTGCAGACCAAAACTATATTGGATCCCAAAAAAGCCAACATTCATGTTGATGATTTGGGAGAAGGACAAGGACGGCTTTCGCATGGGTAATTTTGGGTTTTGGGGGTAGCCCCTGTTACTGAGTGAAAAAATACGAAGTTTCGCTTGCTAAAAAATAGGCGCGCGGAGGCAAGTGCCCGCAATTTTCAGAAAACGGAACGGAAATCGATTGATTTCCTTCACGCTGAACTAAAAAAAATAGTGCCCGTGGCTAATCTTATGGTGGAATATGATTTTCGTGCGGACTGGTCCGCTTCGGTAGGACATTCTGCCTTCGGTAGGTCAACCTGCCGCGGCAGGTCAACCCGCCTTCGCGGGTTTTGTGAAATTCTGTAATCATTTCCCCCAGATTTCATCTGGGGCTATGTATGCTTTGATCCGCTTCGGCGGATCCAACTTTGAATAGCCGCGGGTCCACCTACCTCAGTAGGTGAATCCGCCGCGGCGGAAAAATAGAATTGATAGATATTCCCGATCCGCCAAAGCGGATCGAACCATCTTAACCTTGGCCGCAGCGGATCAGGTTTAGAAACAACTATTCTTAAAAATCGATTTTGAATATTAACTCCAAGCCTTTTTCAAAAACCGTAACCAATTTCCATGCATCACCTTTTGGACATCCTCTTCGGAATAACCTCGGCTTCGAAGTAGGTCGGGGATTTTTTGGAGGTCGGCAATACTTGCTATATCCGCGGGACATTGCTCTGTGCCAAAGCCCCCGTCCAAATCCGATCCGATACCAATATGGTCGGCATTGCCTGCAAGTTGGCAGATATGGTCCATATGGTCCAACAGGGTGGACAGCGTGACCTGCCGCTCCTGTGGGGTGCTTTTTCCCCGTATCCAACCCGGACTCAACATCCAGGCGTCAAATACCCCGCCAATTACGGCTCCTCGAGCAATCAGGGCCTTAATCATGTCGTCGGAAAACTGGCGGTTGTGGTCCACCAGTGCGCGGCAATTGTTGTGACTGGCCCAAACAGACCCTTGAAACTGTTCCAAAGCATCCCAAAAGGCCAAGTCACAAAGGTGGGTGGCATCCAAAATGATCCCTAACTCGTCCATCTTACGCAGCAGCTCTTTGCCTTGGGCATTGAGAGGAGCGGAGGAATCGGTACCGTAGGCATAGCGCCCGGGCCCGTAGTGAGCTGGTCCTAGGGCTCTCAATCCTTCTTGGTAAGCCTTTTCGAGGTAGTCGAGCGTCACGATGGAGTCTGCTCCTTCGAGGGAAAGGATATAGCCGATTGCTTTTTGACTTTTATCCTCCTCCGAATTCCAATAGTCCAGCTGTGCGGTAAGCTCGGCCCAGTTACGGATTTGCTTCAGTTCGCCCTGCGCTTCCATGGCTCGGTACCAGGCAAGCTGCCCTTGTGTATGTGCCCAAGCTTGCTCGGGAGAGTGCCAGCCCGGGAGGGGATTGTCTGGGGCAACGTAACGCGCGATTTGAGTGGCAACCACCAGTCCCACATTGCCTTTGCGCAGTTCGGGTAAAGAAACCGTTGCTCTCCCGCGGTCAGGTTTGTCCTGAAGACCTTTTTCTCGTGCATTGATTTCGGCCAGGGGCCGGCTAAGGTCTCTATTCCACTCCAGCGCGTTCATGCTGAGGTCAAGATGGGCGTCAAAAGTAAACATGCTAGAAGGCTTGGAGGACAAAAACGGTGGGTACTTTGTGTAGGTCTAGGGGAAAATCTTTCCAGTCGGCAACAGCTTTGCTTTGAATAAATTCGTCGGCGGCGGTCAGGTTTTTGGCAATACACAGTTTGGTGTGGGGCGACAAGGCAGCAAGCGCATCGGCAAGCAGCTGGTTGTTACGAAAGGGGGTTTCCATAAAAATCTGAGCCCTTTTTTCTCGCATAGACTCCTGCTCCAACTTCTTGAGGGCGGCGGTACGCTCTTTTTTATCGATGGGCAGGTAGCCGTGAAAAGCAAACGACTGCCCAGAAAATCCTGAGCCCATCAGGGCTAAAAACAGGGAGCTAGGTCCCGAGATGGGTACTACTTGGATGCCTTTTTGGTGGGCATAAGCTACGGCCAAGGCTCCTGGATCAGCAATTCCGGGGCAGCCGGCTTCGGAGATCACTCCGATGTCTGCCCCGTTGAGTAGGGGCATCATCAGCCGTGACACCTGCTCTGGAAGCGTGTCTTTGTCTAGGGTTTCTAGGTGAAGTTCTTCGATGTTGATGCCCAGCTTCAGGCTGGAAATATAGCGACGGGCAGAGCGGGGATTTTCCACGAGAAAAATCTTGGTATGGGCTATCACTTCTTGAACTTGCGGAGAGATCACCCAGTGGGCTGTATTTTCGGCAAGAACGGTGGGAATCAAAAATAATTTTCCTTTGGGCATAAGTGTATTGAACTGAGGGCGAAAGATAAAATTTATAGGTCGAAATCCTTACCTTGGATTTGGATATACTTTTCTCAGCCCCCTCATGGAAAAAAAATCACTCTTCACTGCACTCTTGCTTCTTGTAAGTGTAGCCACTTTCTCCCAGCAGACAAAAGCCCTTGTCGGTGGTACGCTCATCGACGGTTTTGGCGGTACGCCTATCCGCAATTCAGTTATCATCGTGGAAGGGGAACGGATCAAGGCCATTGGGCAGGTGGGAAGCCTAGCGATTCCTGCTGGAGCGGAAGTAATTTCTACCGAAGGCATGAGTGTCATGCCTGGTCTTTGGGACATGCACGTGCACCTGATGCTTAACGGACACAGCGACTATACCCACTGGGATAGTACCTACATCGACGTGTTTGAATCGGTGATTATGCCTTCTTCAGCGCATCAATTGCTGATGGCGGGCGTGACCAGTGCACGAGACTTGGGGGCACCATTAGAAGCAAGCATCAATGTTCGCGAACGGATCAACCGAGGCGAAATTCCAGGGCCTACTATTTATGTATCAGGCCCATTTATTCAGAAGGCACCCTATCCCAATACCGAGGCCTTCCGCTGGGGGGTAAACGGCGCTGCGGATGCGCGGGCAAAAGTCAAGAAACTGGTTGATGCCGGTGTAGATGTCATTAAGCTCATTGATCAAGATCTGATGACCTTGGAAGAGGCGAAGGCTGTGGTGGATGAAGCGCACAAGTATGGAAAAATGGTGGTGGGCCACTCCCACCGTCCTGATGAAATCCGCGTTGGACTTCAAATCGGGGTGGACAACTTTGAACATACCGGGCTAAGTTCTGCGCCCGAATACCCTGCAGACATCATGGCTATGATGAAGGAGCGCTCCGCAAAAATGAACCTAGGGCCTCTTTTTTGGACCCCTACAATAGAGGGGCTTTTCAACTACACCTCTGTGCGAGACAACCCAGAAAAGTTGGATGATCCCTCTTGGCATCTAGGACTACCGGATTCTATCGTAAGAGATATTCGGGCCTCGCTTAGGTTCCCAGGTAGAATGTCCTACTTCCAACTTACCCCAGTCCGTAAGCCCACCCTAGACCGTAAGTTTGCCCAGCTCAAGGAAAGTGGTGTGGTGATGCTCATCGGTACCGATAGCGGCATACCTATGAAGTTTCATAGCCAAAGCACTTGGAACGAACTGGATGTATGGATCAATCACTTTGGTATGGATCCTCTACTCACCATCAAGGCGGCTACCTACTGGCCCGCAGTGGCGATGAAAGTGGACAAAGACTATGGCACTATCTCGGAAGGCAAATACGCCGACATCATTGCAGTTAAGGGAGACGTATTGCGCTATATCAACTTACTACAGGATGTAGATCTGGTGATGAAGCACGGGAAGAAGGTGAAGTGAAATTGTCAACAGTTGACAGTCCACGGTCGACAGCTTATCGAATTGAACTTCAGAAGTTTTTTTGGGTTCAAGTAAAAAACTGAATGTGCAATGAATTAAATCTGCGTGTTTTTTCCATTAAGATCTGCGTGAAATAAGGTTCCCGCAGATTTTTTTTGAAAAATGGCGCAGATCAAAGGATAATCGTCCAAAGACGATTGTCCTTGGAACACCAAATTGAAGTTCTGTCCTTGGTTTCTTGGATGCCTATAAAAAAAGCGGATAGGCCTAATGAACTAAATCTGCGTGTTTTTTCCATGTAGATCTGCGTGAAAAAAAATGAAGCAAAAAAAGAACTATTGCAGATTTTGCAACAGTTCAAATTTTAGCCTAAAAACTTTCTCATCTCCGCTACCACTGCTTGCGGCTGCTCCGCGTGAAGCCAATGTCCGGCGTCTGGAATGGATACCCATTCGTAGTTGGGAAAATGGGCATACATATCCGGCAGGTCTGAAGGAAGAATATAATTAGAGTTCGCCCCACCAAGGAATAAGCAGGGACCTTCATAGGTGCTGTCTTCTTCGAGCGCTTCGCCCACATTTTCAATGTTGGCGGTAATCACGGGCAGGTTGATCTTCCACACAAATCCCTCGGTACCACGGCCCAGACTTTTGAGTAAAAACTGGCGAATGCCTGCCTCTGGAATATAGGCCGCCAATTGCTCGTCTGCCTCTTTTCTCGACTGCAGTGTTTGCAAGTTTAGCGCGTTGAGCCCTTCCAAAATCACTTGGTGGTGAATCGGGTAGTGACGTGGCGCAATATCCCCCACGATGAGCTTTTCTACCCGCTCGGGGTAGGATGTGGCAAAGTTCATGGCTGTCTTTCCACCCATGGAGTGCCCCATCAAAAACACTTTCTCCAAGCCTTCTTCGTCCAGCAACTCGCGTAGGTCTTCCACCATCAGTTCATAGTTCCATTCGGTGGAATGTGGAGAGTCCCCATGGTTGCGCTGATCTACGAGATACAAGGTATAGTGATCAACTAGTTCCTTGGCGATGGAAAACCAGTTATCTAAGGAACCAAAGAGGCCGTGAAGAATAACGAGCGGTGGGCCGGAGCCGGATTTTTTGAAGTTTAACTGCATTTTGAAAGTACGAATTACGAAATACGAATTACGTGTCTATTGATAGCGTTAAGGATGTCAACCGTTGACTAAAAAAATTAAAGCTCAAGCTGCCGGCGGTACAACTGTATCGTGTTTTCCAAGCCGTAATAAAGCGCGTCGCAAATCAAGGCATGTCCGATAGAGACCTCCTCCAGTTGGGGGATACGTTGCTTTAGGAAGGCCAGGTTGTGCAAGTCGAGGTCATGCCCAGCATTCAGTCCAAGGCCCAACTCGGTCGCTAAGGCCGCTACCTCCACATAAGGCTGCACGGCTTTTTCCCGATCCAAGTGGTAGCCAGAGGCATAGGGTTCGGTGTATAACTCTACCCGGTCCGTACCGGTAAGCTTGGCCGGCTCAAAATACTTGGCTTCGGGATTGATAAAAATCGATACCCGCGTGCCCATTGCTTTGAGTTCCGCCACAATATCGGTGAGAAAGGAGAGGTGGGTGATGGTATCCCAACCCGTGCTGGAAGTGATGGCTTGTGGTGGATCAGGCACCAGCGTGGCTTGAGCAGGACGCACGGTACGGATCAAGTCCATGAAGCGTTGGTCGGGGTAGCCTTCTACGTTAAACTCTGTACGGACAACCTTGGCCAAATCTACTGCGTCTTGGAAACGGATATGTCGCTCGTCAGGTCGCGGGTGCACCGTGATTCCTTGCGCACCAAAGCGTTCGCAGTCCAAAGCCACCTTCACCACGTTGGGATTGTCGGCCCCACGGGCATTGCGGAGGGTGGCAATCTTATTGATATTTACACTTAGCTTTGTCATTTTGGCACGGAAAAAGGGGTATTTTTACTGCATTGTACAAGTACAACACAAAACTAGGACTTATGGCTTTAAAGCAGAAAATAGAAGGCGAAATTAAATCCGCCATGATCGCAAAAGATAAGGTACGATTGACTGCGCTACGTGCGATCAAATCCCTGATTTTATTGGAGGAAACAAAGGAAGGATTTTCCGGAGAACTAAGTGCCGACGACGAAATGAAGCTGTTGACCAAGTCTGCAAAGCAGCGTAGGGATTCGGCAGAGATCTACGAAAAGCAAAACCGTCCCGACCTCCTCGAGGTAGAATTGGCTGAGCTAGCGGTGATTCAGGAGTTTTTACCCAAGGCACTCAGCGAAGCCGAACTTGTACAGGCCATTCAGACCATCATCGCTAGCTGTGGCGCTACCGGACCCAAAGACATGGGTAAGGTAATGGGCTTAGCTAGCAAAGAGCTTGCAGGCAAAGCAGATGGCAAGGCCATTTCGGAACAGGTAAAAATCCTCTTGGCCAACTAAGTTGGAGCCGATAGACGTCGTCATCCTGGTACTCCTTGGTTTGGGTGCCTACGAAGGCTACAAAAAAGGCCTGTTGATGAGTATCATCGGGCTTTTTGGGTTTGTCTTGGCTATCGTGCTCGGCATTTATTTCATGGACCTGGTAGGCAAGTGGCTTGCGAGCGAAACCGAGCAGCTGGCCTTTGCACTACCTATCGTGGCCTTTTTACTAATTTTTTTTGGCACCCTTTTTCTAGTCAATATCGCGGGCAGAGCGATAAAAAAAATGCTGGCCCTTGTGCTGTTAGGCGGATTAGATAGCCTCGGAGGTGCGGTGTTGGGCGTGGTTCGTGCCGGATTTTTTATCAGCCTGCTGCTGTGGGTATTGCTCAAGCTAGAGCTAAAAACCTTCCAAGACTGGCAAGCAAAAAGCGAGTACCTGGCCTACCTTCAGCCGCTGACTCCTGGCGTACTGGAGCTGCTCTCCCCATTCTTGCCTCCAGTAAAAGAAGCAGGACAGGAATTGATGAATCGATTAGAAAAGGGAGCCACAAAAGAGTAGATCTGCTTAGATCCGCTAAAAAATAGTATGGTTATCCGCTTTTGAACCAGTACCCAAAGAAAACAAGGATGGAAGTTCAATTCAATGAGCTGTGGACCGTGGTCTGTCGTCTGTGGACGATTATCCGCTACAAAATTACCTTAGGTCGATAACCTCGATACCCGGATATTTTTTGACATCAAACATGAAATAGGTTGCTGGAAGATTGGGTGCCGCTTTTAGGTTTTTGAAGGAGTAGGTGATCACGCCACCCTGCCCGTCAAACATTTCCCAGCCCAAGAGATTTTGGCTTGTCTTCTCCACCATCAGGCGAACCTGCTTGAAGGGGGCATTGGCTTTGAGCGCGGTCAATTCTACCACAGCAACCGGCTTTCCTTGGTAGGATTTGTCTGCTAAGAGCTTGTAGTTAAAGCCCGTTTGGTACATTTTATAGATGTTGGAAGGGGTCAGTTCGCCTTCCATCATGGCAGCATCGTTGATGGTAACTTCCTTGTAGCTGCTGGTTTGGATAAAGGTCCAAACGGTCTTACCGTCGTTGTAAATTTCTTGTTCTGGTAGCTTCAAGCGGTATTTGTCGCCTGTGACAGACACCTCTCCGCCTTGACGATCTCCTGCACCGTTTTCGTCTTGAACTGTGTATTCAAAGCTTGCCGTAAAGCCCTTCATGCTTTGAAACTTTTGGCTCATGCCGTCTAGGACAACTTTGGCTTTTGGGTCTTTCTGTGCTTGGCTTTGGCCTGCAAGGGCGAAGCACGCAAAAAAGGTAATCAAGAAAATTTTAACATTCATGGACTGGTCTGCCGAAAGCGGTAGGCATCGCCTATAGCGTACTCAATAACCGTTCCAAACTAACTTCGTCATGAATTAATACCTCACGGGCCTTGGAGCCTTCAAATGGACCCACCACACCCGCTGCCTCAAGTTGATCTACGATTCTGCCCGCTCGGTTATACCCTAGCTTCAACTTACGCTGAATGAGGGAAGTACTTCCCTGCTGGTGCATCACAATCAATCGGGCAGCCTCGTCAAATAATGGGTCTCTGTCAGACAAGTCAATGTCCGCGCCTGAACCTTCACCATCTTCACCAACATATTCTGGAAGCAAGTAAGCAGAGGAGTAGCCTTTTTGTTCCCCAATCCAGTCGCAGACTGCATCCACCTCAGGGGTGTCTAAGAAGGCGCATTGGATACGGGTCATTTCCGAACCAACAGACAGGAGCATGTCGCCCATGCCAATCAGCTGATCTGCCCCTCCTGCATCCAAAATGGTTCGGGAGTCAATCTTGGACGTCACACGGAATGAAAGTCGCGCCGGAAAGTTGGCCTTGATGGTTCCTGTAATCACGTTGACCGATGGGCGCTGGGTAGCCACCACCAAGTGGATACCAATGGCACGCGCCAGCTGAGCCAATCGTGCAATAGGGGTTTCAATCTCCTTGCCAGCCGTCATCATCAAATCTGCCAGCTCATCAATTACCAACACGATATAAGGCATGAAGTAATGTCCCTTCTCTGGGTTCAGTTTTCTAGCGACAAACTTTGCATTGTACTCTTTCAAATTTCGGCATCCGCCTTCCTTGAGCAAGGTGTAGCGGTTGTCCATCTCAATGCAGAGGGAGTTTAGCGTGTGGATAACTTTTTTAGTGTCCGTGATGATGGCTTCTTCTGCGCCGGGAAGCTTGGCCAAAAAGTGTCTTTCAATCTTATTGAATAGGGTCAATTCCACCTTTTTTGGATCCACCAAAACAAACTTGAGTTGGGAAGGGTGCTTCTTATAAATCAGCGAAGCCAAAATCATATTGAGGCCCACCGACTTGCCTTGGCCGGTCGCTCCTGCCATGAGCAGGTGAGGCATCTTGGCCAAATCCGCCACAAATACCTCGTTGGAAATCGTCTTACCCAAAGCAATGGGGAGGTCCTTGTCGGACTTCATGAACTTTTCGGTGCCTAGCACCGAGCGCGCAGGTACCAGCTCCCTGTTTTTGTTGGGCACCTCGATACCGATGGTTCCCTTGCCAGGGATGGGCGCAATGATTCGGATGCCCAGCGCTGCCAAGCTTAGGGCAATGTCGTCTTCTAGGTTTTTGATTTTTGAGATCTTCACTCCTGGGTTGGGGATGATCTCATACAAGGTGACCGTAGGGCCGATGGTCGCTTGAATCCCTTGGATGCCAATCTGGAAGTTCTCCAGCGTGGTCACAATTTTGTCTTTGTTTTCCTCCAGCTCCTGACGGGAAACAGTAACTTTCTTGACATCGTAGGCATTGAGTAGGTCCAAGGTAGGGTACTTGTAGCGCGGCAGGTCTAAGGTCGGGTCGTAGGGGTCTAGATTTTCTACTTCTGCCGCGGTCTTCTCCAATTCGGGTGCCTTTTGCACAGTAAAATTTCCATCTTTTATGACGATATCCTCGTTGGCTTTGTCCAGCAGGCTGACTTGAGGAACCTCAAATAGGTCATCCTCGTCAAAAGAGCCTTCTTCGGGGTCTAGCTCAAACGGAGGAATGACCGAGGGAGCCTCTTCCCCAAAGCCAAAGTCGATTTTGTCCCCCGCAGCGGGCAGCTCTTGCCCTTCTGTTTTTACCTCCCAGGCACTGCCATCGTCAGAAATATCTTCCTCTTCCGGATCAGCAACTAAAAACCCCGATGGAACTTTACCCTTACTTTCTTCCCCTTTGTCAAGAACGTCGGCTTTCGTGCGTGGTACAAACCAGTTTAATCGGTCTATACCAAAAAAGATCGTAATGAAAATAAATAGCGTACCAGCAATAAGTAGGACGGTTCCCATCCCCAAAAAGTCATAGGAAAGTCGGGCCAACTCGAAGCCAAGGCCACCCGAAACAAAGCTCCAAAAGCTATAACCTTGGGTAAGAATCACCACGTAGCCAGAAACTAGGCCTATCCAAGCAGTAAAAAATAAGGCCACCGCTGCATAACGAGTGAGTGAAAGCAGGGAAAACTTAAAGGTCCATCGGAAGCCAATTAAAAATAGGAATGGAGGTAATAAAAAGGCCGCTATACCAAACCAACGGTAAATCATCCAATGTGCCGCTTGTGCGCCAAGGTAACCCACCCAATTTCTTGACTCTTTGGCGGATTCTCGAATCGCTTGATCCGGGTTGTTCATCACCAAAGACTGGTCTTGGGGTCCATTGAGCAGGTAGGAAATGAAGGCTACCACCAAAAAAACACTTGCCGAGATCAATACGATACCGAAAGTGATGCCCAATTGCTTGGTATCAATTTTTCCTGCCGAGAACGAGGGCTTTTTAGGTTCCGACGGTTCCTTGGGCGCGTTCTCCGCTTTCTTTCGAAACGTATTGGTTTTGGGTGATTCGGATGCCATCTGTGGGTAAAGTACGGGGGTTAATGTTAGCCAAAAGAGAGAAGAACGCCAACTTACTTCGTGAAATAATGCAAAAGTCCCTTCTTGATTTTTTTGATTAAGAAAGGTCCCTCATAAATCATGCCCGAGTATACTTGGACGAGGCTTGCTCCTGCTTCTAGCTTTTCAATGGCATCATTGGCAGAAAACACACCCCCCACCCCAACGATAGGAAAGGCGCCGCCAGACTTCTGGTGTAGGTAGCGAATGACCTCGGTACTTCTTTTTTCCAAAGCCCTACCACTAAGTCCTCCTGCACCTATTTTTTCCAACTCGGCAGGAGATGTGGTCAAATTGGAGCGGTCCAAGGTAGTGTTGGTGGCGATGACCCCTTCGATGCGTGTTTCTTTGACGATGTCGATGATGTCGTCGAGCTGACCCTCGGTGAGATCGGGTGCAATCTTAAGAAGAATGGGCTTAGGCTGGGCCTTTTTGGCATTTGCCTCCTTCACAGCCAATAGGAGCTGCTTTAGTGGCTCTTTTTCCTGTAGGTCTCGGAGGTTGGGCGTATTGGGTGAGCTCACATTGATCGCAAAATAATCCACATAGGGGTGTAATGCCTCCAGACAGTATAAATAATCCGATACTGCTTCCTCGTTTGGCGTGGCCTTATTTTTACCGATGTTGCCTCCTACGATCACCGATGACTTTCTATTTTTGAGACGCTCCAATGCGCCGAGTACGCCCCCATTATTGAAACCCATGCGGTTGATCAGCGCTTCGTCCTGGGGAAGGCGAAACAGGCGGGGCTGAGGATTGCCTTCTTGACCTTTTGGGGTAAGCGTACCGATTTCGATAAATCCAAAGCCCAGCAGAGCCATTTCGTCAATGAGTAGGGCGTCCTTGTCAAATCCTGCGGCCAAACCCACCGGATTGGAAAATTTCAATCCAAACACCTCACGTGCTAGGCAGGGATCGTCTAAGCGAAACACCGCACCGAGTACCTGCTTGAGCAGGGGGAGGTTAAACGTCCAGCGGATCAGTGCAAAAGTAAAGTGGTGAGCAGCTTCTGGCTGCTGTAAAAAAAGGAAAGGTTTGATGAGCTGCTTGTACACGGGAGGATTCAGCTTGGGTTTACAAGGGATAAGGGCAAATTCGCCCATTAATTTAGCATTGGAATGCCTAGGAAGCAAAAAGAAACCGGCCCAAAAGACCGGTTTCGAAAACGTTAAGAGTTTAGGCTATAGTTAGGTGCCTCACGGGTCACACTCACGTCGTGGGGGTGAGATTCCTTCACGCCGGCTGTAGTGATCTTCACAAACTTGCCATTAGCCTGAAGGTCTTCGACAGTTTTGGTGCCGCAGTAGCCCATACCTGCTTGCAGACCGCCTACCAATTGGTAGAGTACCTCTGCCACTAGGCCTTTATAGGGCACACGACCCACAATTCCCTCAGGAACCAATTTTTTAATATTGTCTTCGGCATCTTGGAAGTAGCGGTCTTTGGAACCCGACTCCATGGCTTCCAGGGAACCCATACCGCGGTAGCTTTTGAACTTACGCCCTTCAAAAATGATCATTTCTCCTGGGGCTTCTTCGGTGCCTGCAAGCAGGGAACCGATCATGATTGAGCTACCACCGGCAGCGATTGCCTTGACCAAGTCTCCAGAATAGCGAATGCCACCATCTGCGATGACCGGAACGCCCGTGCCTTTTAGCGCTTCAGCGCACTCAAATACAGCAGAAAGCTGTGGTACGCCTACACCAGCAATGATGCGTGTGGTGCAAATCGACCCTGGGCCTACGCCCACTTTTACCGCATCTGCACCTGCTTCGGCAAGGGCCAAAGCGGCCTCTGGTGTGGCGATATTGCCGACGATGACCTCAAGGTCAGGAAAAGTGTTTTTAATTTTTCGACAGGTATCCATCACCCCTTTGGAGTGACCGTGAGCCGTGTCGATAGATACCACATCCACTCCTGCCATCTTCAGCGCCTCTACCCGCTCCACGATGTCGGCAGTAACCCCTACGGCTGCCCCAACGCGAAGCCTGCCAAACTCATCCTTGCAGGCATGCGGCTTGTCTTTTCGCTTCAAAATATCTTTGTAGGTGATGAGGCCAGTGAGTTTGCCTTCGTCATCCACAATAGGTAGCTTCTCGATTTTGTACTCCTGCAAGATCTCTTCGGCTTGCTCTAGGGAGATGCCCGACTTGGCAGTGATTAGGTTTTCACTCGTCATGATCTCACGAATGAGGCGGTTAGGATCTTTGATGAAACGGAGGTCACGGTTGGTGATGATTCCTTTCAAGACCTTTTGTGCGTCCACGACAGGGATGCCGCCGATGTGAAACTCACGCATGATGGCTTCGGCGTCTTTCACTTTAGAATTAATATCCAAGGTGATGGGATCGAGTATCATGCCTGCCTGGGAACGCTTGACCTTGCGTACTTGTGCCGCCTGCTTCTCGATGGACATGTTTTTGTGGATAAATCCAAGTCCTCCTTCTAGGGCGATGGCAATTGCTAGTTCAGCCTCTGTGACGGTGTCCATCGCAGCGGATACTAGGGGAATGTTAAGTCTGATTTTTTTGGTGAGCCAGGTGGCGGTTGAGGTGTCTCTTGGGAGCACTTCAGAATATCCTGGAACGAGAAGCACGTCGTCGTAGGTGAGTGCTTCGTATAGAAACTTCGATGAGTTTTTATTCATGGCAAATATCGGTGGTAGGGTACCCTATTTGCACGTCAAAGTTACATGGAATTTGTGTTGGATTACTAGAATGTGGAAAATTTTATTGTACCCTTGAGGAAATACGAAGTACGAGATACGAAGTACGGAACCAATGTCGAATGTCCAACGCCGAATATTGAATTAAGAAAAAAACATACAATTACCTGAATGCCCTACTTAGTACTTGATAGTATCTAGTAACCAGTATCCTGCCTGCGACGGGCAGGCAAATAGCAAAATTTTCAAAAACAAGATGCAAGACACAAGAGCCGAGATGAATACTGCTGCTGATTAGCAGGAGTTTCCTAGCCGCAGAATAGTAAGTCTAACCTCTTGTTTCTTGGTTCTAATCGTCTTGATACTTGATACTAGCTACTTTCGACTTACTTTTTCAACAACCTCGCAATATAAAATCCATCAAAGCCGCTTTCCTGAGCAAGCACCTTCCTGTCTTCGATCAGTTCAAAGTCTTTGCCGGCTTCGCTTTCGAGGAACTTCTTTATCTGGTCCTGATTTTCCGAAGGCAAGATGCTGCAGGTCGCGTAAACCAGCTGTCCACCCTTTTTCAACATGGAAGGATAGGCTTGGAGAAGTTCCTGCTGTGTTTTCTGCACCTTCTCCAGCGACTCAAGGGAAAGCTTCCACTTGGTATCGGGGTTTCTGCGCAAGACACCGAGTCCGGAGCAAGGAACGTCAAGCAGAAGGCGGTCAGCAGATTCTTTGAGACGTTTGATGGTCTTGGTGCCCTCGATTACCTTGGGTTCAAAAATAGACACCCCATTTCTTCTGGCGCGGAGTTTGGCTTGCTGCAGCTTCCACTCTTCCACATCCATGGAGATCACCTTACCCTTGTTACCCATCAAGGCCGCCAAGTGAAGTGACTTTCCTCCGGCGCCTGCACAGGCATCGATGACCCGCATGCCCGGCTCCACCTGCAGCGCTGCCGCCACGAGCTGGGAACTTGCATCCTGCACCTCAAACAAGCCTTCTTTGAAGGAAGGGTGGCGGAACACGTTTTGTCGCTCCTCTAGAACAAGCGCATCAGGGTAGCCTTTGACCAAGTAAGTACCAATACCATCTGCCTCGAGGAGATTTTTGAGGCGTTCGCGGGTAGTTTTTAGCGTGTTGACGCGCAACACTACTTCAGCCTCTTCGTTGAGTGCATGGATTTCAGACTCCCATTTATCGCCTAACTCCTTGGAACCTAGCTTTTGTAGCCATTCTGGAATGGATTCCAACATCCCTGGGTCGGTGATGTTTTCGTACTTTCCTCTAATTTTTTCAGGCTGCAAGCGCGCAAATTCTTCCCAATCGGGAAGCTCATGCCCTTGCATCAACCAATAGGTACCGAAGAGATCCCAGTACTCCTTGCTTGGGCTTAGAAAATTGATCAAGCGCCACCAGCGCACCATCTCGTAGGTGGTCTCCGCAATGAAGGAACGGTCTTTTGCTCCCCATTTAGGGTTGGACTTCAGGGTGCGTTCGATGACTTTATCCGCATACTGTCCTTGTTCAAAAATGGCTTCCAAGGCTGTGTGAACGCCTCTGATGGTATTGTTATGTAACTTCATGGTTGCAAATTCTGAGGCGAAGGTACGATTTTCCTAGTGAATGTGGCCAAGCCCTAGCAGGTACCCTCGTAGAAAAGGGAAGGGGAGTCGCTAGCGAAGGTAGGAAAAACAAGGAAGCACGCGGGAGCGCTGTCCGCGAGACTTTGGGGTACCATAGAAAAATTGGTAGCGTAAACTCAACTCATGGGAGCCAAGGGTCTGGGCCCCCACATCCGAAATCGGGTAATCATAGCTATAGCCCAGGGCCAGCCCATTGGAAAGGTTGAGCCCAAAAAGCCCGATCAAAGATTCCCGCTTGGATAGGTCGGACTGGATGGGCATGCCCCGGAGGCCCGCTCCTAGGACGAGCTGGTTGAGCAACACTTGTACTTGTGCATCAAGAAACTGAAAGGGCCCCTGACGCTTGTAGTTGGCCAGGAAATGCACAAATTCCCCCGAGCCCTCCTCCCAAAATTCGGGTTCTTCTAAGGGGATCGTATAGCCGGCCTGAAGGGAGTACTTGGGCCAATGCTGCGTCTGACCATCGCGTATAAAGAAAGCCAAATTGGGTCGATTCAAGTGGTGGCCGGAAACCCCAATCCAGAGTTTGTCCAAGGTCAGCACAGCTCCCATTCCTATCGAAAAATAACTAAAGGGCTCCAATCCCCCTACGGCATCGGCAGAACTTGGAAATGTAGTCTGGTTGAAAATATCGATTTGGTCCCCAAAGAAAAGATTCTCCAGTGTCCCTCGCTTTTGATTGTAAGAAATCTGGGTTCCTACCTGCAAGGCTGCACGTTCAGAAAGTTGCAGGTTGTAGGCGTAATACCCTGAAATCTCCGTGGTGTTGATTTTCAAAAACTCCTCAGAGAAAGAACTTATACTCAGTCCTACGCCACTTTTTTGATCAAAGCTGTAGTGATCCACATAGGCGCTAACTGCCGTGAATTTGTAATCTAGTCCAGGCCATTGATTGCGGTACACTGACCCCATGCGGGTTTCTTGGCTGATGCCCGTGAGCGCGGGATTGAGGTACAGTGGAGCTGCATAAAACTGGGAAAACTGAAAATCCTGTGCCCTCCCGTGGATAAAGAGGAGTAGCATGGGGAGCAGTGCAAAAAAGGGTCTTCCAAGTCTTGTTTTTCTCATCGTGCCAAAAGAAAGGTGGAAGAAGAAGTAAAGACACGGCCATCTGGAACGTTATAACTCAACTTGTATACATAGATGCCTTCGGGAGCTTTTTGACCGGCTACGGCTCCATCCCAACCTAGATCATTCAGACTTCGGGATTGGAAGATCAGCTCTCCCCAGGTGTTCATTACCTGCAACTGCAGGCTGGTGATAAACTGAAACTTGGGAAAGTAAGTATCGTTGAGTTGATCCCCATTGGGGGTAAAGACATTGGGTATTTCAATAAAGTAGTCCAAGATGTCTAGCGTCTTGGAATGCTGAATCAGGCAACCCGAGTTGTCCAATACCGTCAGGGTCACCAGATATCTTCCTTTGCGGGTGTAGGTATGGGTTGGGCTGGCTTCCGAACTGCTGGTACCGTCTCCAAAATCCCAGGAAACCACTTGATGGGGCCAGGTAGCAATTGGGCGGAATACCCCTTTGAAACCGACCAGATCCGCCTGAAACTGCGTTTGACTTTCAAAAAGGGGCTCAAAACCTAAGGGGCCCGTGAGTCGAGGAGCGATGGCAATCGCTCGTTTTTGAATGACACCCAGCGCGTCTCGGACTTCCACCTCCACAAGGCCAGATTCTCGAGTGGTGAATTGCATCCCGGTAGCGGAAACCACTCCCATGGTCCAGGTAATCTGGTAAGGTGCCAGTCCATTACTGATGCTGAGTTGAAATGTAGTTTGTTGGCTCTCCTCTTCGCAAAGAACTACCGTACTCACCGCAACATCTATTGCTAGTGGTAGGGGAAGATCCACTACAAATTCCTTTTCTTGAACACATCCTTTAGCATCCTTAAGTTGGAGGGAATAAGTTCCGCTTTCAACTACGGTAAGTGAAGGAGTTGTTTGTCCTGTATTCCAGCGGTAGGCGTAGGGAGGAGTTCCTCCTGCGGGATTCGCTTGGAGGAGCGCAAAAATCTGTAGTGGAACTTGAGCAGCTTGTAAGGTCATGGTCGTTTGTAGGCTGAGTGGGGGAATAGGAAGTAGGGTGAATTCCCCCACTTGGCTACAGCCCGCTTGGTCTGTCACACGCACGCGATAGATGCCTGCACCTAGTCCTTCTGCAATAGCGTCTGTATCTCCATGCGCCCAAGTCAGGGTATAGGGTGGCGTGCCTCCAGTGAGGGTCAATTCAATGCGCCCATCCCCTGCATCCGCACAGGTTTCTGATTGGACTTGTGCATTGATCGTTATTGCTGGGGGTTCGGTAATCGTGATTTGTGGCCCCACCAAAGCAGTACAATTAGTTGCATCCCTCACCGTCACTTGGTAGGTTCCTGAAACTAGGTTCTGGGGATTCGCTATCGTAGAGCTAAAATTGTTTGGTCCTATCCAAGCATACGTGTAAGGAGCTTTGCCTCCTGATGGTATGATCGAGATGCTTCCTGTGTTCCCTTGGAAGCAGCCATTGTCTTCCTTGGTTTGCGTAAGCGAAAGTGGGAAGGGCTCGGTAATCGTTTGGGGCGCTCCAATAAGGGTACAGCCGTTGGCATCGGTAACAATCACTTGGTAGGTTCCTGAAACCAATGTGGATAACTTCTCTTTTGTGGAAGTAACCCCATTTGGACCTAG
>JBIIFN010000200.1:0-3624 GCA_044237325.1 Algoriphagus sp.
GGCCACAACCTCGCAACATGTCTGGAATCTTGGATAAAGGTGGTGCAGAAGCCGTAGGTGGCGTTGTCATCGCCCGCTACGGGGACAATCCACTGGAAGTCATTGAAGGTGTTAAAAAAGAGATTGAGAAACTCTCTGTCGGCCTTCCAAGCAAAACCCTTGCAGACGGTACCGTATCCAAACTCACCCTTGTACCCTTCTACGACCGCTCGGGTTTGATCTACGAGACGCTAGGCACGCTCTACGAAGCCATCAACCTGCAGATCCTGGTAACCATTTTAGTCATCCTGTTTATGGTGGCTAACCTCCGCGCCTCTTTGTTGATCTCCGCCTTACTGCCTCTTGCCGTGCTAATGTGCTTCATCTTTATGCGCTATTTCGGCGTAGACGCCAACATCATGGCACTTTCAGGAATTGCCATTGCCATCGGTACCTTGGTGGATTTGGGGATTATTCTCAATGAAAACACGCTCCGCCACCTTGAACGGGCACCCAAAGATCAATCTATCCTAAAAACAGTATATAAAGCATCTGCCGAGGTTTCAGGCGCTATCCTCACCGCAGTAGGCACCACGATCATCAGCTTTTTACCTGTATTTACGCTTCAAGCCGCAGAAGGAAAGCTATTTGGCCCACTTGCCTACACCAAAACCTTTGTGCTGATCTCCGCAGTGCTGATCACCTTGTTGATACTTCCTGCATTTACCCATTGGGCCTTCAACTGGAAAAGCCTATCCACCAAAGCAAGTCGCTACATCAACTACAGCTTGCTCATCCTTGGCCCCCTCTTGGCTGTGCTCTTTTGGCCGTGGGCGGGTGCCCTGCTGTTTAGCTACGGACTAATTCACAGCTTGGCCTACCATTATCCAGCGCAAGTCGAAAAACACAAAGCAAAAGGCTTGCTGTATACCACCTTACTATTCGTTGCCTGGCTACTTACCACGCTTTGGATGCCATTGGGCGTATCGGTCAGCACGGTCGTCAATTTTCTCTTTATTGCGCTGCTGCTTGCGTTGGTTCTCGGTGGATTTGCTGCCTTTATTCGGATTTACCCACGACTATTGACCTGGTGTTTGTACCACAAACGCAGCTTCCTCCTCTTTCCCCTATTCATCATTAGCTTAGGATTGACCGTTTGGCTAGGGTTTGGACGTGTTTTTGGACTAGTGCCCAAAACATTTGATTTGGTTGGTATCAACATCCGTCCCACAGCAGTTTGGTCAGGAATGGCTCATGCCTTCCCTGGTTTGGGAAAGGAATTTATGCCCTCCCTCAACGAAGGCTCCTTCCTGCTCATGCCCAGCAGCATGCCCCATTCCGGCATGCAGGAAAATAAAGAAGTACTCCAAAAACTAGACATGCTGGTGGCGGCCATCCCAGAAGTGGACATGGTCGTAGGTAAGGCCGGAAGGGCGGAAACAGCCATCGACCCTGCTCCGATCACCATGTATGAAAATACGATCAACTACAAGTCAGAATACCTCAGTGATGCTCAAGGAAAGCGACTTCGCTTTGCTGTGGAAAATGGAAAATACCTGTTGAAAAATGGAGGCTACTTCGACACTAGTACGATGGCTCTTCAAGACTTGGACGTCAGCCAGCTGCAGCCAGATGAGTCAGGAGAATACTTCAGGCAGTGGAGAGCGCATATTCGCAACCCAGATGATATCTGGCAAGAGATCCTTGCTGTTGCCAAGATTCCCGGGGTAACTAGCTCACCTAAGTTGCAGCCCATCGAAACGCGCCTCGTCATGTTACAAACAGGCATGAGAGCTCCTATGGGAATAAAAGTGTATGGGCCTGACCTAGAAACAATTGAATCCTTTGGATTAAAGTTAGAAAACTACCTAAAGGAGGTTCCTTCTGTCAAAAAGGAAGCAGTATTTGCAGACCGAATCGTGGGCAAACCTTACCTCGAGTTGGCTATTGACCGGGACAAAATCTCCCGATATGGTTTGAATGTGGTCGATGTGCAAGAGTTTATCGAGACGGCCATCGGCGGCATGAAACTCAGCACGACGGTAGAAGGCAGAGAACGCTTTCCGATTCGCGTGCGCTATGCACGGGAATTCCGAGATGATCCAGAAGCCATTGAGAATCTCCAAATTCCCACTCCCTTAGGCAATTACATCCCCTTGGGCCAGCTGGTCGACATTCAATACCGACCAGGCCCAGACATGATCCGTGGAGAAAATAGCTTCCTGGTTGGCTTTGTCCTCTTGGATAAAAACGAAGGCTTCTCTGAAGTAACTGTTGTGGAAGATGCCAAAGCCTACTTGGATGAGAAGATCGCATCGGGCGAACTCACCGTTCCCGAAGGTGTACGCTTTGAATTTTCCGGTTCCTATGAAAATCAAGTACGTGCAGAGAAACGCCTTGGCTTGGTTGTACCGCTTTGCCTCGTACTCATCTTCCTACTGCTCTATTTTCAATTTAGGGCCGTTTCTACCACGCTATTTGTGTTCACAGGTATTGCGATGACCTTTTCGGGGGGCTTCCTGATGCTTTGGCTGGTAGGCTTGGATGGCTTCTTAAATATTGACCTCTGGGGTACCAACCTGCGGGATTTGTTTCAGATGAAGGCCTACAACCTGAGTGTGGCAGTTTGGGTAGGATTCATTGCCTTGTTCGGAATCGCTACAGACGACGGTGTGGTCGTGGCCTCCTACCTGGACCAAAGCTTCGCGAAAAAGAAGCCAAGTACCGTGGAGGAAATCCGTGGGGCAGTACTTGAAGCGGGCAAACGACGCGTTTTGCCCTGCATGATGACCACGGCAACTACCCTATTGGCCCTTATTCCCATCTTCACATCCACGGGTAGAGGTTCAGACATCATGGTACCCATGGCCATCCCTGCTCTCGGAGGCATGGTTTTGGAGATCACCACCGTATTTATAGTGCCCACTTTGTATTGCTGGTGGGCTGAAAGAAAATTGAATCAAAAGGCGAAGGAAACCCCTTTGGCTACTTCTCAGATATCCGATGAAAAATAAGCACATACTTACTTATCAATTCTTTGCGCCAGGGAGCAAGCAGATGCGGGGCTTTATCCTTTCCCTCGCTTGCCTACTCTTGTTTCTGTGGGCAGGAACGCAGACGCTCCATGCGCAAACACTGGAAGATTACCTTCTACAGGCTGCGGAAAATAACCTAGGATTAAAGGCTGCCTATGCGCGCTACCAAGCGAAAGCGGAGCAGGTCAACCAAGCGAGTCTACCTGATCCAGAACTTCAAGTTGGCACCTTCATTCGTCCCATGGAGCGATTTATGGGCAACCAAACAGCCGATTTTAGGCTGATGCAGATGTTCCCTTGGTTTGGGATGCTTTCTACCCAAAAAGAAGAGGCGTACCATATGGGCCAAGCCGACTACCAATTGTTCCTGGAGGAAAAAAATCGATTGTTTTTTGAGGTGAAATCCACCTGGAACAAGCTACTCCTGCTTCAAGGAGAACAGCAGCTTGCCCAAGAAAACCTGGATTACTTGTTGAAGTTCGAAACGCTCGCCTTGATGCAGTACCAAGCAGGAAATTCGATTGCCCTACCGAGCACTAGCTTTCGCCCAGCAAAGGACACAAAGGTGGGTTCCAGCACAGGCCAAATGTCAAGTATGGGCGGGGCTACT
>JBIIFN010000201.1:0-3613 GCA_044237325.1 Algoriphagus sp.
ATTCGTCTCTGTAATCAAGCGCAAACCATCCAAGGTCAGGTTTCGGTCCACGGTATCGAATGTGCCCTCCAACGTGGTAAGAATGGACGAAAGTCCCCCAGTAGCCACCACGGTGAAGGGTAGACCTGTTTCCACCTGAATCGCTTCCAGCATCCCTTTGACCAAGCCAGTATACCCATACAACACCCCCGCCTGAATGGCATGGATGGTGTCTTTTCCCAATACGGAGACAGGCAACTTGAGTTCCACCTCGGGCAACTTAGAAGTATTCATAAAGAGCGCCTTGATGGCCGTTTGAAGGCCTGGAACAATAGTCACGCCGAGGATTTCCCCCGTAGCATCGACTACCGTAAACGTCAGGGCTGTTCCAAAATCCACTACTATCACTGGGCCTTGGTACCGGGTATAGGCCGCCATCACATTACACATCAAATCGGTGCCAATTTCATTGGGGCGAAAGGTACGAATGGGCAGTTTGGCGTAACTTTTCCCCTGAATCTGGTAGGGCAACTTGCCAAAAAACCCTTCGCAAAATTGTTCAATGATCCCATTGATCTCAGGCACCACCGAGCTAAATCCAATGCTTTCGATTTGATCCACGGTAATGCCATGCTCCAAAAAATACAAGGGTACCTTTTTGCTCAGCTGCGCAATCAAACGTGGCGCTTTGGTCTCCAAGCGGAATTGGTTGGTCCATTTTCCACTCTTTGAATCATAGAGCGCAAAAACTACATTAGAATTGCCGGCATCGATGGCTAAAAACATCTTGGTATCAGGTTTTGTCTAAATTAGGGGCATAGATACCAAATAATCAACTTACCCCAGCAGAAAAACAGATGTACTCCCTAAGAGAAGGTAAAAAAGCAGACCTACCACGGGTCCTCGAGCTCATTCAGGAACTGGCCCTGTACGAAAAAGCACCCGAGCAAGTGACCAACACGCTAGACCGCATGGAAAAGGAAGGCTTTGGCCCCCAGCCGGCATACGGCTTCTATGTTTGCGTCAAAGACCAAAGCCAAGAAATCATCGGAATCGCTGTCTACTATTACCGCTACTCGACCTGGAAGGGCAAGCGCCTCTACCTAGAAGACATCGTCGTGACCGAATCCGAGCGTGGCAACGGTGCCGGAAAGCTCCTATTTGATCAAGTGATGGCAAAATCGCTCGACGAGGAATGTAGCGGCATGATGTGGCAGGTGCTCGATTGGAATGCCCCGGCGATCAATTTTTATAAGAAATACGATGCCCAGCTCGAAGCGGGATGGCTCAACGCACACCTACAGGACTACGAGATTAAGGTCTTGCTCAACCGATAGAACCCTTGTTTGCCTCCAAAGCAGCCTCCCACTATCCACGCACAAAGAAAATAAGACTACCTTTGCCCTCATGAAATCAAAACCTTTCAGCGTAGTCTACGAAGACAATCACCTGCTTGTGGTCAACAAAGCTGCAGGAATCCTAGTGCAAGGAGACAAAACCAAGGACAAGACCTTGACCGACTATTGCAGGGATTATATCGGGAAAAAGTACGAGAAGCCTGGCGCTGTTTTCTTACACCCCATTCACCGCCTCGATCGGCCGGTGAGCGGATTGGTTGCCTTTGCCAGAACATCCAAAGGCCTGGAGCGCATGATGGAGCTCTTTAGAAAGAGAGACATACATAAAATTTACTGGGCCCTCGTTAAGAGAAGACCCAAAGAAGAGCAAGGCAAACTTACCCACTGGCTTACCAAGGATGAGGTTAAAAACTTTGTTACTGCCCACGACGAGGAAGTGCCCGGTTCCCAGAAAGCTGAGCTCAACTACAAGGTGCTCGGCCATATGAATGACCACTACCTACTGGAAGTTCGTCCTATCTCTGGCAGGCCTCACCAAATCCGCGTGCAACTAGCTTCCATGGGCTGCCCGATTCGCGGAGATGTGAAGTATGGCTTTGCCAAACCCAACCCAGACGCAAGCATTAACCTGCATGCCTTCCACCTGATCTTTGAACACCCGATCAAAAAAGAGAAACTATTCCTTAGAGCCGCCCTTCCTGAAACGGAATTTTGGGAGCAATTTCTTGACCTGGAAACCTTAAAAACCAAGGACCAGCATTTGGATAATACGTTTTCGGGATAAGAAAGGAAAGTACGAAGTACGAGGTACGAAATACGGTATTTAAAGTAATATCGAACGCTGGACGCCGAATTTTGAACGCCGAATTCGGGAAAACTTGTTTCTAGCGTTATTAGGCATCTAAGTCTTTTGCTCTTGTTTCTTGTTTCTTGTTTCTTGTCTCTTGCTTCTCAAATTAGGTCGTATTTCTACTGTATTTCTACCAAAATATAACCACCATGAAAAACTTCATTTTTCTACTCAGTTCTCTGCTAATTCTTGGAGCATGTACTGCCCAAAACTCTCCTAAGACGATCTATATCGTTCGTCATGCGGAGAAGCAACTGGAAGGGAAAGACCCAGAGTTGGCCTATGTGGGTGGTGTTCGCGCCAAAAAACTAGCACAGATTCTAGAAAAGGAAAGTATCAAACGGGTGTTTTCAACCGATTTTACACGCACTCGAAATACCGCCCAACCCACTGCAGCAGAGGCAGGAGTAACCATAGAGTACTATGATCCCAAAAATCAAGAAGCGTTTGTTGCCGACCTGCGAAGCAGTGAAGGCAATATCCTAGTGGTAGGCCATAGCAATACCGTCAGCCAGCTGGCCAATGCTTTTGTCGATGAAGGAGAAAAATTTGCAGACCTCACCGATCTGGAGTACGACTACATCTACGTGGTCACGCTAGATAAAAAAGGTGCCAAAGTGGTACGAAAAACCTACAAGGATTTTTAAGTCATGTAGATTTTAGGTTGAACAAAACGGTAAGCAAGGCAATGTCCTTGCTTTTTTTGTGAGCGCTTTGGTTCTCCTTCTTTTTGTCCCCTTTCCTAAGTACATTTCGTCTAGGGGTCAATCACATGAATCGAGAAAAAAACCTGCAGCAGCTGCGAGACAAAACCAAGGTCTGGGACATCGCCGTCATCGGAGGTGGAGCCTCAGGCCTGGGTGTCGCGTTGGATGCTGCTTCTCGGGGTCTTTCCGTACTGCTGATAGAAAAGGCCGATTTTGCCAAAGGAACTTCCAGCAGAAGCACCAAATTGGTGCATGGAGGAGTACGCTACCTCGCTCAGGGGCAACTCTCACTAGTGTTTGAAGCACTCAAAGAGCGGGGACTCCTACTCAAAAATGCCCCTCACCTCACCCAGAATCAGTCCTTTCTGATCCCGATCTATACCTGGTGGGACCGTATCCAATACAGCATTGGGCTGAAGATCTACGATTGGATGGCCGGGAAACTTGGCCTAGGCCCCTCCAACTTTATCTCCAAAGAGGAAACCCTTCGGCGCATTCCTACCCTCCAACCTACCAGTCTCCATGGTGCTGTGGTCTACCAAGACGGACAATTTGACGATGCGCGACTCGCCATCCACCTCGCACAAACAGCCGACGAACTCGGAGCCTGCCTGCTCAACTATACCAAAGTCACCGGGCTCAGCAAAGATCCAACTGGCAAACTTACCGGATTGACCTTTCGAGACGAAATCCAAAAAGAAACCCATCTCATCCAAGCC
>JBIIFN010000202.1:0-3607 GCA_044237325.1 Algoriphagus sp.
ATTTTTCTTTACCTGTCCATATAAAAAGAGTAATGGAACGGCTGTAGACTAAGTCACTTCACTTACTTTTCAAATAGTAATTCGTAATAATAGTTGAACCGTATAAAGCCGAATGACTTTAAGAATTCTTCTTTCGTGACTAACCCTTTTTTATGTAGTCTTTTATAATCTATGTATGGTCTATACACGAATGCATAAAGGCAAAACAGGATAGCAAAAAGTGCTGAACCAATGAAAGCATAGCTATATAGGCCAAGGATCACCACCATTGGGATTAGCGTGACTAGGTGATAGGCTAAAAGTTTATTCATGGATTGTAAATCAAAAAATAGTGAGTTGAACCTACTCTTTCCTTGTACGCGCATTAGATTCAGAAGTTCGATCGCTAGGACCGACAAACCCTTTTTATGCTTCCTTCCCGCGATATTTCTCCTGCAGTCCCATCAAAAAGTTGCGCATCACCTGGTCCTTGCACTCGCGGTATTGGGCTTGGGATGGATTTCGAAAAAAGGCACTCAGCTCGTGCTTACTCAATCGAAAACCACGCAAGGCAAAGATCTCCAGCATGCCCTCTTCCTGTAGGTTCAAGGCGATCTTCAGTTTGCGTAGGATGCCATTGTTATTGAGTTTCTTTTCCACCACAGGCGCCGCCCCCTCTTTTTTGCCGCGATTTGCCACGATCAGACCATCTAGAAAGTGGGCCAAATCCTTGTCGTATAAGGTCACGAAGTCCGCATCTTCTTCTTTTTTGAGCCATAAAGCCACTTCCTCAAAAGAGATTTCTTTTCCCCCCAAGGCAAAAATCTCCTTCATCTTGTGGTCATGGTAGTGGAAGGTGTACCGCAGGGTGCGTAGGATGTCGTTATTGCTCATGCCCACAAAGATCGAAATTTTGGGCAATTGCCCATCACCTTCATTCGTCAGCATCCAAATCTTGCTTTCGCAACATCTAAATTCCTTCCAGTAGGTTATGCGCCAAGCAGGTGAAAAAATCCCCATTCTTTCCGACCTTTGATGCTGCAAACGCCTCCTTCCTTGTCGACCAACGTCCTATTCATCACCCCGCCCTTCACCCAGCTCAATACGCCCTATCCGGCAACGGCCTACCTGAAGGGTTTTTTGAACACGCTGCAGCTGTCGTCCACCCAAGTTGACTTGGGTATAGAGGTGATGTTGGCCTTGCTGTCCAAGCCGAAGTTGACGGAAGTATTTGACCGGGCATCACGCCTGCCCAACTTGTCTGAGGGTGCAACTCGGGTACTCCGTATGCGCAGCCAATACCTGCAGACCATCGGTCCAGTGATTGATTTTCTTCAAGACAAAAATCCCACCTTGGCCTATGCGCTCGCTGAAGGTGACTTTTTGCCGGAAGGCGCACGCTTCGAGCAACTTGATGACCTGGAATGGGCCTTTGGAGCCCTTGGCATCCGTGACAAAGCCCGCTACTTGGCCACCTTGTATTTGGAAGATCTAGGTGACCTGATCACGGAAGCCATTGACCCCCATTTTGGATTTACCCGCTATGCAGAGCGTCTGGGCATGTCGGCACGTAGCTTTGACGAGCTGCACGAGGCCCTACACCAGCCTTTGAGCATGGTGGATGAACTGCTGCTAGACCTGCTGGAGGAGAAAATTCAAGCCTGCCAACCCGAGTCCGTGGCCTTTACGGTGCCTTTTCCGGGCAACCTCTACGCGGCACTCAAATGCGGACAATACATCAAAGCCAAGTACCCCCTCATCAAAGTATGGATGGGTGGAGGCTACCCCAATACCGAATTGCGCTCCCTCAAGGAACCGCGCGTGTTTGATTACGTGGATTTCATCGTCCTTGACGATGGTGAAGCTCCCGTGCAGCTACTTTTGGAGCATTTGGCGGGAAAAAGACCCTATACCGAGCTAAAGCGCACCTTTTTGCGTTTAGACGGAAAGGTAAGCTATATCAACAACCTGGCTGTGCGCGACCTTCCTCAGCGGGAGGTGGGCACACCCGATTACAGCGACTTGCGCCTACGAGAATACCTCTCTGTTATTGAGGTGGCCAACCCGATGCATCGCCTTTGGAGCGATGGGCGTTGGAACAAGCTGACACTTGCCCACGGTTGCTACTGGGGCAAATGTACCTTTTGCGATGTTTCCCTAGACTATATCGGTCGCTACGAGCCTGTCACCGCTGCCTTGCTCTGTGATCGTCTCGAGGAAATCATCGCCCAAACGGGCACGAATGGTTTCCACTTTGTAGACGAAGCTGCACCCCCAGCGCTGATGCGAGAGCTGGCGCTAGAGATCCTCCGCCGAAGGATGGTGGTGGTTTGGTGGACGAATATCCGCTTCGAAAGTAGCTTTACGGCCGACCTTTGCCGCCTTCTTCGAGCTTCGGGCTGTATCGCCGTGTCAGGAGGGCTGGAAGTGGCGTCTGACCGTCTCCTTGAATTGATTAAAAAGGGGGTAACTGTGCCTCAGGTGGCTCAGGTAACCCAAAATTTCACGCAGGCGGGGATCTTGGTGCATGCCTATTTGATGTATGGCTACCCTACCCAAACCGAGCAAGAGACCATCGATTCTTTGGAGATGGTTAGGCAGCTATTTGAACAAGGGGTGATTCAATCGGGCTTTTGGCATCGCTTTGCCATGACCGTGCACAGTCCAGTCGGGCTCAATCCAAAGGCTTTTGGGGTCGTTCGAACCGATACTAGCCTGGGCGCTTTTGCCAATAACGAGGTGGATTTTGAAGATCCAACCGGTATTGATCACGGTGTTTTTTCAGAAGGGCTGCGCAAATCCTTGTTCAACTACATGCACGGGATTGGCTTTGAACTGCCACTGAAAAACTGGTTTGACTTCAAAATTCCTTCCACCCGCATCCCCAAAAACTACATCCTACAACAGCTCGAAACAGCCCCCAAAAAAGGATACAAAGACACGCACCGCCTTTGCTGGCTGGGTATGACTCCCCAGCTCGTACCGCTGGAAGAGGGGATGTGCGAACTGATTTTTTCGGGTAAAAAAGATGATTTTGCACTAGAGCTCCCGATCGAGTTTGGGGAGTGGGTGTTTTGGCTCCTAGAAAAAGTGAGCCATACCCAAGCCTCGACCACGGTAAAGGAGATTCGTGCGCATTACGAGCAGGAGTTGGGTGATTTTGAGGAACTACTGGAGTCCGAGGTATGGGAGCTCCTTTCCGAAAACGGCCTCCTGGTTTTTTAAAACCTCACTGGTTTTCCGCGGCCTTGGGTAGCGGAAACAATTTGGTACGTAGCCATTTTTCAAGTTCCACTGCGTGAAAAACCAGGGCAGACATCCCCAAGCAAGCGGCAAGCTCCCCTAGAGATAGTGCCTCTGTTTTGAACAAGTCGTTGAAAAAGGGGAGGTAAATCACTGCCAATTGAAGCACACAAGTGCTCCCTACGGCAAGGATTAGGGGCTTATTTGTCAAGATTCCCTGCTTAAACAAGAAGGTACGGTCACTACGGATGGCGAGCACATGCCCGAGTTGAGAGAAGGAAAGCACAGAAAAGACCATCGTCTGCCAGTGCCATCCTTGCTGTAGTGCAAGGTACTGGGTAAAAAGCGTCACAGCTGCCATCCAGATTCCAACCCAGATGATGTG
>JBIIFN010000203.1:0-3600 GCA_044237325.1 Algoriphagus sp.
ACTGAGCGCCTGCAACCCGGAAACCACCGCGCCCGTAACCAATTCAGCCATCAACGAGGTGTTTGGAACAAAGATCGATCCTAGCAACCTGCTTAACTATGCCAACCAAAGTACGCCAACCTATATACGGAAGGACAATACAGGAGGCAATCCCATCACAGATGAAAAGGCGACCTTGGGCAGAGTACTTTTTTACGACAAAAGCCTGAGCATCGACAACAGCATTTCCTGTGCGAGCTGCCACAAGCAGGCCTTGGCCTTTGGAGATACGACCCTGGCTAGTGCTGGCGTACAAGCAGGCGTGACTACCCGACATTCCATGCGCTTAATCAATACGCGCTACGCAAACGAGATTAAATTCTTCTGGGACGAGCGTGCTGCCACCTTGGAAGATCAGGTGACTGACCCCATCCAGGATCATGCTGAGTTGGGTTTCAGTGGCCAAACAGGCCGGCCGAACTTTGCAGCACTCCTAACTAAGCTAAACGGGATCGCCTACTACAAAGAGTTATTTCAACTCGCCTATGGCAGCCCAATTGTTACCGAGCAGCGTATGCAGGATGCCTTGGCCAATTTCATTCGAAGCATCCAATCTTTCGATAGCAAGTTTGACGCCGGCAGAGCGCTCGCACCCAACGATGCTGCACCATTCCAAAATTTTACGGCCCAAGAAAATCTTGGAAAACAACTTTTCTTGACCCCTCCTGTCTTTAACCCAAATAGCGTCCGAATCAGTGGTGGTGCAGGTTGCCAAGGATGCCACCGCGCACCCGAATTTGACATAGACCCAAACACCAGAAATAACGGAGTCGTTCGTAGAATCGTTGCTGGAGGAACACTAGATCTAACCAACACCCGCTCACCCTCCCTCAGGGATGCGGTAAATACAGCAGGAGGCTCCAATGGACCCTTTATGCACAACGGGGTATTTGCAACACTTCAAAATGTAATGGGGCATTACAATACCATTCCTATTGTACCCGGAAACAATAACCTAGACGCGAGATTAAGTCCTGGAGGCATAGGGCAAAACCTAAACTTGACTCCTGCGGAAATTGCTGCGCTGGTAGCCTTTGTGCGTACACTTTCAGGTAGAGATGTATACACCAATGAAAAATGGTCCAATCCCTTCAATCAATAGTAGGCTAAATCAAAAAAGGCTATAAATCAAAAAAGGCGACTCTTTGCAGAGTCGCCTTAATTTTGGAGTGCGCACGAGAAGATTCGAACTTCCACACCCGAACGGGCACCACCCCCTCAAAGTGGCGTGTCTACCAATTTCACCACGTGCGCGATTGGGGATTGCAAAAGTAGAAAACCGAGCTTTGGGAAGCAAAGCTTCTCTTCGCTTTTCTTTATATTTTTTAGAGTTCAACCAAAAACCTTCTTTTCGGCAGATTGAAGCGTGTTGTACAGCAAGGCCGCAATAGTCATGGGTCCTACTCCACCCGGCACAGGCGTAATTGCAGACGCCAATGGCGCTACTTCATCGTACTTCACGTCACCGATCAAGCGGAAGCCAGACTTCTTGCTGGCATCTTCCACACGGTGGATACCCACATCGATCACAACCGCACCTGGCTTCACCATATCGGCTGTTACAAACTCGGGCTTGCCGATTGCCACAATCAAAATATCTGCTGTTCTACAGATGGACGCCAAGTCCTTAGTTTTGGAGTGGGTAAGTGTTACCGTAGCATTCCCGGGGTTGCCATTGCGCGCCATCAAGATGCTCATCGGACTACCTACAATATGGCTACGGCCAATCACCACACAGTGCTTGCCGGAGGTTTCAATCTGGTAGCGCTTGAGCAGCTCCACGATGCCGTAAGGAGTTGCAGCCACGTATGCAGGCCAGTTGAGGGTCATTCTTCCCACGTTGGCAGGAGTAAAGCCGTCCACGTCTTTTTCAGGACGAATGCGGTTGGTCACCTTGTCTACAGAAATGTGTTTGGGCAAGGGAAGCTGCACAATCAATCCGTCGATGTCCGGGTTTTGGTTGATTTCCTCCACCGTGCGGAGCAATTCTTCTTCAGAAACCTCCGCAGCAAGGCGTACCAGGGTCGAGGTAAAGCCAACTTCCTCACAGGATTTTACTTTAGCTCCAACGTAGGTTTGGCTGGCACCATCTTCTCCTACCAGAATGGCAGCTAGGTGAGGCTGCTTTCCGCCTGCTTGTTTAATTTCTGCTACCCGCACCGCAATTTCATTTTTTATGTCTTGCGCGGTTTTCTTTCCGTCTATTAGGGTTGTCATACCAGTTATAGGAATCTTGAATATTTTTTAAATACGAAGTACGGAACCAAATCAAAGACAACCCTACTTGGTGAAATTCAATCGGGCAGTTTTTAAGCTAGCCACAAAAATGGAAATCAATTCGTCTACTTCTTTGGTCAGTCGGTCAATTTCTGGATGCAACTGCTCATTACTGTTGATTTTACTGAGCAGTTCCAAAAAGAATTGACTTTCATCGGCCTCTTCCTCTACAATTTTTAATTTATTTATAAAGTCTGCGTTCGACTTTGCCCGCATGGCTGCTCTGTAGTTTGCAGCCACAGAGCTAGAACAACGAAGAAGTTGATTTATGTAATTATTATATTCTCTTGTATGGGGTAAGTGAGAACAGAGAAACCAAACATCAAGTGCGAATTTTTTAGTTCTATCCTTTAATGCCTGGCTCATCGGAATTGTGTTTAGTTACCCATTCATGCTATCGTGTTTTGTAATAAACCTAGTTGAATTACTGTTTACGTAGTTTACCTTTACAGCCTTCCGTATTTCGTACCTCGTACCTCGTATTTCGTACTTCCTTAATCTAGCTTCAACACCGCCATAAACGCCTCCTGCGGAATCTCAACGTTCCCGACCTGACGCATGCGTTTCTTTCCTTTTTTCTGCTTATCCAAAAGCTTGCGCTTACGGGAAATATCACCCCCATAACACTTCGCCAACACGTTCTTACGCATGGCTTTTACGGTTTCTCTGGCAATAATTTTCTGTCCAATGGCCGCTTGAATAGCGATTTCAAACATTTGACGTGGCACTAACTCTTTCAGCTTGTCGCAAAGACGCTTGCCCCAATCGTAGGCTTTATCCCGGTGCACAATCGCGGAAAGTGCATCCACAGGCTCACCGTTGAGCATGATATCCAAGCGCACCATATGCGACTCTTGGAAACCTTTCAATTCGTAATCTAGGGAAGCATAGCCTCTGGAAATGGTCTTCAAACGATCAAAGAAGTCGAATACAATTTCTGCCAACGGCATATCAAACTGCAACTCTACTCGATCTGAAGTCAAGTACACCTGATTTTTGATTTGCCCTCGCTTGTCCATGCAAAGTGAAATCACAGGACCCACGTACTCGGCAGCAGTGATGATAGATGCCTTTACAAATGGCTCCTCGATGTGCTTGAAACGCGTAGGATCTGGCATGTCAGAAGGCGCATTAATGACCTGGTATTCGTCGGTAGTCATTAACGCCTTGAACTGCACCGAAGGCACCGTCGTGATGACGGTCATGTCAAACTCACGCTCCAAGCGCTCCTGCACAATTTCCATGTGCAACATTCCTAAAAATCCACAACGGAAGCCAAAGCCC
>JBIIFN010000061.1:0-13032 GCA_044237325.1 Algoriphagus sp.
CATACAGCCAAAGAAGAAATATGACGAGGTTTGGGAAGGCGACGTGACCTATTTTATGGGAAAAGGGCGCTTTGAACAACCCCTCACCTTGCTGGTCACTTCAGGAAAGGTTACCGGTTCCCTAGAGTACCAGATGTGCTCTGACCTGACTGGGCAATGCATCAATTACGAGTTGGACATTGAGCTCCCGTTTACCGCAAAAGAAAATCCTGCCGCCGCTAAAGACCTCCAAAAAGTAGCCGCCGTTTTAGAGGAAGTTCCACTTGAAGAAGCAATACCCAGTTCAGATTCAACAGCAGGAACAGATTCAACAGTGGCTATACCTACCGATTCGGTTCCTGCAGCAACCTCCACCACGGATGAGTTTGCAGGGGAAGAAGAAACGGCTTCACTTTGGGGCTTTATGGTACTGGCTTTCTTGGCTGGTCTAGCCGCATTGTTGACGCCTTGCGTGTTTCCCATGATCCCGATGACGGTAAGTTTCTTTACCGGCAGATCCAAAAAACGAGCCGAAGGCATTCGACAGGCGTTTATCTATGGTCTTTCAATTATTGGTATTTACACCGTTGCGGGTACTGCTGTTGCCGCGATCCAAGGGCCGGAGTTTGCCAACTGGCTAGCCACCCACTGGCTGCCCAACGTGTTTTTCTTCGGCATTTTCTTGGTCTTTGCCCTTGCCTTTCTGGGGATGTTTGAGCTTACTCTTCCTTCCAGTTTTGTCAATAAAATAGATGCGAAAGCTGAAAAAGGAGGTCTTGGAGGCGTGTTTTTTATGGCCTTTACCTTGGTCTTGGTTTCTTTTTCCTGCACCGGACCGATTGTAGGTTCCATCTTGATCTCCTCTGCAGGTGGTGAACTGATCAAGCCCGTATTGGGCATGTTCTCCTTTGGTTTGGCCTTTGCCATCCCCTTTACCTTATTTGCCATCTTCCCTGAGTGGATGCAGCGACTTCCCAAATCTGGGGGCTGGCTGAATACCGTGAAGGTGGTCTTGGGCTTTCTGGAGCTGGCTTTGGCCTTCAAATTCCTTTCCATCGCCGACTTGGTATACCACTGGGGCATCTTGGATCGAGATATATTCCTAGCCATTTGGATCGTGATCTTCTCTGCCTTGGGACTCTACCTCTTGGGAAAAATCAGACTTCCACACGACTCCAAGATGGAGCATTTGGGCGTGCCTCGCTTGCTCCTCGCCTTGGTCACCTTTGCCTTCGTGGTGTACATGATTCCGGGACTTTGGGGAGCGCCGCTCAAAGCATTGAGCGGGTATTTGCCCCCATTGACTACACAGCAGTTTAGCCTCACTGGGTCCGCGGAGAGCGAGCCTACGAGCCCCTCCACAGAACTGATCCTCTACGGGGACTTGCTTAGCATCCCCCACGGCATCCCTGGCTACTTTGACTACGAACAAGCCCTTGCTGCCGCCAAGCGGGAAGGAAAGCCGCTGTTGATTGACTTTACCGGACATGGCTGCGTCAACTGCCGCAAGATGGAGGAAAATGTGTGGGTGGATCCTCAGGTGCTCAAGCGCTTGAAAGAAGATTTTGTGATGGTGGCCCTCTACATTGACGAGCGCCTCGAGCTCCCAGAAAGCAAGTGGTATACCTCTAGCTACGACGGTAAGGAGAAAAAAACCTTGGGCAAGCAAAATGCCGACTTCCAGATCACCCGTTTCAATAATAACGCGCAACCTTACTATGTCATCTTGGACCACCAGGAGCAGCTATTGGCTACTCCAAGAGGCTATGACACCGACATTACCGATTTTGTAAAATTCTTGGATGGGGCGAAAGCCAAGTTTCAGGCCACACAAAAGTAATCAGACCCCAAAAAATCGCGAATCAAAGGGAAAATCCACCCTGCTTTTGAGTTGAATCCGTTCAAAATCTGGATGTGCGGGATTTAGTAGGTAATTGAAATCCCCAGGCACTACTGCCGAAGGTACTTGCAGCACGCAACTTTCTGCAACCTCCACAAATTTGTCTCCGATCCGCTGCGTTTGAAGCAGATGTGGAAAACTATTCCATCCTACAGGAAAGTTGGCTGAAGCCAGCGTCCTCAAACTTACCTCATCAGGAATTTCTAATTCGACCATTTCGTAGTCCTTGGGCAAAAGCACAAGAGAAAGGTGCACTGCCACTTCAGCCATGGCCAACGCGCGACTGTCTGCACAGTAAATCAGCGCCGTTCCTTTGGAATTCCAGCGATTGCCCGATCGAGCAGCCCCTTCCCCCGATAAGGGATTAGCGTACTTTTTCCGCACCAAGCGATAGACCTGCATCAGACAAATATCCCTTGGTCGATGCGGTGCAACTCTTGGATGACCAACTCTTGGCCGTAAGAGTCCTTCAACAACTCCAGCGGCATCTTGCCGCCAAGCGCTGGACTCGCCGCATTGAGCCAGGCTCCAAAATCAGCAGCGGTATCAAACACCTCCAAACCCACCACGGTCACTTCTGCCAACTCAATGATTTTTTCGGAATGGATGGATTTGAAAAGGTAGTCCGGCTCTTTTTTGTAGCGCTGCAAGGACTTGAGGGAGATGTCCAAAAAATCCGACCACTCCTCATCTGAAAAAGGAGCCAAATCTTTGATCGTCAAAAACAGGGTGGTGGGAATCCCCTTGCGAATCAACTCCACCAACAACATCCGGTCCGAAAAAAACTGGGCCGAGCGAAGGCCTTCACTTAGCGTGGATCCGCTGGCCTGACGCCCATACCGAGGTAGGCTGGTCGCATAGGACTCCATTTCATTGACAACCGAAATGAGATTTGAGGAAGGGATAATGGGATACATGGCAGGAAATTTGTCTATGAATTTAAGACAAATTTCTCAAACGTAAAATTTTATCCCCTTTTATTAGGGATAAATCTCCTCTAGCACCTGTGCGAGACGCACGCTAGCAGCAATCAGCCGCTCTTCCGCAATGCTGAAATTCTGATACATGTAGGGGTAGCTGATCTTTTTGTTTTCCGGGAGGTTATACACCTGAGGTCTGTAACTCACCGCTTCTTTTAGCCAATCCTCCATTGTTCCAGATCGATATTTTGCTTGCAGTTGAGGCGTCATGCGACGGTACAATTCCTCCCCCAATTCGGTATAACTCATGCCTTGACGATCGATCATACCAGAATCCCAAAGGGCATGCAGGTTAGTCGGCTGTCCAAAAAACTCAATTCGCACATCGTTTCCACCTTTGTCGGTGCCCGTGCCCACATGCAGTGGCTGGTGGATATCCTCAATCATGTGAATGAGCATTTTTAGCTTTTCAGCTTCTGTCTTCGGGTCTAGGCCTCCTTTTTTCAACTCTGCTTTGATTCGCTGAATCGCCTCGAAAGCATCACCTGTTTTTTCCTGGGTGCTCGGATCGTATTCCCCGTTTTTACTATTTAGGTAATGCCAGGTAGTGGCATAGTCGTAGCTTCTGTCGGATTTGATGTCATCCATCCAAGTGCCGCTTCTGCTTAGTGAAACCGGGTAAAGCAGACCCTCCACCTTTTTGAGGGTGGATTTTTTAAGCTGCTTCTCAGCCATCAAACCGATCAAGTAGTGTCCCAACTGTCCCCAAGCAAAGGCTTGAGAAGCCCCAAATGTAAAAACAAGCGTCAGGGCGAAGGCGAGCGAAAACGAATAGATTCTTTTCATAACATGGGAACGAAAATAGGATTAGGTAGAAGCCAGTTCGGATACCGCCAACCAGGCCATTAGGCCGGCGCCGATTTCCAAGGCTTCTTCTTCAATGTCAAAGGTGGCCGTGTGCACGCCGGAGGTGATTCCTCGGGCTTCGTTACGGGTTCCGAGTCGGTAAAAACATCCACCTACTTCTTGGGAGAAGAAAGCAAAATCCTCTGCTGCCATCCAGATATCTAGGTCAAGGACATTTTCTTCGCCGAGGTAAGCCTTTGCCGCGTCCACTGATCTGGCCGTGAGTGCGGGTTCATTTTTTAAGCAGGGATAACCTTTGCGGATTTCAAAATCCAACTTTCCTCCCATTCCCTCCACAATGCCAACGGCGATTTGACGCATTTTCTCGTGCGCCTTGCTTCGCCAGGCCTCATCAAGCGTACGGAAGGTGCCTTGAATCTTGACTTCATTGGGAATAATATTGGTGGCTCCTAGTGCCTCCACACGACCAAAGGACAGCACAGAAGGCATCTTTGGGTTGGCAACGCGGCTGACAATCTGCTGCATGGCGACAATAAGGTGTGCTGAAATCAAGACCGGGTCGAGGAAAGTTTCCGGCATGGCGCCGTGACCTCCCTTGCCTGTGATGGTCAAGTAGAGCTCGTCTGTGCTGGCCATGTATAAGCCAGAGCGAAAGCCCACCTTGCCTGCAGGAATGAGTGGCATCACATGCTGCCCAATAACGGCATTGGGGCGGGGATTTTCGAGGACCTTGTCTTTGATCATGAGCGAAGCACCACCAGGGATAACTTCTTCTCCCGGCTGGAAGATCAATTTGATTGTGCCCTCAAACTGATCTCTCAGTTCGTGTAGGATCTTTGCTGCGCCCAGAAGCGACGCTGTATGTGCATCATGGCCACAGGCATGCATCACGCCAGGGCTTTGTGATTTGTAGGGAACCTCGTTGGCCTCAATGATGGGTAGGGCATCCATGTCGGCACGCAGGGCCACTACCTTTTTTTCTGGATTATTGCCTCGAATGAGTGCAGACCAACCCGTCGTGGCTTTCGATTCTATCTCTGTGATACCTATCTCCCGAAGCTTGTCTGCTACAAATGCCGCTGTCTGAAACTCCTTGAAGGAAAGTTCAGGATGGGCATGCAGGTGGCGGCGAAGTGCAATTACCTCCTGCTTGTCGCGCTGGGCCAAGACTTTAATTCTTTCCTTTAGCATTGGGAGTTGAAGAGGTAGAGATGGTATATTCTTTCCGTAGAAATTTATCTTGAATAATCCTTGCCGCTGGAAAAAGGGACTTTAGCTTGCTGTAAATTGATTGTGTTTCAATTTTATAGGCATAACTACCCACCTTCACTAAATAGCGCGGCTGCTGGTATTGCATTTCTGACGTAAGCTCCGGAAACTGAAGGGCAAGGTCATCCTTGGCTTTGAACGCTTCGTTTCGGTCTATTCCTGAATAAACTAGAACCGTGAAGCCAGAAAAATAGGGTTCCGCTTTTGCTTTTTCCTGGTTTTTTCGAATAAGTTGCCCCAACTGCGCATCTACTTCTTGCGAGGAAGAGGGCAAGACTGGTGTCGCCTCTTGTACTGCTTGCGTATAATCGGGAAAATCAGGAAGCCGTGCCCCCAAGTCTTCTTGGTAGTTGGAATAATCTACTGCCTCAACTTGAGATAGTGTGGTGGTAGTTTTGCAGCTCCACACAACGAGTACTATTCCAACGATCCAAAAATTCTTCATGCTTTTAGTTTTCTATGACCACGCAATTGCCTTGTTCAAGATCTTGCTCGACACTTTTGTACTTGACATCTAGCTTGGTGCTTCCGTCGCGGTACTGTACAGATACCTTGTCATTTCTACCAAAGACCTTGTCCACTTTCCGTGGGGCCACTGGCGCAGGGGCGGTTCGTCCGGCGTTAGCTGCTGCTGCGGCGGCTCGGTTGGCGCCTGGGTTGAGCGTGTTTCCTACATCGGCCTTGGAAGTCTGAAGTTTAGGATCTGCGGTGCGCTGGGTCTGCGGTGCTTGCTGCACCTGGGAAGCGTCTTGCTTGGGCAGGTCGGCTCGAGTAAGGAAGGAGGTCATGTCCTCGTTCAGCTTGCCGATAAAGCGTTTGAATAGCTCAAAGCCCTCAAACTTGTAAATCAAAAGCGGATCTTTTTGTTCGTACACCGCATTCTGAACAGATTGCTTCAAGTCATCCATATCGCGGAGGTGCTCCTTCCAGTTTTGGTCAATGATGGCCAAAGAAACGTTCTTTTCAATGGCCCGAACGAGCTCCTGTCCATTATTTTGCAGCGTTTTTTCCAAGTTGCACACTACTCCAATTTGCTTGACTCCATCCGTAATCGGTACCATGATGTCCTTTACCGTGCCTCCACGCTCTTCTTGCACCTTTTTAAAGACAGGGAGGGCTGTTTCGGCGATGAGAAGGTTTTTCTTTTGGTAAAAATCAAAGGCAAGGGCATAGAGCTCTTGGGTTAGTTTGCCTGTGTCCTTGGTTTTCAAATCGTGATCCGAAAGCGCAAAGTCAACGCCCAAGCTAGTGAAGACATTCATGCGCAGGTTATCCGCATCTTCAGCCCCCTTGCCTTGCTCGACTAGGTTTTCGCAGACATCGTACAGAATGTTGAGAATGTCTAGCTCCAAGCGATCGCCTTTGAGTGCATTTCTTCTGCGCTTGTAGACCACTTCCCGCTGCGAGTTCATCACGTCATCGTACTCGAGCAAGCGCTTACGCGTACCGAAGTTGTTTTCCTCCACCTTTTTCTGTGCTCGTTCGATGGACTTGGTGATCATGCTGTGCTGAATCACTTCTCCTTCTTCCAAGCCCATGCGGTCCATGAGTTTGGCAATACGGTCCGATCCAAATAAGCGCATCAAACTGTCTTCCAGGGAAACAAAAAACTGGGAAGAACCCACGTCTCCTTGACGACCTGAACGGCCTCGCAACTGACGATCAACGCGACGAGATTCGTGTCGCTCTGTACCAATGATGGCTAGACCTCCTGCCTTTCGGGATTCAGGAGTAAGCTTGATATCCGTACCTCTACCCGCCATGTTGGTGGCGATGGTTACTGTTCCCGGCTTACCCGCTTCGGCCACGATTTCGGCTTCCCTAGCGTGCTGCTTTGCGTTCAATACCTGGTGATTGATTTTTTTCAGCGTCAGCATGCGGCTGAGTACTTCGGAGATTTCCACCGAGGTAGTACCCACGAGTACTGGCCTTCCTTGGGCAACGAGCTCGTTGATTTCGTCTGTGACGGCATTAAACTTTTCACGAACCGTCTTGTATACTTTGTCCTCGCGGTCCTGTCGGATGATGCCCTTGTTGGTTGGGATCACCACTACGTCCAGCTTGTAGATCTCCCAGAATTCTCCTGCTTCTGTTTCTGCTGTTCCCGTCATGCCGGCCAACTTGTGGTACATGCGGAAGTAGTTTTGTAGGGTAATCGTCGCGTAGGTTTGGGTGGCATCTTCCACCTTCACATTTTCCTTGGCTTCGATCGCTTGGTGCAGGCCATCGGAGTAGCGTCTGCCTTCCATGACACGGCCGGTTTGCTCGTCGACGATCTTCACTTTTCCATCCACAAGGATGTATTCGGTGTCGCGCTCAAACATGCAGTAGGCCTTCAAGAGCTGGTTAACGGTATGGATGCGTTGGGCCTTGACGGCGTAGTCTTTGATGACCTCTTCCTTGCGTACAAGCTTTTCGGTGTCGTCAAGAGAGCTGTCTTTTTCTAGGTCGGCAATGACGATGCCGATGTCCGGTAGGATGAAGAAGCTTGGGTCCTCGTTTTTGGTCGTCATGGTCTCGATACCACGATCGGTCAAGTCGATGACGTTTGTTTTTTCGTCGATGGTAAACAACAGCGGCTCGTCTGCCTCAGGCATGTTGCGCTTGTTGTCCTGGAGGTAATGGTTTTCCGTTTTCTGAAGAATCACACGGATGCCTGGCTCAGAAAGGTACTTGATCACGGGTTTGTACTTGGGAATGCCCCGGTAAGCACGAAACAAGGCTAGCCCTCCTTCTTTTTCATTTCCGTCGGCGATGAGTTTCTTGGCCGTAGTCAGAAATCCTTGCACCAACTTGCGTTGCTCCTCCACCAGGGTCAATACCCGAGGCTTCATTTGGTCAAACTCATGCACATCCCCTCTTGGCACGGGGCCGGAGATGATCAAAGGGGTACGGGCATCGTCAATCAAGACGGAGTCCACCTCATCCACCATGGCAAAGTGGTGCTTGCCTTGCACTAGGTCCTCTGCCTCGCGGGCCATGTTGTCTCGGAGGTAGTCGAAGCCAAACTCGTTGTTGGTGCCATACACGATATCACTGGCATAGGCTTTTTTCCTTCCAGGAGAATTGGGTTGGTACTTGTCGATGCAGTCCACGGTCAGTCCGTGAAACTCAAACAAGGGGGCATTCCACTCCGAATCTCGCTTGGCGAGGTAGTCGTTGACCGTCACCAGGTGCACGCCACGTCCAGAGAGTGCGTTGAGGAAGGCAGGGAGGGTAGAAACCAACGTTTTACCTTCTCCAGTGCCCATTTCAGAGATTTTTCCTTTGTGAAGGACCATGCCACCGATCAGCTGCACGTCGTAATGCACCATGTCCCAGATCACCTCGGTACCTGCTGCCATCCATTTGTTGTGCCAGATGGCCTGGTCACCTTGGATCTGCACGTTGGCCTTGCTGGAGGCAAGTTCACGGTCGCGCGGGCTGGCCGTCACTTCTAGCTTGCCGTTTTCCTTGAAGCGGCGGGCCGTTTCCTTTACTAGGGCAAAGGCGGTGGTCATCACCTCGTCAAGAACTTTTTCCAACTCCGTATCGCGCTCTTTTTCTAGGGCGTCGATGTCGTTGAATAGCTGGTCTTTTTGGTGTACTGCGTCGGCAGGTTGCGCCTCAATCTGCACGCGGATGTCGGCGATTTTATTGTCGATAACTTTCAGGTGGGCGTTGATGCGGGAGCGGAGCGTTTGCGTTTGCTCCCTGAGTTGATCGTCAGATAGGGCCGCAAAGCCTGCAAAAATCTGGTTGATCTCCGTTACGCGGGGCAAAAGTTCTTTGATATCTCGGTCGGATTTGGTGCCAAATAGCTTGGCCAATCCTTTTGCAATAAAATCTAGCATGGTGTCGTGTCGGTGCCCGTTTTTTTCGGGACTTAAAAATAAGTGCTTTTTATTAGAATTGATACTCTTTGGTTGCTGCTTCTTACGGCGGCTCTCCTGACTGTTTAGGCGGTAATGGTCCCGGAAAATACCTGTTCCGCAGGGCCTATCAACCAGATGTCGTGAAATCCTTCTTGGGCATTGCCTGCAAATATAACCCGCAGTGTTCCCCCTGGGGTATGGACGAGGACGCTATTTTGGTGTTGGCGTTCGCCAAAAACCAGGGCGGCGGCCGTGACACCTGTGCCACAGGAGAGCGTTTCGTTTTCTACTCCCCGCTCAAAGGTGCGCACCTTTATTTCCTGTTCCCCTACCTGCTCAACAAAGTTGACATTGGTGCCTCCGGGTGCATAGCAGGCATGGTGGCGGAGTTGCTGCCCTTGGTCTAGCACCGGATAGCTTTCCAGGTTTTCTACCCAGCGTACGTGATGAGGGGAGCCCGTGTGCACAAATGCGTCACCCAGACTTTCCGAGATGGAGGATACGTCTCCCATTTTTAGTTCCACCAGTCCCTCACGAATCACCGCCTCGTGGGGGCCATCTATCGCTAGAAACTGGGTTTTATGGTCAATGATGCCTAGAAATGCGGCAAAGGCAACTGCGCAGCGGGCGCCATTTCCACAGAAACTTTGGCTCCCGTCCGCATTGTAGTAGACCACTTCAAAGTCGTAGTCTGCATGGGCGCGGAGGAGGATCAGTCCATCGGCGCCGATGCCAAATTTGCGGTGGCAGAGGGCCTGCACGGCATTGGTATTGCCCAAGTCCCAGCGGGCCTGGCGGTCGTCAATCATCACAAAGTCATTGCCTGTGCCTTGGTATTTGAAAAAGGTGTGTTCCATGGTGCCTTAGTGATACATCAACCGCAGGGGAATTGCCCTTGCTCTGCCGTGTAAAGGTAGGTAATTGTCAGCAATATGGCCTCTTTGGGCGGCAGGGTGGTGGAAAATCAGTTTTGATGAACAGGATTTTTTATAAAATAGCGTAGCTTCGTTGAGTTAAGTGAACCAACACCAAACGACCATGGCACCTACCGACAACCCCAAAAGCAGAAGACAGTTTATCGCCACCACGGCCAAAGCTGGCCTTGCCTTAGGGCTGGCGGGAACGTCACTTTCCGAGGTCTTTGCTGCTTCGGCGCAGCTGCCTTTTTCCACCGGATATACACAGCAGCCCCTGCCCTATGCCTATGCGGCACTGGAGCCAGCCATCGATGCGCGCACCATGGAGATTCACTACAGCAAGCATGCTGCCGCCTATGCGAGCAACCTTCGGGATGCCGCCAAGGAAGAGGGTGTGGATACTACCCAGCCTTTGGAGCAGGTGCTCGGATCCATTTCCAAGTATAGCACCAAGATGCGTAATAATGGGGGTGGGCATTACAACCACGAGCTATTCTGGAGTATCCTTCAACCTGTGGGCGGCGCTGGGCCTGAGGGGGCAATATTGTCTGCTATAAACAGTTCCTTTGGAAGCTACGAAGCCTTTGTGGGGCAGTTTGAGGCTGCCGCCAAAACCCGCTTTGGCTCAGGCTGGGCTTGGCTACTGATAGATGCCAGCGGCAAACTTGTCGTGAGTTCAACCCCCAACCAAGATAACCCCTTGATGGACCTCGCCGAGGTGAAGGGAACCCCAATTTTGGGTTTGGATGTGTGGGAGCATGCCTATTACTTGAACTACCAAAACCGCCGGCCTGATTATGTAACTGCCTTTTGGAAGGTGGTCAATTGGAGCGCGGTAGCAGCTCGCTTTGCGGCAGTGAAAAAGTAACCCCATGAATTTTCCGTTAAATCGTTAATCTAGAACCCATTTCCATACCCTTTCCATGCAAGATCCCAAATCCCTAACCTCCGTTGCCCTCTTCCACGAGACCTTCAAGCACCCTATTTTACAACAGCCGACGATCCCTTCCGACACCCGCTGCGCATTGCGTGTGTCCTTGCTCGCTGAAGAGTTGAAAGAATTGGAGGAAGCCATTGAAAACAAAGACTTGGTGGAGATTGCCGATGCGCTATGTGATTTGCAATACGTGCTTTCGGGTGCCATCCTAGAGTTTGGCTTAGGGGAAAAGTTTAAGGCACTTTTTGACGAGGTGCAGCGCTCCAACATGAGTAAGGCCTGCAGGACAGAAGAAGAAGCCAAGGCTACCGTGGCCCACTATGAAGCAAAGGGCACGCCAAGCTTCTATGAAAAAGAGGGGGATTTGTATTTGGTTTTCCGCGAGGGCGACCACAAGACCTTGAAGTCTGTTGGATATTCGCCGGCGGATTTGAAGGGAATAGTAGAGAAGTAGGTGAGGAGTATCAAGTAGCTAGTATCAAGTAGCAAGATTGTACCAAGTACGAAGTACCTGCCTGCCTACCGCAGGCAATGTACCAAGATGCTTATCGAGCAGAATACCAGTCCTATTACGAATTTCCACTTCTTCATTCTTCACTCAGCGTTGGACATTCGTTATTAGAGAGTACATCCAGACGGTTTTTAAACCACATAGACACATAGAAAAAATATGTGTCTATGTGGTTTTTTTAATGAAACAAGGCCTATTTACCAACTACAGTTCCGTATTTCGTGCCTCGTCCCCCGTATTTCAGATACTATTTCCTCATCAAATTCACCACTCCTCTTCGCATTTCTCCCGTCTCTCCAACTTCCAGAATCCAGAAATAGGTGCCTATAGGCAGTTCTCTGCCTTGATAGGTGCCATCCCAGCGCTGTGTAGGATCCTCGGAATTGAATACCCGGACACCTCCACGATCGAAGATCTGCAGCTTCGTGCCCGAATAGAACCGCGCTCCTTCGATACCCCAGGTTTCATTGAACCGATCTCCATTTGGCGAGAAGGAATTAAACACCTCCAAGGCACTGATAGATGGACGCGTTCTTTTGATCTCGAAGAACTTGTCCAGCGTATTGCCATCGCGATCAGTCACCCGAACGATGATGCTAAACGTCGTCTTCCCTGCAGCCAAGTCCGCACTGCTCCAGAATAGGATATTGTTCTTAATCTCAAAGTAGCGGTTGTCGTAACCCGGACCATTGAGGCTGACTACATGGATTTTATCCACTGGGTCATTCACCACAAAGGCGCCTACTGGGATAAAGAAAGTAGTTGTGCTTCCTACAAAACTATTGTTGTTCAAGGTGAAGTCTAGCGGAGCTGCTTTTGGCAATACTACCACACGCTCTAGCCCCTTGATTTTGTACGGATTGAAGTAGCCTTTCGGCACGACAATAGTCCCTTTGGCCAAGTAGGTTCCTCTCGCCAATGGCTTCACCTCGCTAAGGTCATCCCAAGTCACCTGCACCGACACCAGCTCGTTTCGGCTGGTACGCATCAGTACCCGGTCGGAAAGTTTGCTGGCATAGTTGGTGTCCCCCCAAAGTAGTACTAGGTCTGCAGGAGCTCCCTCTCGGAACGAGCGGACCTGGATGTAATCCGCTACCCCGTCTCCATCGGAATCTTTGAAGGAACTTGCCGAATTAGGGTTGCTGCCTTCTTTGATTTCTACTTGATCAGGGACCCCGTCACCGTCACTGTCTTTGTAATCCCCCGGATCCAAAGGATTGGTGCCCTCCAAGTACTCCTGGTAATCAGACACTCCGTCGCCATCACGATCGCTGAAATCATCGACCGAATTGGCCGGATTGCTTCGAGAAAGTCCCAGCCTAGGATAGACCACCGTCTCCACATAATCTGGTACACCTCCACCATCGCTGTCTTTGAAACTTTTTGGATCTGCTGGATTGGTACCCTGTTGTTTTTCCACAAAATCAGGTACCCCATCACCATCGGAGTCCGTAGCATCGTTTCCATTATTTGGATTAGTGCCCTGCTGAATTTCAATAAAATCCGGTACGCCGTCTCCATCCGAATCCTTGAAATCACTTGGATTGGTTGGATTGGTTCCTTGTTGCACTTCTACGAAGTCAGGAACTCCGTCTCCATCCGAATCTTTGAACTCTTTCGGGTTGTTTGGATCAGTACCATCCTGAACTTCCACGTAATCCGGTACGCCATCTCCATCCGAATCTTTGAAATCTTTCGGATCATTTGGATCAGTGCCCTGTTGTTTTTCCACAAAATCAGGTACGCCATCCCCATCGGAGTCCGTAGCATCGTTTCCATTATTTGGATTAGTGCCCTGCTGAATTTCAATAAAATCCGGTACGCCGTCTCCATCCGAATCCTTGAAATCACTTGGATTGGTTGGATTGGTTCCTTGTT
>JBIIFN010000204.1:0-3574 GCA_044237325.1 Algoriphagus sp.
ATTTGGCACCCACCATGGTGTGGATTTCAAAGGCGAAGTCCAAGGCAGACGCCCCATTGGGAAGCACTTTGAGATCACCCTTGGGGGTAAATACAAATACCTCGTCATGAAACAAGTTGCCACGGAAGTCATCCATAAACTCAATGGCACTCCCGTCGTTGGTTTCCAACATGCTCCGCACCTGGTTGATCCACTCATCTAGCCCAGGCCCTGACCTACCTGACGCGTCTTTCTCTTTGTATTTCCAGTGCGCAGCGTATCCCCGTTCCGCAATATCATTCATTCTACCCGTACGGATCTGCACTTCCACCCACTGTCCTGTGGTACTCATTACGGTCGTGTGAAGAGATTCATATCCATTAGATCGGGGTGTGCTAATCCAATCCCTCAAGCGGTTGGGATTGGGACGATAAAAATCAGTGACAATGGAATAGGCTTGCCAGCAGTCCGCCTTCTCGTTTTCTAATTCACTATCCAAGATGACCCGAACGGCAAATAAGTCAAACACCTCTTCAAAGGGGATACCCTGCATTTTCATCTTATTAAAGATGGAATAGACCGACTTGGGACGCCCTTTGATCGTAAATCGGAAACCTTGTCGAAGCAATTCCTCCTCTACCGGCTGAATAAAGTTTTTAATGAACTTATTACGGTAACTTTTCGATTCGTTGATTTTGTAAACAATATCTTGGTAGGCCTCCGTATCGGTATACTTCAAGAACAAATCTTCAAGCTCTGATTTGATTGCATAAAGCCCCAAGCGGTGCGCCAAAGGAGCATATAGGTACATGGTTTCAGAGGCAATCTTCAACTGCTTATTCCTCGGCATGCTCCCCAAGGTGCGCATGTTATTGAGTCGATCTGCAAGTTTTATCAAGATTACACGCACGTCGTCGGAAAGCGTAAGGAGCATCTTACGGAAGTTTTCCGCTTGCTGGGAGCTCCCGTACTCAAACACCCCTGAAATCTTTGTAAGACCGTCAATGATGGTCATGACTTTGTGTCCAAAATCGCGCTCGATGTCGGCAAGCTCCAAGTCGGTATCCTCGACCACATCGTGAAGCAAGGCTGAAATTATGGAGGTTGTCCCCAAACCAATCTCTTCAACGCAGACTAGAGCGACTTCCAAAGGATGGTAAATATAGGGCTCCCCTGACTTGCGCCGCATGTCTTTGTGCGCCTCTAAGGAAATCGTAAATGCCTTCTTTATCAGCTTGGTATCTCCAGACTTCAATACAGGCTTGGCCTGACGAAGGAGCCTACGGTACCGCTTGAGAATCTCTAATCGTTCTTGCTCTACGTCTATTTGGATCATCCGAGGGGATTTTTTGCTTGTCTAAATTGAGTGGTAAGGAGGCGATTTTTTGCTTTTTGTAAAAATTTTTTTTTCAATGCCTTGTGGAAATTTAGAATATGTCTTTACATTTGCATCCACAATTGGGCCAGAGGATGGATATGCTTTCTTTCTTGTTCAAGGTTCACATGCGGATGTGGCGAAATTGGTAGACGCACTAGACTTAGGATCTAGCGCCGCGAGGCATGGGGGTTCGAGTCCCTCTATCCGTACAACACAAGCCCTCAATCCCTACCCTGCACGCAGGAAAGAGATTGGGGGTTTTTAATTCAACAGCAGTTTAACCGATCATACATTGGAAATTACAGTAGACAAGCACACCGCAAATCAAGCGTCAATTAAAATTAAGCTTATTGGGGCAGATTATCAACCAAAGGTTGATGCTAAAGTAAAAGACTACGCCAAAAAGGCCGTGATCCGTGGCTTCCGCCCTGGAAAAGCGCCCGTATCCATGGTGAAGAGCATGTACGGAACATCTCTTCTTGTTGAAGAAATCAACACCATTCTAGGCGAATCACTAAACACCTTTTTGAAGGAGCAAACATTTAAAATCCTTGGTGAGCCCCTACCTGTAGAGAAAGAAGACAATTCCATCGACTGGAAAACCCAGCAGGATTTTGAATTTGAATACAAAATTGGTTTTGTTGAGTCAGTGAATGTAGTTTTAGATAGCTCTGTCAAAGGTATCAACTACAGCATTCAAGTAGACAAGAAGCTCATCGACGAAACCATCGACAACTTAACTTCGCAATATGGCGAAAGCACAAATCCAGACGTGTCCGTGGCAGGCGATTTCATCTACGGCGATTTGACGACTGTTGACGGATCTTTCTCCAAAACCACCTCTGTAGATAGCAGCAAACTTTCCAAAAAACTTACCGGCAAGTTTGTAGGCCTAAGCAAAGACGCTGCAGTTACTTTTGATGCCAAAGAGGTAAAAAATGACGAATGGACGGCAGGATTTGGCCTATCCAATGAAGAAGCTACGGCAGCATCGGGCTCCTACTCATTTGCAGTAAAAAACATCAATAGAAAAGCGAAAGCGGAACTCAACCAAGACTTCTTCGACAAAATTTTTGGCCCAGGACAAGTAAATTCTTCTGACGAGTTTGTCGCCAAAGTAAAGGAAACACTCCAGGGCAGCTACGACCGTGAGTCCAAAGTATTCACTGAAGAGGAATTGAAGAAAGTAATTGTAGCAAAGGTAAATCTTTCACTTCCCGACGCCTTCCTTAAAGAGTGGCTAATTCGTGCCAACGAAGGAAAAGTAACAGAAGCAGAGGTAGAAGCAGAATACCCACTCTACGCGAAGCAACTTTCTTGGTCCCTAATTTCTAACCAGGTAGCGAAAGACAATAGCATCCAAGCAGAGCATGCGGATGTAATCGAGAAAACAAAAGAAATGATTCGAGAGCAGTTTGCCTCTTCTGGACTAGGCGCACAGATGGAATCTAGCATGGACCTGTTTGTAGACAACTACCTAAAAGGCAATGAAGGTCAAAACTACATGAACTTGATGACCTCTGTTCAAAACGAAAAGGTGCTAGCACTGATTCAAGAGAAAATAAAAATGACTGATAAAAAACTCGGCATCGACGAGTTTAAAGAACTTTTAGATAAGTAATTCAGTTAAGAAACTAGTTTAAAAAGTCCTTTTTTGAAGGACTTTTTTATTTTTGTTTACTACAACACACACAGCGATGATCAACAAAGAAGAATTCAGAAAATACGCCATTCACAACCAGGGCGTTAGCGGTACCGCATTTGACCAATACACGGCACATATTGAAAACATGACAAGGTCGGTTATCGAAGAGCGTCCTCAGAATTTTAGAGAAATCGACGTATTCTCCCGATTGATCATGGACCGCATCATCTTTTTAGGCACGGGTGTGGACGATCATATTGCCAACATCATCGTGGCGCAGCTACTGTTCCTGGAGTCTGTAGACTCCAAAAAGGACGTGTTGCTCTATATCAATAGTCCAGGTGGCTCCGTCACTGCAGGTTTAGGTATCTACGACACCATGCAATACATTGGTCCAGACGTGGCCACCATCTGTACCGGCATTGCCGCCTCTATGGGTGCAGTATTATTGGCAGGTGGGGCCAAAGACAAGCGTTCAGCATTGAAACATGCTCGCGTGATGATTCACCAGCCCTCTGGCGGTATGCAAGGACAATCCACGGATATGGAAATCTCCTTGAAACTTATCCTAG
>JBIIFN010000062.1:0-12814 GCA_044237325.1 Algoriphagus sp.
TGTAGCTCCAGATGTACCATCTTCTGTGCATCGTTTTTGTTGCCATGAACAATCGCGTTGCTGATGCATTCCGTCACCGAAATCATGATGTTGCCATACATATCGTCGTTGATTGCGAAGTCTTCCTTGGCATTGTCAATGAAGCTTTCGATCACTTGGATGTTCTCGATCAGAGAGGGAATAGAAATTTTAATGGATTTCATCAGGTAAATACGCTTGGAGGGGTATTTTATTTCGTTTTACTTAGGCGAGCTCTAGCACCACCGGACAATGGTCAGAATGCACGACATCCGGTAAAATTACAGCACTTTTTAGTTTGTTTTGCATTTCTTTGGTTGCCATGTGGTAATCAATCCGCCAACCCAAGTTTTTTTCGCGAGAACCTGCTCGGTAGCTCCACCAGGAGTACTGGGATGGACCCGTGTTGAAGCTTCGAAAGGTGTCGATAAAGCCCAGGTCAACAAACTTGTCCATCCAGGCCCGTTCCTCAGGAAGAAAGCCCGACGTGTTCTTGTTCGCTACCGGGTTGTGGATGTCAATTGCCTTGTGGCAAATATTGTAATCTCCACTGATAATCAATCCCTTATGCTCTCTCTGCAGGTCCTGCGTGTGGCCATAGATATCATCCAAAAAGGCATATTTGAACTCCTGCCTTGGACCACCAGTGGTGCCCGAGGGAAAGTAGGCGGAGATAAAGGAGAAGTCGTCAAAATCGGCACGTATGGTGCGTCCTTCATCGTCGTAGGCGGCGATACCCATGCCGTAGTGAACCGCCTTGGGTGCAATCTTAGTCAAAATAGCTACTCCAGAGTAGCCTTTCTTCACCGCTGGATACCAATATACCTGGTAACCTAAGTCTTCAAAGATGCGCAGCTCAAGGTCGCTTGCCAAGGCCTTAATCTCCTGTAAACCAATGACATCGGGAGACTCTTGTCGTAGCCAATCTAGAAAACCCTTGTTTAGGGCCGCACGAATGCCGTTGACGTTATACGAAATTAGCTTCATTCAAATTTCAAGTTGGTATTCTTTCTCAAAGTACTCTAAAACCTGCAGCTTCAATAATTTTTCCTGTTCTAACAAGTCAAAATGAGGGAGTTCCTTGACCAGTTTCCAATGGGGCCACCCCTCTTGATCTACAAAATCCAGTTCATAGAAGCCCCCATAGCTCAACACCTTACATACTGCAATGTGCATCAGGTCCTGCTTCTGCTCCTTGGTAAAGGGGCGCGCTCCCTGACCGAGTTCCTGTAGGCCGATTAAAAATAACACGCCGTTGAGGTCGTTTGGCTTCTTTCCAATCGTTTCTTTCAGGCCATCCAGCAGCTTTGACCAGCGTTTCTCTAGGTCTAAATCACGTTTAAATACGCTCATTGACCTTGTTTTTCTAGCTCTTCCCAGTACTCTACCGCACGGCGAAGGTGAGGAATGACGATCGAACCACCAATGACCATCGCGATGGAAAACACTTCAAATACTTCCTTGCGGCCTACGCCAGCCTCAAAGGACTTGCCCAGATGGTACTTGATGCAATCGTCGCAGCGCAGCACCATGGAGCAGGCCAAGCCGATCATTTCTTTGGTTTTGACATCAATCTCCCCTTCTGCGTAGGTGTTGGTGTCCAAATTGAAAAAACGCTTGATCACCTTGTTGTCTTCCGCCAAAATGCGTTCGTTCATTTTGCTTCGGTAGTCATTGAATTCGTCCAGTAGATTCATTATCTTGATGCTTTTGGGGTTCAGCCAGTAAATATACGGCATATTATCCCTATAGGCAGTACAACCCGTATTTTGGCCATGCGTTTATTTTTTTGGAACGATTTTTTAGACCTTATTTTTCCCCGCAACTGTCCCTTGTGCAGGAGAAGCCTCTTTGATTTTGAGCCCTGCTTGTGTACCATCTGCCAGGGAAGCCTCCCAAGGGCCAATTTTCACCTACGCGCCGAGGACAATGAGCTACGAGACAAGCTCCGAGGCCTGATGCCGCTGCACCGCGTGATGGCTTTTCTGCACTATACCAAGAAGGGAAAGAGCCAACAGCTGTTGCAGCTGCTCAAGTACCAAAATAAGCCCGATGTGGCCGAAGAACTGGGGCGCCTTTACGGCATAACGCTAAATGACGCCGGCTTAAATGGGTACTGGGACGGTATCGTGCCGGTGCCGCTACATCCGCTCAAACAAGCACGAAGAGGCTATAATCAGAGCGAACGCTTTGCCAGAGGATTATCACGGGCCATGGGTATCCCCTGCCGTGAGGCGCTGGAGCGCACAAAGTTTACGGAAACCCAAACCAATAAATCTCGCCTAGAGCGTCTCGAAAACGTGTCGGAGGTATTTGCACTGAAGGCAAAAGAAATCGTGCTGGATCAGCGCCTGCTGCTCGTAGACGACGTGATGACGACTGGCGCCACCCTTTCCGCTTGTGGGCTGACGCTTTTGGCGGCTGGCGCAAAACACGTAGATTTGGCTACCATCGCTGCTGGTGGGCAATAAGCACGAACCACATGAACCTAGAAACACTTCAATACCCTATCGGCAGGTTTGCACTTCCCGCCACCGTAGATGCGGCCGCGCTTGCAAAGGCCATAGAACACATCAAAGCCCTTCCAGCCGAGCTTTTTAACGTAGTGAGCCCACTGACTCCTGCCGAACTGGATTGCCCCTACCGACCGGGAGGCTGGACGGTGCGGCAACTGCTGCACCACTGTGCGGATAGCCATGGACAGGCCTTGGGCCGGTTCAAACTTGCGCTCACAGAGGACAATCCAACCATCAAACCCTATAATGAAGGCGCCTGGGCATTACTTGCAGACTCTCAGCTCCCCGTGGAGCAGGCGCTAGACCTCCTTCGGCTTATTCATGGCAAGTGGGTACAGCTGCTTGAGACCATGTCTCCGGCCGACTTTGAACGCACCTATTTCCATCCAGAAAAGCAGCGCAGCCAAACACTCACCGAGGTGACGCTGATGTATGCCTGGCACGGTAGCCACCACCTGGCCCATGTAGCCGGCCTGGTAGCACGTAATTTTGACCGATAATTCCCTTAAAAAAAAGAAAGACCATGCATATCTCCCTTACTGGCCAACGCATTCTTGTTACGGGCGCTTCACGTGGAATCGGAAGAGCCATTGCACAGCAGCTATCTGCCTCGGGTGCCGAGGTGATTGTGCATTACAATGCTAATGAAGAAGCGGCAAAGGCCTTGCTAGCAGAGCTCCCTTCCCCGGCTTACCTGGAGCCCTGCGACTTGGGCAATGCTGCCGAAGTAAGTGGCTTTATTCCTCGATTGGTAAAGAAATACGGCCCCATTACCGCCTTGGTCAACAATGCAGGGATTTCTCCTGCGGCCGCGGATACCCTGCCTACAGCCGATTGGTTAGCCGTTTGGGAAAAAGTGATGGCCGTGAATACGACCGCTGTCGGCATTCTCTGCAAGGAATTTGTGGACCAAGCCCGGCCGCAAGGCAACGGCCGAATCGTAATGATTTCTTCCCGTGCGGCTTTCCGAGGCGACACGCCCGACTACCTGGCCTATGCGGCATCCAAAGGAGCGCTTGTGAGTCTAATGCGCTCGATAGCAAGGCATTATGGAAAAGAAGGGATCAAAGCTTTCTTGATTGCGCCGGGCTTTACCCGTACCGACATGGCCAGCGAGATCCTGGCGCAGTATGGGGAAGACTTTGCGCTCAAGGATATTGCGCTACCCGAGCTGACCCGTCCGGAGGATTTAGCACCTATGGTTACCCTACTTTGTTCCGGCCTTGCCGACCATGCTACTGGGACTTCGATTGACATGAATGCAGGTTCCTACGTGCGCTAGGCAAACTTCTTGCCTTCCGGTGAGTTTTTAAGTGCATACTAACCTGCTTTATGTCGTCCAACGCGCCCGTTTTCACTCCGGAACTGCTAAAAATCCTGAAAATTTTCCTCGGCATCTCCGTAGTGCTGTTGTTGGTTTTTTCGCTTTTTGATGGCCATCGGGCCAACAATACCGGAAAAGACAGGAGTTTCCGGGTGGCCGATGCGGACAAACTGTACTTTTTAAACTTGCGTGCCATTCACTACGACCGCGAGCTACGCCGAGAAGCCGGCATGACGGTCTACCGCCATGGAAAGCGAACAGCAGAGGACAGTCTAACTGGGATTTTTCCAGCGATTCTACTACATCCGGTACAGGAAGAGGCCTACCTGTATTTTGAGCTTTCTGCGGAAGAATACCCGCTGCAGGTGCTCGTGAGGACTGCTGCCAAATCCGACACCCTTCAGCTTGAGCTTGGGGGAAATGCGCTGCACAAGGCCTTTGCTGAGCAGTTGCGGCCCTATTTAGCCCAGGAAGCAGTCTTTGTGCGGCTCAAGGAGGGAAAAGAACTCCCGATTTGGTCGACGGAAAGGGAGAAAGAAGTTTTAAATACCATCTTGAGCGACTATTTTCGCTTGCTCAACCAATCCCCTAACTAGTGGAAACTCCCCCCAGCCCAATGCTTCAGTTATTCCGTTCCCAGATCGGAAAAACCCTTGACCGTACCCCTTCTGCTGCAGGCAACTGGCTAGCGGGAACCTTGCTTGCAGTAGAGACTAATCAGCTCTGTGTCGCTTACCAGATTCGGGAGGACATGTGCAATCCTGGACGCATTTTGCATGGCGGCATTGCCTCGTTGATGCTCGACGACGTGATTGGGATGGGCAATTTTGTGGCTGGATCCGAGTTTCTGATGACCAGCATCAACCTGACTGTAGATTTTTTGTCCGCTGCGCAAATCGGTGAGCGCGTGGAAGTGACTGCCACGATGGTGCGTTCCGGCGCCAATCTCAACCATTGGGAGGCTGTAATTCGCAAAGAATCGGGCAAAATCGTCGCGAAAGCGAGTTCGAACTTGATTAAGACGCATGTGAAGATTAGTGATTTGGGATGATTGTACGAAGTACCAAGTACAATGTACCAAGTAGAAATACGATTGAAATAGGGTAGAAATACACTGCGCTTCGCTCCGTGAAATAAGTTGAAATAGGAGCAGGATTCACTATTTCACCGAGCCGGTAGGCTCGGTTTATTTCCATTTTATTTCTATTATATTTCGTTTCCTTATGAACAAGCTCTTTCTATCCCTCGTATTTCTTGCGCTCCTATTCGTGTCCTGTGGCCAGGAAAAAAAGGAGTTTGGAATGGAGATTTCCACGGAGGCGAGCCAGATTTCGAAAGGAAAGCAACTTTTTGAGCAGCACTGTTCCTCTTGTCACCGCTTTGATCAAGATGCCATTGGGCCCAACCTCAGTGGGCTTACGCGACAGGTGGAAACGAGCTGGATCCGTGCCTTTATTCAAAATCCAGGGGCTGTAATAGCCAATAAAGATGCCCGCGCACTGGCTCTTTTGGAAAAATACCGGACCGAAATGCCGAGTTATCCACAATTACAAGCAGGAGATCTCGATGCTCTTTTGAGTTACTTGCATACCTTTTCCACCGCGCCTATCCCGATTTCAGGTGATACTACGGCCAATTTGATTCCCGAGAAAGTACAAGATTCGGGCATTCGCCTTGACTTGGAGTTTTTTGCGCAGCTACCCGCATCCGACTCTGTTGCTCCGCTGGCCAAGATGACCAAGATGGAGCCGATTCCGGGCACGGATCGGTTGATGATCAATGACCAACGGATAGGATTGTATGAATTGGTGGACCAAAAGCCTCAATTGTACCTGCCTTTGGTGAAGTTACGCCCCAAGATGGTCAGCAAACCGGGTTGGGCTACCGGCTTGGGAAGTTTTGCTTTTCACCCTGAATTTGCAAAAAATGGGCTTTTCTATACCTCCCACACCGAGCCGGGCGGTACCGCCAAGGCGGATGTAGGCTATACGGATAGTTTGAAGGTATTTATGCAGTGGGTGCTGACCGAGTGGAAGGCCGCCGATCCACAGGCAAGCGTATTTCAGGGAACAAGCCGTGAGATCTTGCGCGTAAACAACTCCTCGCAAGCCCACGGAATGCAGGAGCTGACCTTCAATCCCCAGGCTAAAAAAGGCAGTTCGGAAGATTATGGGCTCCTCTATGTGGGTTATGGGGACGGGGGCACGGCAGAAAATGGATTTCCAGAGATCTCCAATCATGGAGGAAAAGGAATGTATAGCAGCATCTGGCTCATAGATCCTCTTGGGAAAACAGGCAGAAATGGGCAGTATGGAATACCCAGCACCAATCCGTTTTTCGGGAATAAAGAGTTGGCGGGAGAGGTCTATGCCTACGGATTTCGAAATCCGAATCGGATTTTTTGGGACTCGAAGGGACAACTGTATGCCACGGATATTGGGCAGCACAGCATTGAGGAGATCAACCGCATTGAAGCAGGGAAGTTTTATGGCTGGCCGATACGGGAAGGAACCTTTGTCATCAACCCTTATGGGAGTTTCCGCAGTCTCTATCCACTACCTAAGGATGATGCAAAACTTGGTGTAACCTATCCCTGGATCCAATTGGAACACGACGAAACGGTGGCCATCATTGGTGGGTACACAGTGGCGAATGGGCCATTGAAGGGAAAGTTTGTCTTTGGTGATGTGCCTAGCGGGAGGCTATTTTTCACCGACTTGACTGTGGATAACTCCGTAGTACAAACCTGGGGGATTCGCTACCAAGGCAAAGAAATGTCCCTTCAGGAGCTTATGGGGCAGAATCGGGTAGACTTAAAGTTTGGTAGAGATGCTGCCAATCGTCTGTATGTCATGAGCAAGTCGAATGGGGGGGTATATGTGATAAAGGAAAGCAAGTAATTTCAATGAAATACGAATTACGAAATACGGGATCTAACTAATGTCGAACACCGAACGCTGATTGAAGAATGTCGAAGGTTGGAAAACATGTCTTTGGTCAGGAGCAGGCTATTTCGCCTATCGACAATTTAATCTAACCTCCCGCTTTTGGGCTCTTGGTTCTTTGTACCTAGTACTTTGTACAATTTTTTTACTTCCCTTGAATTTATCCAATTTAAACCGTTATTTGGACCGAGATAAATTTTTTTATGGGACAAAATCAAGATAACAGGCTTTTTAGGGAAGTAAAAAAGCAGCTTAGGTTCTTTGCTATTTTGCTTTTCAGTTTTTTTGGAGCTAGCTCTGCTCTCGTCGCACAAAACTTCGCTCAAGAAATCAAGAAAATTGAACTCCTTCAAGACAGATCTGCCTATGATTCTGCTTTGTTGCTAGCCAACAAGCTCTTGGCCAAGGAAGGGGCGGGTTCTGAAAATGGCCTCAGCTTGCTGCTCAACAAGCAAATATCCTTCTACTACCTGGGCAAGTACGATTCCATGCGACAAGGCAACCGCGCACTTCTGGGGAAGATTGAGGCCAGTTCTCCCCTGTATCCCAATTGGCGCTTTGTACAAGCCTTGTTGTACGGGGAAGATGGAGCCTACCATGAAGCGATTCGGAGTTTGAAGGAAGCGGAACTGCTCTTTGAACAGCGAAATCTAGACTCCAACCTGGCAAAGGTGTACAATAGCCTGGGAGGAAACTTCAAAGACTTGGGTGAATATGCTCAGGCCAAGGCCTATTACAAGAAAGGGAAAAGCACCCATCTTGCCTTGGGAGATTCCCTGGGCGTGGTGATGGCCGATAATAATTTGGGTTCGGTCTACCGATCGCTGAATCAATTGGACTCCGCAATTGCGGTGTATTTGGAAGCGTCCACTTGGTTAGCGGCCCTAGACAATACCTTTTTGTTAGCACAGAACCAGCTTAACATCGGCAATGTGTACGAGCAAAAAGGGGATTTGGCGCAAGCGGAGACCTATTTTGCAAATTGCCTTGCCCTTTCCGAAAAGGCTGGGGTGCAATATGGGGTTTTGCTTTCTCACTTGAATTTGGGGAACCTGTATCGACTTCAAAAAAACTACCCCAAGAGTGAGGAATGGCTAAATATGGCCTTAAGTAAGGCGGAAGAAATGGGCCTCGCTCGTGAAAAAGGCTATGCCTTGGAGCGCTTGTCCTGGTTGGCCCGAGACACCCAAGACTACGAGCGCGCCTACCTATTCAGTTTGGACGCAACCAAAATCAAGGATTCCCTGCTTTCCGAATCTGTAAAGAAGGAATCCCTAGCCTTGCAGGAGCGCTACGAGTCGGAGCGTAAGAGCAACGAGATCTTGGTATTGGAAGCCGAAAATCAGCGGTTTCTGTTGTTTCTGGTATTGGGCGGGATTGTCCTTTTTGCCTTGTTGAGCGTGGTGTTTTTTGGATTGTATCGGCAGAAGCGATTGGTCAATGAGAAATTGGTAGCCGAAGCCGAACAGCGAGATTTAAGTCGCGCGATACAGACCAAAGACATGGAATTGACTGCGCAGGCCTTGCAGATTTTGCAGATCAAGAAACTGCTGGAAGAGCAATCTGCCGCCGGTTTACTGGAGGATGACGAAGGAAATGGCCTCAAGCGGGAGACTTTTGAGTTTCTGCAAACCGAGTTAGAAAACCGCATTACCGAATCCAATGGGGATTTTTACAAGAACCTGCTGGCCGCCTACCCCGACTTGAAGCCCACTGAATTGAAATTGTGCTCCTACCTGCGACTCAACTTATCTACCAAGGAGCTGGCCGAAGTCCTCAACAAAAGTGTGCGTACCATCGAAAACACCCGCTTCTCTATCCGGAAGAAAATGGGCCTTGGACCAGAAGACAATTTGGTGGCGCAGCTGATCGCGGTGGAGGAGAAGTAGATGTTTGTACTAGGTACCAGGTACAAAGTACCAAGTAGGGATTTGCATTAGGATCAGTATGCTGCTTCTCGAAATGTCTTGATACTTGCTACTAGGTACTTGCTACTTTTTTAATGTCGAATGCCCAACGCCGAGTGAAGAATTTCGAACTGTGGATAACAAGTCTTTGGCCAGAAGAAGGCTCTTCGGCCTAGCAGGACTAAGTCTAATTTCTTGGCTCTTGTGTCTTGGTTCTAAGCACGTCTTGCCTGCCTGCCGCAGGCAGGATACTTACTACTAGCGACTTGCTACTTTTCAGACGCCGAGTGAAGAATGGCGAAGTGGGGAAAACTAGTCTTTGATCAGAAACAGCTTCTTTAGCCAAGCAGGAGGTTATCTAACCTCTTGTCTCTTGCCACTCCCAAAGTCAGGCCCGCCGGCGGTGGACAGGCCTGCCTGCCGCAGGCAGGTCCTAATTAATTTTTGAGACAGTTTTTAGAAACAGGAGACAAGTTATCCACACACTCTTTTTTTCGTTTTTTTGACCTCGCTTTCCCTACTCTCTCTAGAGTTATCCACACTCATTTTTTTGAGTGTTTCTTCTATTTATGTTCGTTTTATTTAATTTTTCTTTTTCGTAAACCCACACAAAACAATTTTTAATAAATTGAAAATCAACTAATTAAAACAAACAGAGTATTTTTCAAGTACCCTGTTTTACTCCTTTTGTTCTAGACATACAGTAGTTTTATCTTTTATTGATTAGTCTGTAATATCTAGTAGCTATGAATAATTTGTTTACCCACATGAAAGGACGCTCAGTATTTAGTCTTACTATCCAGCAAAGCAAAGCGCTTGGCTTAGCACTATTTTTTGGAATTTTCTTTTTTGCACAATCTGTTTTTGGGCAGGTACCGACGATTTCATCAGTCTCTCCTCAAACTGGACCATTTGGTGTTAGTATAACTATTTCAGGCACAAATTTTGGAGCAAATTCTCCTAATAATGTTGTATTTATTGGAAACACTATAGCTCCAATCATTGGAACGACCTCTTCTTCTCAGATTACTGTCACTGCACCAAGTGGGTTTTCAAACGAGAACATCACAGTGATTAATTTAACAACTGGTTTAAGCGCGATATTCAAAAGCCAATTTCTTGTAACCCGACAAACTCCATCTCTCTTTTTTTCAAATCAATTAAACATTACTAGAGGTGATGCTGCGGGTATTTCGGCCGCAGATTTTAATAGAGACGGAAAATTGGATTTGGTGGTTGTTGATAAAAACGCTAATGGAGTTTTTATCTATCCCAATACTACCGTAACTAGTGGGTCTGCCGCATCTTTTGGCTCAGCTATTCAACTTTCTGGTTTTGGAGCCTATCAAATGTGGTTTTTGGACATTGCTGATTTTGATGGAGATGGAAAGTTTGATATTGCCGCCCAGGATTATTCTGCTTCGAGTGTACATGTGTTTAGGAACACAACAAGTTCTTCTACAATTTCATTTGCATATGTTAGCTCCATTAACGTGGGATCAAGTACAGAAGGATTAAAAGTGGGGGATTTGAATGGAGATGGGAAAGTGGATATTTTAACAGCTAATTATTCTTCAAATTCAATCTCATTTCTCAGAAACACATCTTCTGTTGGAAGTATTTCTTTTGCAAGTGTTCAAAATTTTAATAGCCATGGTAGTACTACTTCTGTGGCAATAGGAGATATTGATGGTGATGGAAAAAACGATATTATTTCAACTCCATGGTCGGGAGTTTTTAAAACTTTCATTAATAACACTAGCGCAGGTTCTGCTACTCTGTCTTTAGCCAATCCAATAAATACTAACCTTTCTGGAAACCCATGGGATATTCAGTTGGGAGATTTAGATGGGGATGGTGATTTGGATTTAGTTTTTATGTCCGGGGCAATAATTATATACCGGAATAATTCAACTCCTGGAACAATCAATTATGGGGCCCCTATTACCCTTGGAGGGTCTGGCTATAAAATAAAGTTAGCGGATATTGATGGGGATGGAAAACTTGATATTTTATCCCAGTCTGGCCAATCTTTGATAATTTATAAAAATGCATTTACAACTGGGACATTAAGTTCTTCAAGCTTTGTTTCGAGTACATATCCTACAGGAATTAATGAAGTTGAGTTTAGTACACCATTCGTCGGGGATTTTAATAATGACTCGAAATTGGACATTGGCAGAACGGCTTCAGGAAGTATTTCGGTTTTATCTTCTGGGATACCTTCAATTATTACTATAAATGGTTCATTCTCCGGATTTATAAAATGCGGATCTACTCCTTCAGCAGCACAGCAACTCACTGTTTCTGGATCTGATTTACAAGGGGACATCTCCTTGGCCGCGCGAACGGGCTATGAGTATTCGTTAAACGGGACCACTTATACTTCCACGCTAACGCTTCCAATGGTATCTGGTTCTGTTGCAAATACGACCGTTTATGTACGGTTGACGGCCGCAAGTACAGGAACGCCTTCTGGAAACCTAACATTTAGTTCCACTGGGGCAACAAACCAAACGGTGGCGGTTTCAGGAACCACGGGTACAGCGCCAGTAATTTCCACACAGCCATCGGCCACGGCTTCTGCTTGTCAGAATGCCAACTTTACCCTTGCGGTATCTGTTGCAGGAGGAACGTCCTACCAATGGTATTCCAACACCTCAAATTCAACAACTGGTGGTACCAGCATGGGGTCAAGTCGAAATGCACAAACATCTGCCTTGACTCCAGATACGAGTACGCCGGGTACCTATTACTATTATTTGGTAGCTACTTCAGGGTCTTGTTCCGTCACTAGTAACGTGACCGTCTTTACGGTAGACCCGCTGCCTGTAGCAGGTACTGCATCTGGAACAGCCACCGTTTGTAACGGATCTACCACGGGCTTAACGCTAGCAGGAAGCACAGGAACTATTCAATGGCAGCAATCAGCCAATGGAACCTCGGGATGGGCTAACGTAACTGGAGGCTCAGGAGCAACAACCGCCAACTATACCACCGCAGCATTAACCACTACCACATTTTACAGAGCATCAGTAACGAATGGAGCATGTACTACTGCTGTAACTAGTAATGTGATTACGGTGACGGTTTCTCCAGCACCAAGATTCTTTAACCAAGCATTAAATTTTGATGGTTCCAATGACAAGATTTCAATCCCACATACTCCCTCCTTGCAATTGCCAAACACTTTTACGCTCGAAGCGTGGGTGAAGGCGGATGCCTCCTTGTCAAATTCGTCAAGGTGGGGGATTGTTTCCAAAAATGTTTGGGTGAGTGGAGGAAACTCAACTAGTGGTTTGGGGTATGGCTTAGATCTAGAAGGCGGTAAGCCAAGATTAGTTTTAGGTAAAAATGACGGCGCCTGGTCTGATGCTGCTTCCTCTTCTAATTTACCAACAGGGAGCTGGATCCATATTGCGGGCACTTATGACGGTACTACCGCAAGGCTTTATATAAACGGTGTTCTGACTGCCTCTAGGGCTACCACCAACTTTTGGAACAACAATGGAGCTGCGCTAACCATAGGTTCTTGGCCAGGCGAAAACAAGTTTTTCAAAGGCGAAATTGATGATGTTCGTATTTGGAATGTGACGAGGTCAGAGGCACAAATTAATCAGTTTAAAGATGTTGAATTATCAGGCACCGAGACAGGACTCGTGGCTTATTACGATTTGAATCAAGGAACGCCAGCAGGAGCGAATTCTACGGTAACGACTGTAATTGACAGGACAGCTAACGCGTCAAATGGTACCTTAAATTCATTCGGATTAACAGCCGCTACCTCTAACTGGATCGCTTCCGGCCCTATGATTTTAACGAATCCGTCTGTTTGCTTAACTAGTGCAACGACAATAACCCACACCGTTTCTGGTGGGACTTGGGGCTCATCTAATTCTGCTGTACTTTCCGTAGACCCATCCACGGGTGTAGCCACAGCCAATACGGTTGGATCGGCTACAATCTCCTACGTGTTTATGCAAAATGGCTGTGCTTACACAAGTACGCGGGTGTTTACTGTTTCTGCGCTCCCAGCAGCTCCGGTAGCGACGACCACTGTAAGCGTAGCTCAAGGAGCGGCACCAGCATTAACAGCAACAGCAT
>JBIIFN010000206.1:0-3529 GCA_044237325.1 Algoriphagus sp.
TAGGAGTTATAGTAATCTTGGTATTATTTTCTGAAGCTAATATGTAGGCAGCATTAAAACCATCCGCCATTGCAGATCCTAAATCTTTTTGAGACAAAATTATAAATTCGGTACCCAACGCATTTGAGCCTTTTAAAGAAAAAATATCCGGATTATTTTGACGATCAACTAAATAATAAGCGGTAACTAAGCTTGTGGAGGTTATCAATAATCCGGTGTTTTTAACATTATCTACACCTGAAGTTTCAATTTGCGCCTTAATGCTAGTTAGGTCGTACGAAAAACTTGTCTGTTTTTGCACTGTGAATTTTATGGGAGTAAAATTTTGATTTGCAGGCTGAGTAATTGTAATCTCCGCCGGAAAATCAAAGGCAGTAACCACTATTTTTATAGGGGAATCACCATGACCGGCTGATATATCTGGACCGGCAAACCAAAATTGAGAATCTAATTGTCCATAAGACTTAAATGAAAAAACAAATAAAAAAATAAAAAAAATAAATCTTATAAAAACTTTTGATTTCATATTTAGTATTAAAAATTATTTGAATAATTATATATAAATTACTAAATTAATGATAAACACCTGGAATGAATTCTCCGATTCTTGAACCAATATTTGATTCAAAATTAAATATAAGCAATCATTTTATATAGTCAAAAAGATATTAAACTCATCCGGTGATGAAATGAGCACCTACTATAACCATACTAAAAGTCAAGGTAAGGCCCTTATCTTTTTGGCACCATCTTCATCTACCAAATCTGCTATGCCTGAAAAAAGGGGCTTAAAATTAAAGGTGAACCATGATAAATATCCCCAATCAACTAAAAATGGCCCATGCAAATGGCTTGCTCCCCCTCTTTGGGTTCCGGATTTCACTTCGTCACATGTGAATAAACTCCTCTCCCAATATTGAACAAAAAAACGACACTTTAGTATCGGGTTTTGTGTTGCTCCACCATTTAACCAAAGCTGCAGCGGGAAGTTTAAGTTAAAACTCTATTTTTAGGGCGCATCAAAAAGCAGTCATTCCCATGAAATTTCCCCTCCTCCTCCTGACTTTACTCTTCATTACTTTTTCATCCCTAGCTCAAACCAGCCAAGAGCAACTGGTGGAATTGGATAAGGGCTGGGAAAGGGCCCTCTTGAATTCGGAAGTGGAATTTTTGGAAAATCTCTTGGCAGAGGAGTTTGTCTGGGTGCATAACCATGCCAGCCAAATCGATGGAAAGGCAGAAGCACTCAGCCGGGCAAAAAAAATCCGCGCAGGACAGCAGGACGACACGCGAAACCGAAGTCCTAGAGACCATCAAGTAGTCCTACTCGGACAAACCGCCGTGGTGAGCGGCTTTACGGTCGTAGATCGAGGCCCGCAACCCACCACCTACCATTTTATGCGAACCTACACGCTGGTGGCCGGCAAGTGGAAACTGATCGCCAACCACACCATGGCAATTCCCGAAGAATAACCCCTACTCCTACTTTTAAAAAACTACCCCATTCCAATTTCCCCATGAAACCAATCCACCTCGTTCTTAGTCTGATTTTTTTAGGGTTTTCTGTATCTAATTCAAAAGGGCAAAATTTTAATCCGATCCTTCGATCCGAACTCAGCTCCAGCAATCCAGGCCTCCTATTTACCATCGAGTCGGGAGATGGGAAGTTATCTTGGTCGGGTGCAGCCGGGATCAACGACCGGAGCCTGGGGGATTCCTTGCAGGTAACCCAAACCTTCCGGATTGCTAGCGTCACCAAAACCTACGTTGCCGCAGCCATCCTTCGGCTGATGGAGAAAAAAGTGCTCCGCCTGGAAGATCCAATTTCAAAGCATCTGTCCCCTGCTCATGCCGCAATTCTGGCACAAGACTATGACTTGGAAAAGATCACGATCCAGCAAATTTTGAGGCATTCGGCAGGATTTTTTGACCATACCAATGCCCCTGAATTCTTCGGTAAGGTATTCGCTACTCCCGACTACGAGTGGACTCGAACTGCCCAACTACAACTGGGGGTTGAGAAAGGGGAGCCGATCGGTCCTCCAGGCGATCAATTTAGCTATTCGGATATGGGCTATGTGATTTTGGGGGAACTTATTGAAACCTACACCGGGAAGTCCTTAGATGGGGGCATTAAAGAACTGTTGGGACTGGAAAAATTGGGTCTCCAACGAACAGATTTTGAACGAATGGACCCCCAAACGGATCAACTCCGCATCCACCAATACTTTCAGGGAAAAGATACCTATGACTTCAGCCCGACGATCGATTACTATGGAGGAGGAGGAATTCTTTCGAACACTACTGAGCTAGTCAACTTTTTCCAAGCCCTTTTTCAAGGCAAGGTCTTTGAGAATCCGGAAACCTTGAACCTCATGTTAGAGCCGGTAACCTATCCCATCAAGGCCAAAATGGATTACCAAATGGGAATGTACCGAGTGCAAGTGAATGGAATGGATGCCTACTGCCATTCGGGATTTTGGGGAACGCAAGTCCTCTACATTCCCAAGCTAGATCTCTACCTAGCTGCTAATTATTCTGGGGCATGGGCAGGTGGAGCGGTAGCTCCCATTTTTGGAAAGGTGTTGCATGCTTTGGAAGAATCTAGTCCTAAAAAACCTTAGCGATGCAAGTACACTGGGCATAAATCCATCACAATAAGAGGCAATACAGCTAACGGATTAGCCTAAGGTGTAATTTTATGTTAATGGATTATTCATTTTTTTCAAATTATACCTGTTTTCAGGCCTTGCTTTCAAACAACCATTTCTTTTGTAAATTGATCTCTCAATCAAAAAATTATGAAATACTTTCTAATCATGATGCTCTGCATCAGTTCTTTGGTAGCCACCGCACAAAAGAAAAAAGCAGAACCTAAAGTTCCAGTTAAACCATCCCCAGATTCACTTTTTAGCAATCTCAAATGGAGAAACATCGGACCCTTCCGTGGTGGTAGGGCCAATGCTGTTTCAGGGGTGATAGGAAATGACCAGAAATTTTATGCCGGTTATACGGGAGGTGGTTTGTGGACCACAGAAGATGGTGGAATCAATTGGGAGAACATTTCGGATGGGTTTTTCACTGTTGGATCCATCGGAGATATTGCCGTATCTGAATCTGACCCCAATGTCGTGTATGTCGGATCAGGTGAACATGCAGTTCGCGGCGTCATGACGAGTTATGGAAATGGGGTGTACAAATCCACCGATGCAGGAAAGACATGGAAGAACATAGGCTTGGAAAAGACCCGCCATATTTCAGACATCGCGATACATCCGTCAAACCCTGACCTGGTATACGTGGCGGGACAAGGAACCGTGCACGGCCCAAACAACGACCGTGGCGTATTTAAATCCACCGATGGTGGAGCCACTTGGAAGAAAGTACTGTACATCAACGATAGCACAGGGATTTCATCGCTCTCGATGGATATGAACAATCCACGTGTCCTGTATGCCACTTCATGGGAACACAGAAGGCTCCCTTGGACGGTATCCAGTGGAGGAGCAGGTTCTGCGATTTGGAAATC
>JBIIFN010000207.1:0-3525 GCA_044237325.1 Algoriphagus sp.
AGTGGTGGAACAGGTTCGCCTACTGGGATGCAATTCATCTAAGGATAGCTGTAGTGGTACACTCCAGGTGGCCTATACCTTGGTTCACTTCAATGCCTGCTTGGATATCAACCAGCAGCAGGAGACTAAGATGACCTTGGAATTTTCTCTCGATGTGATCAAAAAGACACTTCTCCTACGTACGGAATTTGTACCATCCCGCCACATCGATGATATCTAAGCCTTCTGTTTACTTACCAACCGAGTAGGCAAGCTTTTGAGTTGTAATTCCTAGCATTTGCCGTATTTTTGAATCCGATAACACGACCATGAACCAACCCACTGAATCGCTGAATTTTATCGAGCACCTCATTGAAGAGGACTTGACGCAGGGCTTTCCGAAAGAAAAACTTTGTTTCCGCTTTCCACCGGAGCCCAATGGCTACCTACACATCGGCCATGCGGCATCCATCTGCTTGAATTTTGGGTTGGGTGAAAAATACAATGCTCCCGTCAACCTTCGATTTGACGATACCAACCCTGCCAAAGAAGAGCAAGAATATGTCGACGCCATCAAGCGTGATATCGCCTGGTTGGGATTTAACTGGGCCAACGAGTGCTATTCTTCTGATTATTTCCAGCAGCTCTACGATTGGGCAGTGCAACTGATCGTGCAGGGCAAGGCCTATGTAGATCAGCAAAGTTCTGAGCAGATCGCTGCGCAAAAAGGAACGCCTACGAGCCCTGGTACCGCTAGCCCCTTCCGAGATCGGCCGGTAGCAGAAAACTTGGACTTGTTTGACCGAATGAAAAAGGGAGAATTTGCTCCTGGAACCTACCTCCTACGTGCCAAGATCGACATGTCCTCCCCCAACATGCACATGCGGGATCCTATTTTGTACCGGATCATCCATGCACACCACCACCGCACAGGTGATAGCTGGTGCATCTATCCTATGTACGATTGGGCGCATGGCGAGTCGGACTATATAGAGCAAGTGTCTCATTCCCTTTGTACGCTTGAATTTAAGGCTCACCGTGAGTTGTACGACTGGTACTTGGATCAAATCATTGACCCAAGCCGTTTGCGCCCCAAGCAGCGGGAATTTGCCCGACGCAACCTCAGCTTTACGGTGATGAGCAAACGCAAATTACTGGAGCTGGTACAAAATAAGGTGGTAACCGGTTGGGATGACCCCCGCATGCCGACGATATCGGGCTTGAGACGAAGGGGTTATACTCCAGGTTCTATCCGTAAATTCAGTGATTTGGCAGGTATTTCTAAGCGTGACAACGTGACCGAAGTTGGTCTACTGGAGTTTTGCTTACGGGAAGACCTCAACCAAAGTGCTACCCGGGTGATGGCCGTATTGAATCCCATCAAAGTGATCATCACCAACTATCCCAAGGGGCACGTGGACCTCTTGCAGATGGAAAACAATCCAGAGGATCCGCAATCGGGTACGCACGAGGTTCCTTTCTCCGGTGAACTCTATATTGAACGCGAAGATTTTAAGGAAGAAGGAGGCAAAAATTTCTTCCGTCTATCCCTTGGTCATGAGGTTCGCTTGAAAAGCGCCTTCATCATCAAGGCAGAAGAAGTTGTAAAGGACAGTGAAGGTAATGTACTTGAAATTCACTGTACTTACGACGCTGATTCTCGTTCGGGTTCAGGAACGGAAGCTAGCCAACGAAAAGTTAAGGGAACCCTACATTGGGTTTCTGTAGCTCATGCCTTTGAAGCGGAAGTTCGTGAGTACGACCGACTCTTCTTGGACGAATCACCTGATGGACATGAGGATAAGAACTTCATGGAGTTTATCAATCCCAATTCGTTGACAGTAATCAAAAAGGCCTACCTAGAACCCTATCTTGGACAGGCAGGAATGAATCAAAGTTACCAGTTTCAACGCTTGGGCTACTTTACTTTGGATCCTGACACAAAGCCCGGTCAGCTGGTATTTAATAAAACAGTAGGCCTTAAAGATACTTGGACCAAGCAATCTGCCGAAGTAGTAGTTGCACCAGCACCTAAGCCATCCAATCCACAAGCATCGGGACAGCGAAGCGCTTTGAACGAGATTCAATCCATCGGGAAAAAGCTAACCAATCTTTCTGGAGACAAGTTGGAGGACGCGCTGCAGGAATTGCGTAGCCATGCTGAAAACTTGCCTTATGCCGACTTGGAACCTTTATTCGCAACAGCAGCAAAGAAAACAGGCACTCGAACAGCAGCCTTAGTAGCGCTTTCTGTATTGCTTTCCAAGGGTACTTCCATGAATCCTGCCATTGCTGAGTTCATTGCTTCTTGTAAAGCCGATGACTATCCGCTCCTTCGTGAGGAGGCTACCAAACTTTCCTAATCGGATATAAACTAAAAAAAGCCACTGGATACATTCAGTGGCTTTTTTGTTTGTGAACCTTAGGCTCTTTTGATTTGGAGCTTTATATCTGAAAACTCCTTTTGCTCGATGAAGGGCTGACTGCGTAGCCTTCTACCCGTTGCTGCAAATATCGCATTGGCTATGGCTCCTCCTGTTGGTGGTAGTGCAGGCTCACCCAAACCAGTAGGATCAAATCCAGAATCGACAAAGTGGGTTTCGATTTCTGGAACTTCCTTCAAACGAATCAAACGGTAACTATCAAAGTTTCGCTGCTTAGGCACTCCCCCTTCGAAAGTAAGGTTGGTGTACATCGCATGTCCCATACCGTCCACGATACCACCACGAACTTGATGATTGGCTCCGGTAGGATTCACGACCAAGCCGCAATCCGTCACTGCAGTGATTTTCTTCAGGGTAGGTGCTCCACCTTGCATCTCGATATCTGCTACTTGCGCCACGTAAGATTTATGGGAAAAATAGACGCTGAAACCTTGCTTTAGGCTCGGATTTTTACCCCAATTGGATTTTTCAGCCGCCATTTTGACTACTCCAATCATGCGATCTACATCGTAACCAAGTTCCCCTACAGGATTGGTTTTGGCCCGATTGAGCAATTCCAAACGAAAGGCAACTGGATCTTTTCCAGCAGCTAAGGCTACCTCATCCAAGAAACTTTGCTCAGCGTAGGCTAGGAAATTGGTGATGGGTGCTCTCCAAGCATTTGTTGTGATGGTTGAAGCATGTTCCACTGATTCGATAAGCAGGTTGTCAACCGCTCCAGAAGGGAAGTTAGTCTCTCGGGTAGTGTTACCGGCGTTCATGCCTACCCCCTTGAGCTTGTAGCCTGTCATGGTGCCATTGGCATCCAGTGCAGCTTCAAATCGGTAGCGAACGGCTGGGCGATAGGCACCACCGGTAAGTTCGTCTTCTCTACTCCACGTCACTTTTACGGGTGCATTGATGGCCCTTGAAACTTCTACGGCTTCCACTACATAATCGGCACGAAGTCTTCTACCAAATCCTCCTCCCAAGCGAGTAATTTCTACGCTGACATTTTCAGGGGGAATACCGAGTAGCTTGGCTGTTTCCTGACGTGCCCGATCCGGTGTTTGGGTAGGACCTATCAGCTCTACTTTATCTCCTTGCACGTGCGCAAAGAAGT
>JBIIFN010000208.1:0-3522 GCA_044237325.1 Algoriphagus sp.
AAGTGACCCAAGATGGTTACCTTGATGTCGTAGTAGGGAAGGAGGATTTTGACTTTATCAGCGATTTCTTGTGCAGAGCCACTTTTTCCGCCCTCAGCCACAATGACGATGTTGGAAGATTTCTTGGCCTTGGTTCGTGTCTTGAGCTTATCTGCAATTGTTTCAATGGGAGTTTTGCGCTCGGGAATCAAGATAGCTGCAGCAGCACTGCCGATACCGGCATTGATGGCGATAAATCCTGCATCTCGGCCCATAACTTCCACAAAAAACAGGCGGTCATGAGAGGTAGCCGTATCTCGGATCTTGTCAATTGCCTCGATGGCAGTATTGCAAGCGGTATCGAAGCCGATGGTCAGGTCAGTACCTGAAAGGTCGTTGTCAATCGTGCCAGGAAGTCCAATGGCCGGAATACCAAACTCCTGGAAAAAGAGGTGGGCACCAGTAAGCGATCCATCACCACCAATCACAACGAGGGCATCGATGCCATGGCTTTGGAGGTTATCAAAGGCTTTTTTTCTTCCTTCTGGCGTTCTAAACTCCGCACTTCGAGCAGATTTCAAAAATGTTCCACCTCGCTCCAAGATATGGGTGATATTTTTGGAGTCCAGTTTTTTGATGTCGTTTTGGATCATCCCTTCGTAGCCACGGTAGATGCCGTACATGTCGATTCCGTAGTAGAATCCCGCGCGAACTACAGCGCGGATTGCTGCGTTCATTCCCGGAGAATCTCCTCCGGAGGTGAGTACACCAATTTTTTTGATCGGTTTAGGTTCCATAGGTTTGTGTCATTGCTGTAATCATGAGGGCAGCAGAAGCAGGGTTGGTGGCCAGCGGGATATTGTGAACGTCACATATCCGCATAAGCATTTGGACATCGGGCTCGTGGGGATGCTTGTCTAGCGGATCTCTAAAAAAGATCACGGCAGCCAATTTTTTCTCTGCAGCAAGTGCAGCGATTTGTGCATCTCCTCCGTAGGGACCAGAAAGTAAGCATTCTACTTGAAAGCCTGCTTTTTTGATATGTGCCCCTGTTGTGCCCGTTGCTACGAGATCAACATCTGCGCGCATGAGCGCCTCACGGTAACCACTCAAAAAATGAACGAGGTCGGCTTTTTTACCATCGTGGGCAATTAAGGCGATTTTCATGATTGAGCGGTGGTTAGGTTTGGGTGCAATTTAGGAAAATTTTAGGTTCAACTTCTTCCTAAGTGGTGAAGCTACCGTTAAATCTACGGGTATGCAAAAGCAAGTGTTTATGTAATGGATGGTTGACTAGCTTAGGTAGTTGAACTACTTTCAAGTAGAATCAAAAAGGCATATTCCAAAGCCAGCTCCTTAAGGGGATTAAATCTTCCTGAGGCTCCTCCATGTCCCGCTTCCATGTTGGTAAACAACAGCAGCAGGTTTGTATCAGTTTTCAACTCCCGAAGTTTAGCCACCCACTTGGTAGGTTCCCAATACTGCACCTGGGAATCGTGCAAGCCAGAGGTGACTAGGAGGTTTGGGTAGGCCTGAGCCATGACATTGTCGTAGGGAGAGTAGGAGAGCATGTAGTCGTAGAAGGACTTTTGCTTGGGGTTGCCCCATTCTTGAAACTCCCCAGTGGTCAAAGGGATGCTTTCATCCAACATGGTGGTGACCACATCTACAAAGGGGACGTTGGCAATGGCTCCATGAAATAAGTCAGGCCGCATGTTGATCACTGCACCCATCAAAAGGCCTCCTGCGCTGCCTCCCATGGCATACAGATGCTTAGGGCTGCTGTAGTGCGCTGCAATTAAGTGCTGGGCACAGGCAATGAAATCTGTGAAGGTGTTTTTCTTTTTCAAGAGCTTACCCTCTTCGTACCAGCCCCTGCCGAGGTCTTCTCCACCGCGTATGTGGGCGATTGCAAATACAAATCCTCGTTGCAATAGGCTGAGCCGATTGGTGGAAAAATAAGCATCCATGCTATAGCCATAGGAACCATAGGCATAGAGGAGGAGGGGGTTTTTACCGTCCTTGGTGAAGGAAGATTTTTTGTAAACCAGCGAGATAGGTACTTGCACCCCATCTTCAGCCGTAGCCCAGATGCGCTCCGAATGGTAATCGCTCGGGTCGTGTCCACCAACCACTTCCTGTTGCTTTAGGAGTATTTTCTCACGGGTGACCATGTTGTATTCGTACACCGAACTTGGGCTTACTAGGGAGTTATAGCTATACCGGAGAAGGTCCGTGTTGTACTCGGGATTGACACTCACGTAGGCGGTATAAGTTTCGTCGTCAAAAGCCAAGGCATATCCTTTGCCCTCCCAAGGGAGGATGTGGATTTGGGTCAGTCCATTGGAGCGCTCTTGTGTGACTAGGTACTTGGAAAACAAGTCAAAGTCTTCGAGCAGAATCTCTGGGCGATGTGGAATCACGTCTTCCCAATTGGACTTAGAGGTGGCGTGGATAGGAGTTTTCACCAGCTTGAAGTTTTGCGCTTCTGCGTTGGTACGGATATAAAAATGGTCTCCGTAGTGATCGGCCGCGTACTCTAGGTGAGGAATGCGCTCCTGAAGGACCTTGGGTGGTGCAGTGGGGGTAGATGCATCGATAAAGCGAACCTCAGAGCTGATGGTGCTTTCTGAATGGATAAGGATAAATTTCTCCGACTTGGTTTTGTGCACCATGCAAGAAAATTCTTCGTCAAGTTCTTCGTAGATAAGTTGATCTTCTTCGATAGGGGTGCCAAGGACGTGGATGAAGATTTGGTACGCACGCAGTGTTTCTGGATCTTGCTTGGTATAGAATAGACTCTTTTGGTCTGCCGCCCAAACAAAGTTGCCGGTCATCTCTGGAAGCTGTTCTTCCAGGATTTGGCCTGTGGCCAGTACCTTAAAATGGATGGTGTAGATTCTTCTTCCTACTTCGTCGGCAGCAAAGGCAAGTAGTTCTTGGTTTGGGGTAGTGGCGAGGTTGCCTACCTGGAAATAGGATTTGCCTTTGGCCAGGAGGTTGACGTCCAAAATCACTTCCTCTTCCGCATCTAGGCTACCCTTTTTTCGGCAGTAGATGGGGTACTCCATCCCTGTTTCGTAACGGGTATACCAGTGGTAGCCTGACTTGAAATAAGGGACGCTTTCATCTTGCTCTTTTATTCGGCCTTTCATCTCGTCAAAGAGCTGTTGCTGAAGCGCTTCGGTGGGCTTCATGACCTCCTTTAGGTACTCGTTTTCGGCATTGAGGTGGGTGATGACCTCCTCGTTTTCCCGATCGTTCATCCAATAGTAGTGGTCTGTTCGCTGGTGACCGTGGATTTCTAGAAGCTGTGGTTTTTTCGAAGCTATTGGTGCGCGCATCTGCCGTTCTTTTTAGTATGCAAGGTTAAGGAAAAATGAGCGGGCTACGTAGGTTTTTTTGGGGATTGTTTGGAAGAATTAATGGTTAGAAGTTCAAGAGCGGACTTTTTGGTTCATGACGGACCTCCTTTTTTTGCATGGTATAGGAAGGCTTGGCTTTATTGTTGTATCTTAATTGGAACATGGTCCATTGCAATGT
>JBIIFN010000063.1:0-12728 GCA_044237325.1 Algoriphagus sp.
GGGACAACCATGCGGTTTTTGACGGCTTTTGCGGCAGCGACCAACCAACAAAAAATCATGACGGGCACTCCCCGTATGTGTGAACGTCCCATTGGGATTTTGGTGGATGCCTTGCGCAGTTTGGGTGCCGATATTCATTATTTAGGCGTAGAGGGATACCCTCCCCTCGCCCTACGCGGCCTTCCTCAGCAGTTGACCGACCGAATACGTATCCGAGGAGATGTCTCCAGTCAATACATTTCTGCCTTGCTGATGATTGCACCTGTTCTTCCCCTTGGGTTGACTCTGGAACTCGAAGGCAAGGTGGGCAGCCGAACCTATATTCAGATGACCCTGGACTTGATGGCCCAGTTTGGGATTGTGTATCTCTGGGAAGGAAACCAGATCCATGTAGCAAATCAAGCCTACCACCCAAGCCAATTTGCCGTAGAAAGCGACTGGTCTGGGGCTAGCTATTGGTTTAGCCTGCTGGCCTGCGCAGATTCCGGTTCGCTTTTTCTGGAAGGACTGAAAGAAAAAAGCCTTCAAGGCGATGCCGCCATTGTCGACATCATGTCCCACCTGGGTATCAAAAGCAGCTTCCAACCGGGAGGGGTATTGCTTGAAAAGCAAGCCGTAACTGGGTTGAAAAGCTGGGATTTCAGCGACTGCCCAGACCTAGCGCAGACGGTAGCAGTTACCTGCGCCATTTTGGGCCAAAACACCCTATTCACAGGGTTGGAGAGTTTGCGCATAAAGGAAACCGACCGGATCCATGCGCTACAGCAGGAGTTGGGAAAGTTTAATGCCGAGCTTCGCGGAATCAATCCCCATACCTTCCAGGTGATCCCCTCCGTGACCATGCCGCGCAGCGTCCTTATTGAGACCTACGATGACCACCGCATGGCAATGGCCTTTATGCCTTTGCTCACCAAGACAAGCGTTACCATCGCTGATCCCGAAGTGGTCAACAAGTCCTACCCTAGCTTTTGGAAACAGGTAGGAAGCGTCGGAATTGACCTAGAAACCCTTTCATCAAACAGCCAATGAACGTCGCTATCCAAGGAATTCCTGGCTCCTTCCACCACCAAGTTGCACTGCAGAATTTTGGGGCGCAGGCGGAGATCTTGCCTTTTCTCAGTTTTGAGCAGGTGGCTAAGTCGGTCGCTTCTGGGGTAGCTGATGTGGGTGTGATGGCCATCGAAAACTCCATCGCAGGTGCTATTCTGCCCAATTACGACCTGATCGATCGGTACGACCTGTACATTAGCGAGGAGGTATACCTACCCATCGCACACCAACTACTGGCGCTGCCCGGACAAAAAATCGAAAGCATTCGAACCGTAGCTTCCCATCCCATGGCCTTGCTTCAATGCAAGGCTTTTCTAGCCGACTACCCTCAGATCCAACTTCAAGAGGATCTGGATACTGCTTCTGTGGCCAAGCGAATCGCGGAGGATCAACTACCTGGAACCGCAGCCATTGCAAGTGAGGTAGCAGCACGAATCTATGGTTTGGAGATTTTGGCTGCAGACATTCAGACAGTTAAGGACAACTTTACCCGATTTATTCTACTCACCAAGGAGAAGCCTTCCACGCAGCTCCCTCCCAATAAAGTTTCCTTTAAAATCACCATCAAAAATGAAGCGGGAGGATTGGCCAAGTTGCTAACGATGCTCGCAGAAAAGCAGCTCAATCTGAGTAAGATCCAATCCATTCCCTTGCTGGATAAACCTTGGGATTATGCCTTTTTTATTGACGCCGATTTTGCGGATTTGACCGCCTACCGGGAAGCGATGGATCGGATGCGTGTTGAGTTTGGGGAATTGAAAATCATTGGAGAATACCACAATAGAAAGGGATGAAGGGATTTGCAGACAGTATTGCCGGTATCGAAGAATACTATTTTTCGGCCAAGCTCAGTGAAGTGCAGCAGCTGATCGCCGAAGGAAAGCCCGTGATCAATCTGGGTATAGGTTCGCCAGATTTGGCTCCGGACCGTAGCGTTATTGACGCACTCAAAAGCACTGCAGAAAATGAGCAAGCACATGGCTACCAGAGTTACCAGGGCATCCTGGAATTACGGACCTCCATGGCTGCCTACTATGCAAGCGAGTTTGGTGTCTCCCTAGATCCAAGAAAGGAAGTGCTTCCGCTGATGGGTTCCAAGGAAGGGGTACTCCAAGTGAGCATGGCCTTTCTCAACCCCGGCGACGAGGTACTTTTGCCCAATCCAGGTTACCCCACCTACAACTCCGTCACCCGCCTGCTCGGCGCCATTCCGGTGCCCTACCGCATGGACCTCAGCCGTCAAGGAAGACCCGATTTGGAAGCATTGGAGGACAGGGATTTGAGTCGGGTCAAGTTGATGTGGATCAACTACCCCCAGATGCCCACTGGGGCTCCTGGCTCTGAAGCGATCTTGAGGGAGCTCGTTGCTTTTGCGCAGCGACACGATATCGTACTTGTACACGACAATCCCTACAGCCATATCTTGCAGGCACATCCCTTGAGTGTTTTGTCCGTTCCTGGCGGAAAAGACATTGCCCTTGAACTCAACTCCCTGAGCAAAAGCTTCAATATCCCTGGTTGGCGGGTGGGTATGCTCTGCGGCCGAGCGGACTGGGTAAGTGCGGTATTGAGGGTCAAGTCCAATATGGATTCAGGCATGTTTTTGGGGATCCAAAAAGGAGCTATTGCAGCGCTTGCATTGGGAAAACCCTGGTTTGACAGCCAAAACGAGCAGTATGCCAACCGACGAAAACTCGTATGGAAACTTGCTGAAGGCCTAGGCCTAAACTACGACACCGACACTTCAGGGCTTTTTGTCTGGTGCCGCCTACCGGAGGGCACATCTGCCAACCAGTTTGTAGACGAGCTACTTTACGAAAAAAATATCTTCATCACCCCTGGCCAAATCTTTGGTTCGGAGGGGAAAAACTATGTTCGCATTTCGCTCTGCCAACCGGAATACAAAATTCTGGAGGCCATCAACCGCATCAAACCTTAGCCTAGCATGAAAAAAATACACCTCGTTGGATTGGGCCTTTTGGGAGGCTCTTTTGCCCTAGGCGCCAAGAAAAAATTCCCTGAGTTACAGCTTACGGGACACGATACCCAGCCACAGCACCTGCAAGAGGCCTTGGGCTTGGGCATCATTGACGAGGCCAAGTCAAGTCCAGATCCCGATACTGACCTGGTCATCTTGGCTACGCCTGCAGATAGCTTGGGCGACTTGCTGCTGCAGACATTGGCGGAAGCTGGTCCATCTACGCTAGTGCTCGACTTAGGCTCCACCAAGGCCAAGCTTTGTGACTTGGTGGCAGCACATCCCAAGCGCGGGCAATACCTCGCCGGGCACCCCATTGCGGGTACAGAATACTCAGGACCCAAAGCAGCTTCTGCCGACCTACTCGACAGAAAGGTGATGATCCTTTGCGAATTAGAAAAGACCGACCTTTACCTCAAAGAAAAGGCCTACACACTTTTTGATGGCCTCAACCTCAAGCTTCGTTTCATGGATCCGGAGGAGCACGACCGTCACCTGGCCTTTGTATCCCACCTCTCCCACCTGACTTCCTTCATGCTGGGCAAGACTGTTCTTCAGAAAATGGAAGATGAAAAAAACATCTTTGACATGGCCGGTTCTGGATTTTCCTCCACCGTACGCTTAGCCAAGTCAAGTCCTGAGATGTGGGCGCCGATTTTTATTGAAAACAAAGAAAACGTGCTCGCAGCTTTGGATGGCTATATCGCCAACCTGAGCGCCTTCCGAGCCCGCATCGCGGAGGAAGATGTGCAAGGCTTGAAAGAAGAAATGCGGCAAATCAATGCCATCCGTGGCATCTTGGATTTCGGAAAATAAGAAGGGTACAATAAATCTTGCCTCCCGCATTTATCGGGCTAGTGAAGAATACCAAACTAGGGATTGTAATCCCCTTTGCTTAGTTTAAAGCTCAGTTTACTCGTTTAACCATGAAGCGCTACTACCTATTCCTATTGTTTTTACTTGGGACTACCGCCCAGGCCCAAGAATCCTGGAAAACCCTCAGTCCTACAGGCACGGCCAGCCCTAGACACGAAAGCTCTTTCGTCGCTGTTGGGGATAAGTTGTATGCCTTGGGTGGCCGAGGAATCAGGCCGGTGGAAGAATATGACATCCAAAGCAATACTTGGGTCAAAGTAGCTGATGCACCCCTAGAAATACACCATTTTCAAGCCGTTGCCTTCCAAGATGAGGTTTGGATTGTCGGTGCCATGACGGGTAATTATCCGCACGAAACTCCCCTACCTACGGTACTGATTTTCAATCCCAAAACCCGTACATGGAGAGAAGGACCTGCCCTTCCGGAAAATAGAAAACGGGGTTCGGCAGGCGTGGTGGTCCACAAAAACAAACTATACCTTGTCTGCGGAATTCAAGATGGTCATTTTGATGGCTTTGTTCGCTGGTTTGATGAGTATGATCCTAAGACAGGAACCTGGAAAACACTTCCTAATGCCCCTAGAGCAAGAGACCATGTGAGCGCAGCGGTAGTTTCGGGGAAGCTTTATCTGGCTGGAGGGAGAACATCCTATGCCAAAATAGGTAAGGTACTAGAGCTTACCCATAAGGAGGTCGATGTGTTTGACTTTGCTAGCCAGACTTGGTCTACGCTAGATGCCGAACTGCCTAGCCCTAGGGCTGGAAATTCGAACTTGGGGATTGGGCCTTACCTCGTGGTCATGAATGGGGAAAGTAGCGCTCAACAAACCGCACATGCCGAAGTGGAGGTGCTTGACACACGCACGGGGGTCTGGTCTCAGCTTCCTATGCTCAACCAAGGCAGGCATGGCACAGGCACTGTCTTTTTGAATGGGAAAATCTGGGTACACGCTGGCTCCGCCAATCGGGGCGGTGGACCGGAGGTCAGCACCATGGAAGTACTGGATTGGAAAAAATAAGCAGGTTCTGGCAAGTCTTTCCTTTTCTATCATCCCGTTTTGGGTTATTTTTCGAAGATAAAACCCCTTGTTTGTGACCGAAACCAATGCATCTACGCCAACTTCAGAAGAAAAGCTCCCAAGAAGTTTAGGCTTGTGGGGCATCTGGATGCTGGTAGTCAACGGCCTGATCGGTGCCGGTATTTTTGGGCTTCCTAGTGGGGCTGCGGCCTTGGCTGGAGAGTACAGCGTGTTGGTTTACGCCTTTTGTGCGCTGCTGATTTTGCCCATCATTCTTTGTTTTGCCGAGTTGGGAAGCTATTTCCGCGGTACGGGAGGCCCTATCCGCTACGGCACCTTGGCTTTTGGACCTTTTGTAGGATTCCAAGGAGGCTGGTTGTACTACTTGGCTCGGTTGATCTCCTTTTCTGCTAATACAGTTTTGCTTACCGACTCCATCGCCTATTTCATTGCAGGGGCGGGCACGGGCACAGGAAGGATTATTTCTTTGGCTGTGATTTGTGTAGGATTGAGTGTCATAAATGTGCTTGGGTCGGTGGAATCGATTCGATCCATGACGCTATTCACGATCATCAAATTTGCCGTGCTCATTCTCCTTCCACTCGGAGGATTTATCCTTTTGGGTTCAGATGTACTTCCCAGGTTTGATACTCCAATTCCACCAAGGGCGGACTTAGGCGCGGCGGCTTTGCTGTTGATTTATGCCTTTGTAGGATTTGAGGGAGCGGTAGTTCCTGCTGGTGAGGCCAAACGTCCCGAGCGCGACATGCCTTTGGGTTTGCTACTTGGCCTGGCGGTGGTAGCCGTTCTGTACATGCTGATTCAGCTCGTGTCGCAGGCGGCTGTGCCGGATATCGCTCAATCCAAAACACCGCTTCTGGATGTATCCGCAAGCCTTTTTGGCACTACGGGCGCCATCCTGTTGATGATAGGCGTGGCTGCCTCTGTGCTGGCCAATTTGGTGAGCTCCATGTTTTCGGCCACTCGCGTGACGTATGCCCTTTCCTTAGAAAAGTCCCTTCCGCGCTGGTTTGGGGAAGTGCATCCACGTTACCTGACCCCTGCCAATTCGGTAGTCTTTTTTGGCTTGGCTGCCTTTTTACTTTCTGCTTTTGGTTCGTTTACGGTGTTGGCCGCAATGACGGTGCTTTCACGCCTGTTTTTATACGGCATGAGTTGCGCCGCCATCCCCAAACTTCGGCCCCAGTTTCGTGGGGAGGGCAGATTTATCTTGAGGGGAGGCTACCTGGTTCCCGGCTTGGGTATTGCGGCGTGCTTGTGGTTGATGACTCAGGTAAGCGAGCGGTCGATTTGGATGACGGCTCTTTTTATCGGGATTGGCTCGGGGTTGTATTGGTTGGGAAAACGGCAGGGGAAGTAGGTCATCCTCTATTTTTTCTAGCTGGTGTACACAAGTGAAGAGACTGCTTTTCCTTCACCTCCAAGCGCCTATTTTCAAGCATTAAGGACAAGTGAAGCGTTTACAGTCGCTTACAATCGGATACAAATACTTACCACCACCCTTTTTGTTTCCCGTGGTCGCATCTTTACCACATCAATTTTTCAACCCTCCTTTCGGGGTTAACTTATTTTTCAACCTTAACTTTTTTCAACCATGAATGCATTAAAAAACAAAGTTCAGCTCATTGGACATCTGGGCAGCAAATTGGATCTCAAAAACCTAGACTCAGGGAAATCGGTCGGTAACGTAAGCCTCGCAACGTTGGAGGTACACAAAAACCAAAAAGGGGAGCGGGTAGAAGAAACCACCTGGCATAACTTGGTGATTTGGGATAAAGCAGCCGAAAATTTGGCGAAATTCACTGACAAAGGCTCAGAAATCGCAGTAGAGGGAAGGCTCACCAACAGGAGTTACACGGATAAAAACGGAGATAAAAAATTCATCACCGAAATCGTAGTCAATGACTTCCTCCTACTAGACAAAAAACAAAAACAGGGATAGCCCAGGCAGATTCGTTAATAATCGGGCCGCAAAGAAGCCTTTTTGCCCTCCAACTAATGCGTGTCAAAGAAAAGCAATCCTACTGGGGCGATTGAGCAAGGAAGATCTTCAAAGAAGGGGCGAGCTATTGGCGACAGATAGAAGGACACAATCTCCAGAAAATTCATTGGAGGTCACTATTTCTGTGCTGCTAGTTTGGAGGTCAATAGGCAAGGCCTTGGCTTAGCGAAAGAGCTCTTTTACCGAAGCTGCAGCCTTGGTATCGGGGTATTCCAAACCCAGGAGCTGGAAAATAGTGCGGGGTACCATGGCCGAATACCATTGCCCTGCCTCTTTTCGCTCACCTAACGGCGCTGTATCTGGACCTATGGCCATCATCCAAACTTGACCCGCTTCCGGAATTGCTTCCCCATGGCCTTTCCAGCTCTCCTTGTTGGTGCCTCGGCCGTGGTCAACCGTGATTAAGAGGGTGGTTTTGTTACGGTAGTGAGGATCTGCCTGCAACGTTTCCCATATCTCTTTGAGGTAGGTATCGGTCTGCTTAGCAGACCACAGGTACTGGTCGTATTTGCCATCATGTGCCCAGTCGTCTGTTTCTCCATAGGCAATATAGAGCACCCTCGGCTTCTTGTTTTTTAGTGCCTCCAACGCATACTGGTGCGTAAAAGGATCCAAACGCACATTAGCCCAAGGGCCTCTCAACTCCTGTTGCAGGCGGTTAACGGTTTTTTCTATAGCAGTTAGGTTCTCCCCTAATGCCAGGTCAAAGCCAGCATTGACGGGAACACCACTCCGCCCCTCGTTTATGATAAAAGGAAACACATCCCAACTCCCAAACGCCATGACCTTGTCTTTAAAGGCAGGAAGCCGGTTTAAGTACTCCAAAAAAGTCGTATTTGGGTTGTTGAACTTATCGTTGGAACGGATATTCACATCGTCTGCAAATCCACTGAGTAACTCGTTGTACCCGGGGTAGGAAAACCATAGCTTGTTTTGGGTATCCACCTTATTGCCGTGGACCCGGTTACCAAACAGCTGCCCTTGGGACCCTATTGTTTCCCAAACAAATGGAAAAAGGAGCTCCCTCCGCTTCACCGGATCTGGACGCCAAAAATCAGGCAACAAAGACCCCGCATGTTCAATCAAGCCCGTGTCGTCCACCAGCAAGGAATCGGCGCCTCGAAACAATTCTTGCCACCTCAACCCATCCAAGGTAATGAGGACAATATTTTCTGTTTTTGTGGTTTTGGTTTGCGCAAAAAGGCCCGAGGAAAAGGCAACAGAAACTAGGAGTAGTAGGTATTTTATTTTCATTTGAGAATCCTTTTCTAGGGTACAAAGAGGAAATTTTAAGATTAACGCATCGGTTTATCCACTAGCATACCAGTGGCTTAATAAGGGTAATATCATAACGGACACGGGGCAACAGACGTCATCCTTAGCATCTATCCAAACTTTCTTGAACCCCACTTTTTTTTTTGACAACTGCTAAACTAGCGGATGAAAATAAAATGAAATATACCCATTTCTAGTCCCCTTCACTTGTCCATTACTACCGAATTGACAACTCCACGTTCTCAAGGAAGATTGGCCTATCGAAAAAAAAGAATTCTCGAAGACCCTATTTTGAAACGGATGATTTCAGCCTCTTTCTTTTTCCAAGGAATATACGCGCAGATTAATTCGCTCTACAAAACCCAATGTTTGGTAAAGTCGGTAGGCAGGTAGGTTGTCAGGATAAAGCTGTAGGTAAGGAATTTGGCCTTTTTCCTGAATGAACTGTAAAACAAAAGGCAAAACTAATTTCGCTAATCCCCTCCCTACAAAATCTGGATGTGTACAGACCGCGCTAACTTCGGTATAGGGTTCTGCCGCCAAGCGAGTTCCTGCCATGGAAACTAGCTTTCCCTCCTCAAAATAGCCGAAATAGCCTCCAAAATCAATTGTATTTGCTAAAAACGGACCAGGCTTAGCCAAGTGAGTCAATGCCAGCATCTCGGGTACATCTACAGCAGTAAGTGCCCGGATGTTTGAATTTGCAGGAACATTTACCAAAGGCTTTTCAAAGACCATTTGCAGCAACGTCTGGTTGTTAAGCACTTTCCAATTGGGGCCCAAATCCAGAAATCCAGGCGTGAATAAAATTACCCGCATCCCAAAATCCAACTCGGCATACAAGCTAGCCATGTGGTTGGCATCGTAAAGGGGAAGACCTGCAAAAAAACCAATCCTTCGATCGATAAACCGTGCTGTTCCTTCACCATAGGCAAAGCAGGCAGAGCCTGAATTTAAAGCAGACCAGATGGGATTATCTAAGGGATGGTGCATGATGAATAGAAGTGCTAAGCCCGATTAAAAAGCCAACATACTAAAGAAAAACGAACTGATTAGTTGCTGTACCTATTTTTAACGGAATCATACCCAACCAATTTACAGTAAGTTAAATCCGCCTTTCACCAAAATAATTGCCTGTGCAGCTAGGGGACGCTCGGGAGTAATGGCTACGTAATGCTTGCCCTTTGCCCCAGGAACCACCTTAACTTTTTCCAATACAAAGCCTGTGGCAGTCTTGGACTTTTGCACCAGCACGTAATGATCGTCTCCAACCTCAATGATGGATTCTTCCGGAACAGCAAGCGACTCCCTCGGGTCAAGCTGAATCCTTGCTTGCAAAAACATGCCCGGAGTCAGTTTAGCTTCCTCTTTTTTGTCCAACAAGTCCGCATGCACGCTGATCTGTCGCTTGTCGTTGATGGACTTGCCCACCACTTTGATGCTTGCCTTGAGGTATGCTTCAGGACGGTCAGGGCTGACAAACTCAACCACCTGCCCCTCGTGTACTTTGCTGGCATCTTTCTCAAACAAGACCAGCTCCACGTGAACATGCTCACGACTCATCAGCGTAAGTGCCTTTGCTGCTGGAGCAAGAAACTGGCCTGGCACAACCAGCACCTCTTCCACAAAGCCTGTGATGGGTGAATAAACAGGGATTTTGCTACGCATTGTTGCTGCCGTCAAGGCATCGGCATCCACCGAAATGAGGGCAAGCTGCTTTCGTAAACTTTGCGCTTTAGCCAACGCACCGCTGTAATCCGCCGCTGCCTTGAGGTAGTTTTTCTGTGCTGCTATTTGTTCGGAGGCTAATGTTTTTTGTCGGTCAGACTCTGCCTTCAGGAAGGCCAGCTGACTACTGATCTCCAAATACTCTTGCTGCAAACGTAAAAAATCAGGGTTTTCTAACGTAAACAAGACCTCACCTTTACGAACCGCTTGCCCCTCGATAAGCTTAAGGTCCTGCACATAGCCGCCAAAGTAAGCCGCAATCTCTCGCATTCCCTCAACCGGAATCTGCACGGTGCCCTGCACACTAATTTCCTCCGAAAACTCCCCGGTATGCACGCCGCCCCATACCATCTTCATCGTACGAAACTGCTCTTCGGTAAGCTGGATTTCTACCGATTCCTCGGGCGCTTCACTAACCTCTATCCCCTCCGCAGGCCCATCTTTGGTACAAGAGGTAGCCAAAAAAAGCACGGAAATGGGAATCGCTAAAACTAAGGAGTAAAATTTCATGAGGGTTGCAAGTAAATAAGTTCGAGTTGATAGACTAAATAATCCCGCTTAGCCTGGAGAAACTGCATGTCTAGGGAGCGGGAATTTTCAATGAGTTGTACATATTGGAGAAAATCAATCTCCCCTTCAGCAAAGGAGCGCTGGGCTTGCTCTCTCAACTGATCCGCTAGGCGAATACCTTCCTCCTCAAAATAACGGAGTACTTCACGCTGCTGCGCTACTTTGTTCTGGAGTACAAGTGCCTGACTTTCTAGGCGCGACTGAAAGTTGGTAGCTTCAAAGGCACGCTGCTGCTGAACCATTTTGCCAGCTTTAATTCTAGCGGCCTGCGCCCCAAAAAACAAGGGAATGCCTACCCCTACTTCAAAGCCTGGGTAAATTTTTGACCCAGCGGCCAAGTTGGTGCCACGGAATAGGTTTAGGTTGATATCTGGCAACAGTGCCTGCTGCTCCACACGGGTTTGGTACAAGGCCTGCTTGCTGCTGGCTTCGTACCAGGCCAATCCGGGACGCGAATCTACCACGGGTAGAGGTCCCAAATCCACCGGGCTGCCAGACACCCTAACCTCACCTTCGATGCCGAGTAAACTCGCAAGTCGCATCGAAGCATTGGCTCGTTCACTTTGGGCGGCAGACTTCTGGAGGGACATTTCCTTTTGTTTGCTAGCGGCAGTAAGCTTCTCAAGTAGCGTGGCCTCTCCTGTTTCCAGTCGTCGTGTAGCCGCTTGCGCAAACACCGCATACAAACTGTCGAGAAACAGGTAATTTTTTTCCGTTTCTGTCCAATATTGCGCGGTCACAAAGGCGAGACTAACTTCTTTCTTTAATGCGCGCAGGTCTAGCTGTAGCCGTGCTTCCTCTTGCCTTTGCCCAGCAGTTAGGAAATTCTTCTGGGTAGCATAGACGCTTGGCAACTCAAACCGCTGGCGAAAACCCCAAACGGCATTGAAGACCCCATTTTCGGCAATGTCGTTTTGATCTTGCGCATGGTAAATTTCGGTTCTATCAAGGGCCCAAGCAGTGCCTGTCAATGCTTTGGCTGCATCCAAGCGCTTTTGCGCAGCTTGGAAACCAGGATTTTGCTTTTCCGCCAAGGAAAGCGCCTCCTCCAGGGTCAAGGGACTGGCTTGCTGCGCCCAAGAGGCCGCTATGGGGCATAGTAATAACAAGAGCAGGAGGCCGGCGCCTTTCTTAGGTAGTTCCATCGAATGCTTTTTTGGCGTATTGAATAAGACATAGAGAACTGGCAGCACCAAAAGGGTCAACAGTGTAGCCGAAATCAAGCCACCCACGACGACCGTAGCCAATGGCCGTTGTACTTCCGCACCGGCAGAACCAGAGAGCGCCATCGGCAAAAATCCCAATGCCGCAGCAGATGCCGTAAGAAGGACGGGACGCAAGCGCTCAGCAGCTCCCACCATCACCAATTCTCGGACTGAGGTAAACCTCCCCGCCATGGATTTGAAATGTTCAATCATCACAATACCGTTGAGCACCGCGATGCCAAAAAGCGCGATAAATCCCACCCCCGCAGAAATACTGAAGGGCATGTCCCGAAGCCAAAGCAAGGCGATGCCTCCGATGGCTGAAAAGGGAATTGCGGTGTAGATCATGAACGCATCCCGCGCCGAAGAAAAAGCAAAATACAAGAGCACAAAAATCAAGATCAGCGCAATCGGAACCGCAATGAGCAAGCGGTCGCGTGCTTGCTGTAAGTTTTCAAACTGACCCCCATACTCCACTCGGTAGCCTTCCGGGATTTTAATCTTAGTTTTCACAATCGCCTGGATATCGTCCACCACGGACTGAAGGTCTCGGTTACGCACATTGACACCCACTACCACGCGCCGTTGGGTATTGTCCCGTGAGATTTTGGCGGGGCCCTTGGTGTAGGTGATTGTCGCTAGTTCTGAAAGTGGAATGCTCCCTCCACTAGGAAGCTGAATAGCTGCATTCTCGAGATGTTCGATATCTTTTCGAAAGGGCTTATCAAAGCGGATCACCAAATCAAACTGCTTCTCCCCTTCAAAGACTGTTCCTGCACTGAGCCCCGCAAAGCCCATGGTCACCACCTGGTTGAGTGCTTCCACATTGAGTCCATACTTGGCTATTTTGGCTCGGTCGTAGTCGATTTTCATCTGTGGAAGGCCATCCACCTTTTCAAGGATGATGTCTGCTGCTCCTTCGACTCCTTGGATGGCCGACTCTATTTCTTCGGCTGTGCTAAGTAACACATCCAAGTCTTCTCCTACCACTTTGATCGCCCAGT
>JBIIFN010000210.1:0-3497 GCA_044237325.1 Algoriphagus sp.
CCATATAATGCTTCAATGATCGGGAAACCAAGGAAGGAAGTGTTGGCCAATCCGGCTACCAGGATCAGGCAACCTGTAACTCCTTTTTCCCAACCATTTTTCCTTCCAAGAAATCCAAATAGACCCCAAGAGAACAGGAAGGTAAGCCAAGCGGCAGAAATGGGGAGAAGTAGCTGCCAGGAAAGGACTAGTGGGGGTAGGTGCAGCAAGGCCAGCGCGGGCAGCACCAGGTAGATAAGGTAGGAAGTACCTAGTTGAGCGATTTTTTGTGAAGGGAATGTAGAAGCTCGCTGGAGCAAAAAACCGACGAACAAACAAACAAGGGCAATCGAAATTCCCATCTAATGGATTGGGGGGATGTTAATCTTGGATTAACCGAAAGATAATGTAAACATCTTGTAACCAAATGACTATCAGTCTAGTTTTACTTCCAACCCAAAAGAACTGCTATGGCAAAACGAATTCCGATACTCCTCAATGGCAAAAAGTGGATACAACTTTCTGCTGCCGAAAAGACATCCATAAAAACATGGCTCCCGAGTTGCCAACTTAAAAATATCAACTTTCAAGGGCTAACGCTGTCCGATTGCTTGGATTTTGACACCTATGCCTGCTGGTTTCGCTTGCAGGAAGTGGGTCCTTCCAAGACTCCGGTATTGGATTTTTAATCCAGGCCAACTTGCTTGCGCTTCTCCGCAAAGTAATTTTTTAGCTGGGGATACCAGCTGCTTTCCACCTCTGGAAAGCCATCCAAAACCAATTCCATGGCGCCATCTTGGTTGTCCTGATTGACCTGCATCCCTTCGATCAGGTAGATCATATCCTCTAAGGTCAAGGGCTCTTCACTGCTACTTGGATAGAGCAGGTAGTCGTTTCCATAAAAGTCCACCGCTTCGTAGTGAATCTTTCCCGTTTGCAAGTGGGCATAAATGCTGATTTGCTCCCCCCAGGTGCTTTCAGGATAGTGCAGGCGTAGCAGCAATATCGACGAGATGTCGTTTGAAAAAAAAGAGGCAGGCCGATACAAAAAGTCCATGGTTTGGAAAGCGAAGTTCTGGTAAAGTTCTGCTTTTCGACTGAAACTAGCGCAAGCTTCCGCCTTTTTTACGCATGCACCATAAATTTCAATTTAAGTGCTGGACGAGCCTTGCTTCAGATTGGATAATCAGGACTTTAGGGCTATTTTTGAGTTCCGGTACCGATCATGGTTTGGAAACCACCCCCAAAGACTGTATTGCACTTATCCTTCCCCTAGTATGAAAAGAGACTCCCTAATTTTTGACCTTATTGACCAAGAAGAGGACAGACAAAAGCGAGGCATTGAGCTTATTGCTTCAGAAAATTTCACCTCCAAGCAAGTGATGGAAGCTGCCGGCAGCGTTTTGACGAACAAGTATGCCGAAGGTCTACCGGGGAAGCGTTACTACGGGGGATGCGAAGTGGTGGATGAGATCGAGCAAATCGCCATAGATCGAGCAAAAAAATTATTTGGTGCCACTTGGGCCAACGTGCAGCCTCACTCTGGAGCGCAGGCCAATGCAGCCGTATTCCTAGCCTGCTTGAAGCCAGGAGATGCCATCTTGGGCTTTGATTTGGCTCACGGAGGACACCTTACCCACGGTTCGCCCGTCAACTTTTCAGGTAAATACTACGAGGCTAATTTTTACGGCGTAGAAGAAGCTACCGGCGTAATTGATTACAACAAGGTGGCCGAAAAAGCCTTGGCAGTAAAGCCAAAAATGATCATTTGTGGGGCATCTGCCTACTCAAGAGATTGGGATTATGCACGCTTGCGTGAGATTGCTGAAGAGGTAGATGCGCTCTTGCTTGCGGATATTTCGCATCCATCAGGATTGATTGCCAGAGGATTGCTAAACGATCCTTTGGAGCATTGTCATATCGTGACTACCACTACGCACAAGACCCTAAGAGGTCCTCGTGGAGGCTTGATTTTGATGAGAGAAGATTTTGACAATCCATTTGGCATCACGACACCAAAAGGTGAATTGAAAAAAATGTCGAACCTCTTGGACATGGGTGTTTTCCCAGGTACCCAAGGAGGTCCTTTGGAGCACATCATTGCTGCAAAGGCCATCGCTTTTGAAGAGGCGCTATCTGACGAGTACATGCAGTACGTGTTGCAGGTGAAGCAGAATGCCTCTGTGATGGCAGCCGAGTTTGTGGCCCGTGGCTACCAAATCATTTCTGGAGGTACTGACAATCACTTGATGCTCATCGACCTTAGAAACAAGGACTTGACCGGAAAGCTTGCCGAAGAAACATTGGGCAAGGTGGACATCACGATCAACAAAAACATGGTTCCTTTTGATACCAAGTCGCCTTTTGTTACCTCGGGCATGCGTGTAGGCACTGCAGCTGTGACAACCCGAGGACTAAAAGAAGACGACATGAGAAAAATTGTTGACTTAATTGACCGCGCTTTGCAGCAGCATGCCGATGAGTCCGCACTTGCGCAGCTCAGGTCAGAAGTCAATGCTTGGATGGTGAAATTTCCCCTGTACTAAACCCCGCCCTACCCAAACGTGGCCCTAGATCAATACAACGACGAAGAACAGGACGGAATGTCCTTTTTGGATCATTTGGAAGCTTTGCGCTGGCACTTATTCCGCGCAGTAGCAGCGGTACTTATATTTACAGTAGCCGCCTTCATAGCCAAAGATTTTGTTTTTGGTGTCTTGATTTTAGGACCTTCAAAAGTAGATTTTTTTACCTATCGGGTCCTCTGTGATCTGGCCAGTACGCTAGGATTACCTGCGTTATGTATCGACGATCTTCCCTTTACCATCCAGAGTCGGCAGATGACAGGACAGTTTTCCATGCACATGACTTCCAGTATTGTTGTAGGACTAATCGCTGCGTTTCCCTATGTTTTCTGGGAAGTATGGCGCTTTATTAGCCCTGGACTTCATGATGTGGAGAAAAGTGCGGCTCGTGGTGCTGTTGCCTTTGTGAGCTTTTTATTCCTCCTTGGTGCGTTGTTTGGCTACTACGTTCTTACACCGATGTCGATCAACTTCTTGGCCAATTACCAAGTGGATCCTAGTATCACCAATGAATTTGACATCACTTCCTATGTGTCTACCTTGACTATGCTGGTGCTGGCTTCGGCGATCATGTTTCAGCTTCCAGTGGTAGTCTATTTTCTTTCCATGTCGGGCATCGTTACTTCCAAGATGTTGAAGGCCTACAGAAGACATTCGATTGTGGTGATCTTGATTATTTCAGCGGTCATTACTCCTCCAGACGTTGTCAGTCAGCTATTGATTGCCATGCCTATTTTGGTTTTGTACGAACTTGGTATTTTGATCGCGAAAAACTTGGAGAAAAAAAGAGCGTTGAAGCAAGCTGCATTTGATCGAAACGAATCCTCATCCTCCTAAATTCATGAAACAGCGCATAGCCATTGGCGGAGATCACGCAGGAGTAGCCTACAAAAGCAAGCTCATTAAGCACTTGGAGGAGCAGGGCTTTCTCGT
>JBIIFN010000211.1:0-3487 GCA_044237325.1 Algoriphagus sp.
CACTGCCGTAAAACCTGAAGTAAGCACCGAAAAGTGAGCCTCGTTGCTTGGGTCATGCAGCTGGTTGGTGATGTGGGGCAAGATTCCCAAGGAAATATCGTCGTGGTGGGGTCCAGTATGAAGCAGTATCTCATTTTTCTCTTGTTCGAGCCCTTTGGAGATTTTGGAGGAGATACTTTGAATCACCTGGTTGACGGTATCCTCAGAAAGGTCGGGAATTTGCTTACAGTAGGGATCTGCCTTTAAATCTTCCAGCTTGAGTCGGTGTCCGTAGGTATTCTTTTTCTTGCAGAGTTCAATGACGGCACGCTCCGTTTTTTCAAAAGTCCAAGTGCCAGATGAATAATAGGCATCAATGGAGTCTGTGAGTTTGACGGCTGCCCCTCGGGTCAAGTAAAATCTACCTTGAACTAGTTTTTGGAGGATGGTAGCTGGGAACTGGGTGTTGGGGCCTGACTCCAAGGAATCTCGGACAATGCCGGCTTTGGCTTCACCGGCAGCGATGACAATTCCCACTGCATTTGGGTTGTAGGCAATGGTATCTAAGCCGATGGTGATGACGAGTCGGTTTGCCGAGATTTCGATCCCCCCCAGATCCCCTGCAGCTACTGCTTGGGTTTCAAAGTTGGTTTCGGTGAGGCGGGTAACGGAGTAGGGATGTGATCCTCGGGTGTTGAAGGCGATGTGTCCATCAGGGCCTATGCCACCTAAGAAAAATCCAATGCCTCCCTTTGCGCGGATGCGTTGTTCGTAGTCTCCACACCACTGATCGATGAGGTAGATGGAGGTTTGCTGCAGTTGCTCGAGTTCATTAATTGGGTCTCGAAACCGTAGGCTTAGGTCTACCTTTAAGTCGGGGAAAATCTTGCTAAAGTGCTTGCCTTCCGCGAGGCGGATCTCATCTGAATTGATCAGGATGGCCTTTTCTTTAGAGAGTCCAAATCCGTTGAGGTAAAACTTGTTGACGTAATCGTAAAAGCTATTGTGCTGCTTGGAAGAGATGGGGTAAAACTCATCGATTTGTACAAAGGTAAGTTCGCTGAGGCTAGGTTTGTTGGTGTTGCCTAATCCGTATTTTCCCCGCACCTCCTTGCCTTTTTTGCTATCCCAATTTTCAAGAAGGTACTGCGTCCACTTGATAAAGTATTCTGGTGTCTTGCCGGTGGGTAAGCTGACCACTCCTTCTGGATTTGCAGCTACCCATTCCAAAAAGCGGCAGGCGGTGAGCAATCCCAACTTGGGGAAGTTGTCTACCAAGAGGTAGGGGAGCTTGGTGGTCATTTTTTTGACACCGGACTCGGCTAGAAAAGCCTTTTCTACTTCGGAAAACTGGATGTTTGCGTGCATGGAATAGTCGTTAAAAGACAAAACGAGAACGTCCCATAAATCTGTCTCCCTTGAGCAAGTGGAACAGCGGATGGGTTATTCAAATCTAAAAAAGTTTGGGAATAAAATCGATAACTTTAATAAAAAAATTAAAGAAGTTTTACCGGTAACCAAAAAAAATAAAATATTGAAAAAACACTTCTTTTTGAGGGGGATAAAAAAATGCCTCAGAAAATCTCTGAGGCATTGAAGGGCTTTGGGCCCGATATTGTCTAATCTTATGCGGTTACACCCATCGCCTTGGCCATGGTAGCACCGATTTCAGCTGGAGATTCGGCAACAAGGATGCCGTTTTCTCTCATGATTCTCATTTTAGCTTCTGCTGTGTCATCTGCACCGCCGATGATGGCACCTGCGTGACCCATTCTACGGCCTGGAGGGGCAGTTTGCCCTGCAATGAATCCCACAACTGGCTTTTTGTTGCCTGTTTCGCGGATCCAGCGAGCGGCATCTGCTTCGTAGTTACCACCGATCTCACCGATCATGATGATAGCGTCGGTCTCCGGATCGTTCATCAACAGTTCCACCGCTTGCTTGGTAGAGGTACCGATGATTGGGTCTCCTCCGATACCGATGGCAGTAGATACACCCATGCCTGCTTTGGCTACCTGGTCGGCCGCCTCGTAGGTAAGGGTTCCAGACTTGGATACGATACCAATTCTACCTGCTTTGAATACAAAGCCTGGCATGATGCCCACTTTTGCTTCTCCTGGCGTAATTACGCCTGGACAGTTGGGGCCAATCAAAACGCAGCCTCTTTCTTTCATATACGGCTTGGCACGCATCATGTCTGCCACAGGAATACCTTCTGTGATGGCGATGATGACCTTGATACCTGCATCTGCAGCTTCCATGATTGCGTCAGCAGCAAAAGCAGGTGGCACGAAAATGATGGACGTGTCTGCTCCCGTTTGCTGTACGGCTTCTTCAACCGAATTGAACACGGGTCTTTCCAAGTGTAGCGTTCCGCCTTTGCCTGGAGTGACGCCCCCAACTACCTGGGTACCGTACTCGATCATTTGCTGGGCGTGAAAAGAGCCTTCAGATCCTGTGAAGCCCTGAACGATTACTTTAGAATTTTTATTGACTAGTACACTCATGATGCGCTGATTAATGTTTCGCACAAAAGTAGAAGAAACTGCCCCTCCTTCAAAAGAAATGCCCAACATTCTCGCGGGAATTTGAACGGAGAAATTCTTTCCCCGCCATGCGTAGTACCTTGTCTTTCCCTCTTTGGCAAAAGAATGGAGAGATCATAAAAAATTGTTAGGCATGGCCCAAGGAATCCTTTTGGCCGAGTGTCTGAATTTTCCCACGAAAAATCTACCTTTGAATCAGGCTGTCTCAGGCTTCTTTCCGAGTACAGTACCGAGAAGATTTAACCTCCATGTTGTTACAGACCACCCCGTTGACTTTTGCGTATCCCGGTCAACCGCTACTTACTTTTCCGGAACTTTCCTTGGCAGGAGGAGAGGCATTGCTGCTGTTGGGCAAATCGGGCAGTGGCAAAACAACCTTCCTCCACCTTTTGGCGGGTCTTCTTGCGCCTAGTTCTGGTGAAATAGTCCTCGACGGAACTGCACTTTCCTCACTCAAGGGGCACCAATTGGATTTGTTTCGAGGGCAAACTATTGGCATCGTATTTCAAAAGCCCCACCTGATTGCAGCGCTTTCTGTGCAGGAAAATCTGGTGTTGGCGCAATTTTTAAGCAAGAAAACGGATGTTTCTGTGTCAGAACTCCTAAAAAACTTGGGGCTAGCAGACAAAGCATCGGCTGCGGTAACTACCCTTAGCGAAGGCGAAGCCCAGCGGGTATCCATTGCCCGCGCGCTAGTTAACTCTCCCAAGTTGATCCTGGCAGATGAACCTACCTCCAGCTTGGACGACGAGCGTGCCCAGCAGGTCATTCAGCTCCTCAAGGAGTCTGCTGCCGCTGTGGGTGCAGCACTTGTCATCGTCACCCACGACCAGCGTGTCAAATCAGAAGTAGCACAGGTAATCGAAGTGAAGCGCCCATGAACCTAGTCAAACTCAGTTGGAAGTACCTCACCTTTCGCCCGCTTTCCACGGGATTGAATGCCGTATTGCTCGCTTTTGGCC
>JBIIFN010000065.1:0-12626 GCA_044237325.1 Algoriphagus sp.
CAACCCTCCATTGAGGTAGTAGGAAGCCGTCACTGCAGAGACAGGACGACCCGTGGAGTAATTAAGGGTCAGGTTGAGCAGCCCCCGCGGGTACATCTTGCGACTCAAAATCAAATTGACTTCATGCGGCTTGTCGTAGTTGGCCGGTGTCCAGGCATTTCCATTGATTTGCTCTTCGGCAAAGGGGCTCGCCGATTGAAATAGGGATCTGGAATAGGTATAGGCAATCCATCCGGTCAGGATGCCTAGATTTTTCTTGATCATAAACTCCATTCCATAGGCCTTACCCTTGCCAAACACCAGCGCAGTCTCCATCTGGGGATTGAGAAAAAGGTTGGCAAAATCTCGGTATTCGACTTGATTTTCACCCAGGCGGTAAAAAGCATCCACGGTATATTCCCATCGGTTGCCCTCCGAATTGGTAAATACACCCAGCGAAAAGTTATCTGCTCGCTGCGGGGGAATATTGACCGTGCTCAGTTGCCATAGATCGATTGGTGTAGGTCCAACCGTGGAGGATATGGACTGAATATACTGGAAGAGCCGCGCATAGCTCAACTTGAGGGAGGTGCGGGGAGACAAGTTTTGCCGCAAGGCAAATCGCGGTTCCCAACCCCCATAGGTCTGAATAGGTCCCCGGCCATAAACTTGTTGGCCATTTGTGGTATTGACTGTCTTTGGCTCTCCGGGTACGTATTGATACAGCGTGTCGGGCCCCAGGTGGGCATAACGCGAAACTCGCAGGCCTGCAATGAGGCTGGTGGATTCACTCAGCTCAAGTTCCATGTTTAGAAATCCAGCTCCCTCTAGGCCTTTTTCTTTTCCCACCCTCTCGGCCTGTACCGCTGAGGATTCGTCGTAAGGAAGCCTGATTTCTGGCTTCCCCTCGTAGCGAATGACCTCCATCCCTGCTGTCAAGGAAAGGGTTTCGTCTGCCCAGGTGGCTGTTAACTTGCCTTGCTGGTAGCGCATGCCATTGGACACCTGTGCGGAAGAAATTCCTTCCGGATCAATGAGGGTATTGTCAAAATTACCCGCTGCCAGTAGCGCTTTAAGAACAAATTTTTCTCCCAGTACACCGCGGTACCGGAGGGAGCTTAGTGCATTGGTCCAGTCAAATCCAAACTGATTGGAAAATTGGAAGGTGTCCCCGGTAACAAGGGTGCTCAGGTCCAAGCTGTGTCCTTGGGCAATTTTCCACTGGGTCCCAAAGTAGCCATCGTAAAAACTGAGTCGGCTGGACCGAATATCCAAATCTCGTGCTTGGTCTAGAAGCCAGTTTACATTGGATTTACGAATGCCTACCAGCATACTTAGCTTTTCCTTCACCAAAGGCCCTTCAACCAGTAACTTTCCGTTGGAAGTACCTAGGCCAACTTGCCCTTGCCAGGACTCGTCGGATCCAGGACGCATGGTAATGTCCAAAGCTGCACCTGCTCTACCTCCATAGTTGGCGGGTAAATTGCCCTTGTAGAGCGTAAAGTTTTCAGTGACGTCGGTATTGAATCCCGACAAAAAGCCCAGCGCATGGTTGGAGCTCAGCACCACCGCCTCATTCATCAGAATCAAGTTTTGGTCTGTTTTGGCTCCCCGAACATTAATTCCAGAGGTCCCTTCTCCTACCGAAGATACGCCAGGCATCAGCTGCAGACCTTTAAAAATATCCGCCTCCCCCATAAAGGCAGGGATGGCCTTCAATTCCCTGGCACTGAGCTTGGCCACACCCGAAATCGGGTTACGTACATTGCGGTCTGGATCGTCTGAAAGAACCACTACACCATCCAGCTCAAAGCTTTTGACGGAGAGGTCGAGGTTGATGACCCCGTTGTCAAACAAATGTACTTCGGTAATCCGTGGTGCGTGAGAAATATGCCTGAAAACCACCCGATGCACGCCAGGAGGGAGATTGATTAGGTAATACCCAAACTTATCAGTGACCACCCCAGAAAATAGCCCATTGACATGAAGCCCAACACCCGGGAGGGCCTCACCTGCATCGAGGGACTGCACTTGGCCAGTAAGGACATAGCTTTTAGGATGGCTACCTTCTGCCTTTCCAAAATGGAAGGTGAGGGAATCACTTTGCGCAGCTCCTTCTCCAACAAAAAATAGCCAGGCGCAGCAAAAAACAAGCAGTCCCCGCATTCCTCGTTTTCTTCCCGCTTGCAGCAAAAAGTGAATGAATGGAAGAGGTGAAACATGGGGCATAGTACGCGTAGATAAACTCAAGTGAAGCACGGGTAAACAATTCATGAATTCGAACTCTAGAGAATGGAGTACACCCTTAGGAGAAGAAAAAACCTAAACAGGTCGTAGGTGTATTCATTCATGGAAAATTCACCTTTCCTGAATGAAGTCATCAAATATACACTAAGTCAAGGGGAAAGCCGCTCCACTGATAAAAGGAACTCGTTCTAGCAGGGTAACCAACAATCAAACCTGTGTCAATGACCTAGGGAATAGTCTGCTGGCCTACATCCTGCGCAGCAGCTCGGCAAGAATTTGTCTCATCTGGGGCGCTGCTTTGGCCGCGGCTGCGAGCACATCGTCCAAGGATACCTGATGGATCTTCCCAGGTACGCCCAAGTCCGTGATGGCCGACAAGCCAAACACTTCCATGCCACAGTGCCGTGCTACCAGCACCTCGGGCACCGTACTCATGCCCACCGCATCTCCACCCAGCGTACGTAGGTAGCCGTATTCGGCGGGTGTCTCCAGGTTGGGACCTTCTACGCCACAGTATACACCCGTATGTAGCTTGATTCCTTTTTCTTTGGCAATCTCCACCGCAAGGGCAATCAATCGATGGGAGTAAGGCTCACTCATGTCTGGAAATCTAGGCCCCCAAGTATCGTAATTTTTACTCCGCAAGGGATTTTCTGGAAACAAGTTGATATGGTCAGAAATTACCATCACCTCGCCAACCTCCTGAGCAGGATTCAGTCCCCCAGAAGCATTAGATACCAAGAGGGTTTGTACGCCCAGCAAGCGCATGACGCGAATAGGGAAAGTCACTTCCTTCATGGAATAGCCTTCGTAATAGTGGAAACGGCCCTTCATGGCCAGTACTTTTTTTCCAGCTAGTCGACCAAAAAGTAAGGTACCTGTATGGCTTTCTACCGTAGAAATAGGGAAATGAGGGATGTCTTGGTAAGGAATTTCTACCTCCACCTCAATTTGGGAAGCCAAGTCACCTAGGCCCGTCCCCAAAATAATTCCTGTAGCTACGGGTTCGGGTTGAATCCCTTGAATATAGGCTAACGCCTGCTCCACTTGCTGCTTGTAGTCCATCTAAAATTCAATTTATGTAGGTCAAAGATAGGATTTTGGAAGGTCGCCTAGAACTTTTCTAGGGACTTGCGTGTAGTAAGGAGATAAAATTCACCCCATGATCAAAATTATTGTTGGTACCAACCGCAAAAATTCCGTTTCGGCAGTGATTGCCGGCATGTACCAAGACATCTTGAAAGAAAAAGGTGCCGCCTCCGAAATTCTGTTGCTATCGGACCTTCCTGCAGATTTCACTGCCACGGCACTTTATGAAAACAATGGAAAAAATGCTGCTTTCAATGCCTTTCACGAACGTGTGAAGGAAGGCACCAAGTATGTATTTATCGTGCCGGAATACAACGGGTCATTTCCGGGCATCTTAAAAACCTTCATTGACGGGATGACCTATCCCAATTCTTTTTTAAATAAGAAGAGCGCCCTTGTGGGCCTCTCCTCAGGAATTGGCGGGGGTGGCATCGCTATGAGCCACCTCACCGACATCTTCCATTACCTGGGCATGCATGTTCTTGCTCTGAAGCCGAAGCTTGCGAAAATCGAGCAAAATATGTCAGATAACCTGCTCACCAACAGGCTGTATGTAGAACTACTACATACCCAGGCTGACATGCTGCTTGACTTTTAGGACTTAGTCCACGTTGTCGTGCAGGAATCTATTGTTTCCTAAAATCTCGTTGTCTTCGCTCAGGTTAAACTTGCTGATGGCAGACTCAGAGCTATGCTGTGGCTCGTTTAGCACTACGTTTTTACGCTGGTAAGCGGGCACAGCCATCTTTTCGTTGAGTTCCTCAGCAGATGGAGAAAGCGCACGTCCACCTTTTAGTTTCTCAAAACGCTCGTGCGCTCTTTGGATAGCCTTAAGCTTCATCTGCTCGTAGTAGTCAGTTGCAAAAGCTGGCGCAACTGGCTGCTGGATCTCCTCAACGCTAGCAGTGACAGGAGCAGTCTCTTGAAAAAGGTCGTGCACGATTTTTTCTTCTTCCATCACCGGCGCTTCTGCCTCAGGTGCTTCTTCCAAAGGCTCGATAGCAAACACGAATTCTTCTTTTTCTACAGCCTCTATTGGCGCTGCCACAGCTACAGCTGCTTTGGGTAGGGTAAAGGTAAACGTGGATCCACCCGCAAGGGGCTCCTCCTTTACTTGCTCAGACTTTCCTGAGTCCAAATCAATCACCGTCTTCACCAATTGCGGTGCAACAGGAGCCGTAGGCGCAGGTGCTGGAGCAGGTGCGGCCTGAACAGGCGCAGTAAAGGTCGACACAGGTGCAGCGGCAACTACTGATTTTGGTCCAGTGGCTAGTTTGTCCATTTCAAAACCTGTGGCAATGACCGTCACACGGATGGCCTTACCCAATTCTGGGTCGATGCCCTGACCGAAGATCACATCTGCATTGTCCCCAGCTTTTTCTTGGATGTACTCCGTGATGTCGCTTAGCTCGTCCATGGAAAGTTCTTCTTCTTCACCAGACATGATAGAAAGCAATATCTTTTGTGCACCCTTGATGTCCACATTGTTGAGTAAAGGCGAAGAGATTGCAGCACCTGCAGCACGGATGGCACGACCTTCACCTTCTTCGGTTGAAGAGCCCATCACCGCAGCGCCTGCGTCTTTCATCACTGTCTTCACGTCTTCAAAGTCAACGTTGACGTCTTGGTGGATAGTGATGATTTCTGCGATGGATCTTGCTGCAGTACTCAAGATATCGTCTGCTTTGCTGAAAGCAGTACGAATAGCCAGGTTGCCATAGATCTCTCTCAATTTATCGTTGAGGATCACCAATACCGTGTCGCAAGTTTCGCGAAGCGACTCAATACCTGCCTGGGCTACCGCCATTTTCTTTTTCCCTTCAAACATGAAAGGTGCCGTCACGATCCCTACAGTAAGGATGTTGAGGTCTTTGGCGATTTTTGCTACTACCGGTGCAGCGCCTGTGCCTGTACCACCACCCATACCAGCAGTGATGAAGACCATTTTGGTGTTGTCGGCAAGCAACTCGCGAATTTCTTCTTCTGATTCTAGGGCGGCAAATCGTCCTTGCTCAGGGTTGGCGCCAGCGCCAAGGCCTTCGGTCAGATTTGCTCCCAACTGCAGTCTCAAAGGGACTGGGCTAGACTTTAGGGCCTGTGCATCGGTGTTGACCACGACAAACTCTACGTCCTTAATTCCTAGGCCGTACATGTGGTTGACAGCATTGCTGCCACCGCCGCCTACGCCAATCACTTTAATGATGGACTTTTGATTTTTAGGGAGATCAAATCTGTAATCTTTCATGTTATCTGACATTATATAGGTTGGTGAGATTTTTTTTCAAGTATTGGGTTTTGTATTCAATTGTCTTGTCACTTGCTTATTGGTAGGTCGTATCCTCTCCAATATCGTCCGAGATGATGTTCTTCAGTCGGTCTCCAATATTTTTGAAGAAGTTGTTGGCAATGACTTCTCTTTTTTCCATTTGCTTTGGCTTTACGCCCGTATTGGCCTGGCGCTTCTGGTACATCTCCTCGCGAGTGTCCAGAGACTTAAATCCTGCCAACACCAAACCGACAGTGGTCGCATACATGGGGCTCTTCACTTCTTCGAGTACTGATTTGCCAAGGTGCTCGTTGGGAAATCCGATGCGGGTATCTAGTCCAGTCATGTATTCAAAGAGTTGGGAGATGAACTGCATCTGAGAACCTCCACCGGTCAATACGATACCGCCTGCAAGCTTTTTGTAGTAGCCGCTCTGCATAATTTCGTTTTGGACGATTTCGATAATCTCCTCCATTCTTGCTTGGATGATGGAGGCAAGGTTGCGGATAGAGATTTCCTTAGGAGCACGATTTCTAAGGCCCGGGATGGACACGATTTCGTTGGGGTTGGCTTCTTCAGCAATAGCCTTTCCAAAGCGGGTTTTCAAAAGCTCGGCTTGGTTTTGCATGAGCATGCAGCCTTCCTTGATGTCGGCAGTGATGATATTGCCTCCTAGCGGGATCACGGCGGTATGGCGGATGATGTTTTCGTAGAAAATGGCAATGTCTGTAGTACCTCCACCAATATCCACTAGGCAAACGCCCGCTTCTTTTTCCTCGTCACTCAAGACAGAAAGGGAACTGGCCAAAGGCTCGAGAATCAACTGCTTGGAAGTTAGATTTGCTCGCTTGACGCACTTGTTGATGTTATTGATTGCGGAAGTTTGGGCGGTGATGATATGGAAATCCGCCTCCAAACGAGTACCTGACATACCTACGGGATCTTTGATGCCTCCTTCGTAGTCAACAGTATAGTCCTGCGGCATCACGTGAATGATACTATTCCCCGGCGGAACCACGATGTTGTGCATGTCGGCAGTGAGCCGCTGCACGTCTTCCACGGTGATTTCTTCTTCCGTAGGCTGTCGCATGATGCTTCCATGCATGACCTTGCTCTGGATATGCTGCCCAGCAATGCCGACAATCACCTCGGCAATGTCCACCTCAGCCATGTTGGCACATTCTTCCACTGCCTTGCTGATCGCATGCACCGTTTTTTCAATATTGGTCACAATGCCACGCTCGACACCGTCAGAAACCGCCTTGCCCATACCGAGCACTTCTAGTTTCCCAAATTCATTTTTGCGCCCAATTATTGCGCAGATTTTGGTCGTCCCAATGTCCAGACCTACAATCAGTTTGTCGTTTTCCATATCCAAGCTTTATTCACAAACAATTTGATTTTTATACTTCACGCTGATCCGCTTATAAGCGTTCCAACCTTTCCTAGGTAATATTTCCTTGTAGAGCACCTCGATGCGTTTGAACTTACTCTCTACATCGCGTGCATCCCCGAATTCGATGACCTGACTGCCTACTTGTTGGTAGAGCCGAATGTCATTTCTGCTATTGATCTCCAACTCGGTCACTTGTGCATTCCAGAATTTGTCCTGCGTGATGAACTGAATCAACGGCAAGAGCTCCGGCATGGCCTTTAACTTCCCTTGGTCCATTAAGGCACCGATATAGGGGCCCTGCAAAATCAACACCCTGCTGGTGTATGTCGGTGAGGTTGCAATAAGCTCCCCTTCCTTAGTGATGTAGCCATCGGGACCTGTGGACCGAGCGATGCGGGCGATAGGCTCGTGCTGTGTAATACTCACTTTCATGATCCCATCTTGTCCCACGGAAGCTTCTGCGGTTCTCACAAAGGGATGTCCGAGTAGCCGATCTTCGATATCCTTGAGTGGAAGTTCCGCTAGGGGCAGGCCTGCCTTTACCTCCGGAAAAGAAAGCGCTAGGATGCCTTGTATTTCCTTTTCTTCTACAAAATAGACCCCACTCACCGCGAGCAAGTCCACCTCCACCTTTTGGAATGTTTTGCTTTGGAGCTGCTTTTCCACAAAACCAATATAACCCGCCGCTATCAAGCAGAGCGTCACGATTCCTAGGACCTTTTTCACCTTTGCCTTATTCATGCGTGCGTGGGGTTAGGTCGTGAATGGTTCCATACGGCGATGCCAGGCACCAACCGGTCTATATCTCCTGCACCCAAGGTCACCAGCACTTCAGGTTGTGACTCCTCCAAGAAGCTGGCTACATCCTGCTTTTCGAGGCAGACCTTTTTGCCAGCATGAATCCCAGAAAGGAGCATGTCCGAACTCACTCCCTCCATAGGAAGCTCTCTAGCCGGGTAAATTGGCAAGAGGACCACTTCGTCTGCAAGGGAAAGACTTTCAGAAAATCCAGCCGCAAAATCCCGGGTACGGGAAAAGAGGTGTGGCTGGAAAATCACCGTCATACGACGGGAAGGGAACATGGCACGGATCGAACTCAAGCAAGCTTTGATTTCTTCCGGATGGTGCGCATAGTCGTCGATGAATATTTTTCCTTCTAGGGAAGAATGGATCTCAAAGCGGCGCTTGACACCACGGAAGGACTTGATGCCCTCACGGATTTGTGCTTCGCTCAACCCGTGATCAAGGGCAATGGCAATGGCTGCAAGTGCATTTTCCACGTTGTGAAAACCTGGAATTGGTAGTTCCAAGCCTTTGATTTGGGTCTTGGCACCGATGTAGTCAAACTGGAAGGAAGCTGGCTTGGCGATGACGTTGTCTGCATGGATGCCCTCTGAGCGGAGTCCATATTCGCGAATGTCGGTAGCCGCACAGGTCAGAGCTCCCAAACGGTAGAGCGCATGGCTTTGCAGGTAGATTTTCCCCTTCTTATCCACCAAGGCAAGAAACTGTCGGAAGCCTTCCAAGATAGTCTGCTCGTCTCCGTAGATATCCAAATGATCAGGATCGGCACTGGTGAGCACAGCTTCGTTGGGATGTAACTGAAGGAAGGATCGGTCAAACTCGTCTGCCTCCACAACCACGACAGCATCGGCAGATTTGCCAGAAAGGATGAGGTTGCTGTTGTAGTTTTGTGTGATTCCTCCCAAAAATGCAGTCACAGGCTTACCTGCCGACTTCAGCAAGTGGGCAATAAGCGAGGACGTGCTCGTCTTGCCGTGAGTACCAGCTACCGCAATGGTATACTGATCTTTAGTGATCATGCCCAGCACTTCTGCTCTTTTTTTGAGGAGAAAGCCTGCCTGAAAAAATTGGAGTAATACACTGTCTTTAGGTATAGCAGGAGTCCATACGACCAATACCTCGGCCGTAGAAATTACAAAGCGAGCAGGAAGAGCACTTATCTCGTCTACAAAAGTGATCTGCATGCCCTCACTTTCCAACGCTTCTGTCAGTGGAGAAGGCGTCTTGTCGTATCCGGCCACCGCATAGCCCTCCTGTTGGAACCAGCGTGCCAAGGCACTCATGCCTATACCGCCAATGCCAAGGAAAAATACGCTATGTATGCCCTTCAACGTCATTTGATTATTCTTTCGAGTTCAGATACAATCGCAGTAGCCGCATTCGGCATTGCCAATTTTTTTATGTTTTCCGCCAAGGCGCTGGCTTGCTTTTCGTCTTGAAGGAGGGAGTCGATGGTTTTCTTCAATAGCTCCACTGCCTCTGCATCGGGAAGGAGAACTGCTGCCCCTTGCTTCACACAGGCCGATGCGTTTTTGGTTTGGTGATCTTCCGCTACGTTAGGGGAAGGCACAAAAATCACGGGCTTGCCTACCAAGCATAGTTCAGATACCGAAAGTGCTCCGGCACGAGATACGATAAGGTCGGCAGCTGCATAGGCGAGGTCCATTTCTCGGATAAACTCGCGCAAGTGAATGTGCGTCAACCCTGCCTGCTTAAGTGCAGCCTCCATTTCTTTGAAGTAAAATTTCCCGCTCTGCCATAAGACCTGGTAGCCAGCTTTTTCCAAATCGGCCATGTGCTTTACCATCGCTTGGTTGAGCGTGCGGGCTCCCAAAGACCCTCCAAGCACTAAGACTGTCTTGCGTGAAGCGTCCAAACCAAATTTCTGTAGGCCCAACATTCGTTTTCCAGAGAGGTCGAGTAAATCTTTTCTTACCGGGTTGCCGGTAACTTTAATTTTTTCTTTAGGGAAAAAGCGATCCATCTCGGGATAAGCCACACAAATGGTTGCAGCCTTCTTAGCCAGCAACTTGTTGGTCAGCCCAGCATATGAATTTTGCTCCTGCAGCAGGGTAGGAATGCCCTTGGATTGTGCAGCATAGAGCACAGGGCCGCTGGCATAGCCACCTACTCCTACCACCAGTTGGGGTTTAAACTCGTTGACAATAGTAGTCGCCATCTTTAGGCTCTTCCATAGTTTGAAGGGAAAGCTTAGGTTGGCCAATGTGAAGCTTCGCTGTAGTCCAGCCACTGGAAGACCTTTGATGGTATAACCGGCCTCAGGTACCTTTTGCATTTCCATTTTCCCCTCCGCACCCACAAACAGAATCTCAGAGCCAGGATGTTTTTCCATCCAGGCATTGGCGATGGCTAGGGCGGGATAGATATGTCCCCCGGTACCTCCACCGCTGATGAGCATTCGATATGTTGCTGCGTTTTTGATAATTTTTTACGTTAGGCTGTTCTTAATCGGTTACCCACTTTAGTTCCTTCTGTTGCGGCCACCGCTTCTTCCTGGTGATCGCCACGGCTCACACTCAGGATAATCCCAAGTGCAGTACCCGTAAAAATCAAGGAAGTACCCCCCATGCTAAGCAAGGGAAGTGGAAGACCTGTAATCGGCCCTAGTCCAACAGCCACGGCCATGTTGACCAGGGCTTGGATGACGAGGGCAAAACTCAATCCTGCGGAGAGCAATCCTCCAAATGCTTTGTTTGAATTGGCCACGATGCGCATCCCCCTGTAGAGAAGCGCGAGGTAAAGGAAGAGTACAGATACCCCGCCGACCATCCCGTATTCTTCAAGGATGATGGCGTAGATAAAGTCAGAATATGGGTGGGGCAAAGTATTGCGTTGCTCACTATTTCCAGGTCCTTTTCCAGTGATGCCGCCAGTGGCAATAGCGATGTAAGACTGCTCGGCCTGAAAAGGAACCTTGCTGTCGTCATTTTTTGAATCCAAAAAGGTATCGATACGGGAAAGGAACGTCTCTTTTCTTTGACCAGTCATCATGGCAATGGATAGGCCAATGATGCCTACCGTAACCACGAGTGCTAAGTGCTGTGCGGGTACCCGACCAATAAACATGATCAATAGGCAGGTAAGCAAGAGTAAGATCGCCGTGGACATGTTAGCCATACCAATCAAGCCGCAGATCACCCCAATGGAAATAGTGATCGGAAGCAAAGTCCCCTTCCAATCCGTGATATTGCCCTGACGCTTGGCAAGCATGGCAGCAAGTGCTGCAATCAAGGAAAGCTTGGCCAAATCAGAAGGCTGAAATCCTTGATTAATTACCGGGATCATCAGCCAGCGGTTGGCATCGTTGATATTGGAACCGAAAAGGTAGGTCACCGCCAGCAAAGGGATGGAAAGGAACATAAACAGCCGCGCATAGAGCGCATACTTTTTGTAGGGGATTTTGTGGGCAAGCCACATGACTACGAGGGAAGCGAATACTAATTTGGAATGCTTGAAAAGGTATAGCTCGGTATCTGGATTTTTAGCTGTATGCACCAAGGTTCCCGTGGCCGAATACACCACCAGGATGCTAAACATAGATAGCAGGATCACGATGGCCCAAATGATTGGGTCACCTTTGAAATGTTCGTCTATCCAGGTCTTTAGCTGATTCATGCTATCTGTCGTTTGGACAATGCCAGAACGGCTGCTCTAAACTGATCCCCACGATCTTCGTAGTTCTTAAATAAGTCAAAGCTCGCACAGGCTGGAGACAGGAGAACTACCTCGTTGTCGTCTGCCAGTTCCTGAGCCCAAGACACCGCTTGACTTAGGTCTTGGGTTTCTAGAATCTGCGCGATATGCGCTGAAAATGCCGCACGTAATTTCTTGTTATCGACACCCAAGCAAATCAAGGCCTTCACCTTACCGCCATCCACCAACTCGGTCAATAGGCTATAGTCATTGCCTTTGTCCACACCGCCAGCGATCCACACCATTGGCTGGGTATAGCTGCCTAGGGCATAAAAGGTAGCCTCCACGTTGGTGCCTTTGCTATCGTTCACATACTGCACTCCATCAAGGGTACGCACCACTTCCATGCGATGGGCTGCATTTTGAAAGCTACCGTAACCACTAGCTAGTTGCGCTTTGGTAACACCGACCAGCAAGGCAGCTACTCCAGCACCAAGTGCATTGAGCAGGTTGTGTTTGCCTTGAAGTGAAAATGCAGTCACTGGGAGATCCAGCTGTGCGCCACCTACGGAGAAGGCCAATTTTTGTCCATCGCTATATCCACCTTGCGCGGGTGCTTCCGCCAAAGAAATGCGGTAGCAAGCGGCAGGTACCGACGCTTGTGCAAAACCCTGCTTGGAAAAAGGATCTTCTAGGTTGACTATAACCGCATCGGCGGAGGTCATATTTTTAAACAAGCCCATCTTGGACTTGATGTATTGGTCCATTTGGTAGTTGTAACGATCCAAGTGATCGGGCGTAATGTTGGTAAGCAAGGCGATAGCTGGTCTGAAATGCTCAAAACCGTCGATCTGAAAGCTAGAAACCTCGATTACCCACCAGGCATGGTCGCTCTCGAGGAGCTGTCCTGCCCAACTCTTGCCTACATTTCCTGCAAGGCCTACGTCCACTCCTGCCTCTTTGAGGAGGTGGTAGGTAAGCAGCGTAGTGGTCGTTTTTCCATTGGTACCAGTAATGGCTATCACTTTGCCTTTGCTGTATCGGCTTGCAAACTCCAGTTCGTCAATCACAGGAATGCTGCGTTGCAAGAGCTGCTGCACCAAAGGAATGGATGGGGCAATGCCAGGGCTTTTTACCACCAAATCCGCAGTAAGGACCTTGGATTCGTCATGCTGCCCTTCCTCAAAGCCA
>JBIIFN010000212.1:0-3462 GCA_044237325.1 Algoriphagus sp.
AGCGGTGAAAGAAGGTTCGAAAACAGAAACCTTCGCCGCCATGCGCCTACACATCAACTCCCCCCGTTGGGAAGGTGTGCCCTTCTATATTCGTGCAGGAAAGTGCTTACCAGTCACCTGTACGGAAATTCTCGTTCGCTTCAAGCACCATCCCTCCGCTTATTCGTCCATTGCCTCCATGCCCAACCATATCCGGTTTCGCATCAGCCCGGACGTGACAGTTGCTTTTGGCATGCTGATCATGGCCCAAGGCGAAGACATGACATCCGTGCTGTCCGAAGTACAGGGCAATCCAACTCCTTTTCCCAACGAAAAGGATGCCTACGAACGGGTACTAACCGATGCCATGGCAGGAGATCCTACGCATTTTGCACGGCAAGATTATGTGGAAGAAGCTTGGAAGTTGGTGGACGACTACCTGCATTCCGACTTCCCCGTTTTTGACTATGCCCCTGGCTCCTGGGGTCCGGAATCGGTAAACGAGTTGATCTGTCCTCCAGGAGGATGGAACAATCCCACTGTCGCTAAAAAATAGCCATGAAAACAGAAATCTTCCCGCAGGCAGAAGACGTGGCCATCGCCGCAGCAGCCTACCTAGCACAGCAAATCACGGCTACCCTAGCATCAAAAGCTATTTTTTCGATGGCCATTAGTGGAGGACGTACCCCTTGGGAAATGCTTCGACACTTGGCCCAAGCACAGCTTCCTTGGGAGCGAGTACACCTCTTTCAAGTGGACGAACGTATCGCTCCAGAAGGTCATGCTGACCGCAACCTGACCCAACTCAATCAGGTGATTGCAGACACGGAAATGGCCGCAAAGATACATGTCTATGCTATGCCAGTAAACGAAGTGAATTTGGATGAAGCTGCGCAACACTATGCAGATACTTTACTGGAAGTCACCGGAGATGGATGTTTGGACCTGATTCACTTGGGCCTAGGTACCGATGGCCATACGGCATCCCTTATTCCAGGCGATCCAGTCTGTGCCGAACATGCCCTTGACATTACCTGCACCGCACAGCCCTACCAAGGAAGGTTGCGGATGACAATGACCTATCCCCTTCTCAACCGCGCAAGGCAAGTACTTTGGATTGTTACAGGTAGTGAAAAAGGATACATGCTTCAGCAATTGCTCCAGCAGAACACTGAAATTCCTGCTGGATTGGTAAGTCAAGCAGCAGCCCTCCTCTTTGTGGATCAGGCTGCACAGGGTAGCTAAATCGACTAGCGCCTATTTTTTCTCCTAACCAATCCCTAACCGGCTCTGATAAATAAGCAGAAGGAGGTTTTTAACACACACTGGATTTTATGGGAGTGGACAGCATCTTGTAGCTGTTTTTTTTATCTTTCAAAAAAATAGCACATGCTCCCCATTTTCACCCAAGCCCTTCAACAGCCCACTGCCACAGCCATCTTCGATGCAGATGGCAGCTTTACCTATGGAGAACTCTGGGAAAGCAGTACACAGATGGCCCTGCAGCTGCTCGACGGAAAACAGGACCTAAACCAAGCCCGTGTGGCCTTTATGGTCTCCCCAGGATTCAACTACGTGGCCACCCTCTGGGGGATTTGGAAGGCAGGAGGCATCGCAGTTCCGCTTTGTCTCAGCTACCCGCTTCCCTCCCTCCGCTATGTGATTGAGGATACCCAAGCAGCGCTGCTGGTGGCAGATGCACCTCATGTAGGCATTCTTGAAGGATATGCACAGGAAAATGGCATTCCATTACTTCCAGCCGTACTTACCATAACGCAGGCGCTTCCTTATACAGCGCTACCGGTCATCGATCTTTCTCGTGGTGCACTAATACTCTACACTTCAGGCACCACCAGCCTACCCAAGGGCGTGCTTAGTACGCATGCCAACCTTACCTCACAAATTGGTACCCTGGTAGAGGCTTGGCAATGGAGCTCGGCAGACCATACGCTATGCCTCCTTCCCCTACACCACGTGCATGGCATCATCAATGTCGTTTCTTCTGCCCTCTGGGCTGGCGCCAGGCTACAGTTCTTGCATCCCTTTGATGCCAAGCAGGTGCTGGATCTATTTTTAGAAGGAAGAATTAATGTGTTCATGGCGGTTCCTACCATCTACTTCAAGTTGATCGCAGAAATTGACTCGTATTCAGAACAAAGAAAAAAGGAATTGTTTGACTGTATGAGTGCCTTTCGCCTCATGGTATCTGGATCTGCTGCACTCCCCGTTTCGGTGATGGATACCTGGCAGCAGGTTTCTGGTCATACGTTACTGGAGCGCTACGGCATGACTGAAATAGGCATGGCCATCAGCAATCCTTACCAGGGAGACCGGCGAGCAGGCTACATAGGCATACCCTTGCCTCAGGTGCAGGTGCGTCTGGTAGATGAGCAAATGCAGCAGGTACCAGCTGCAAGTCCTGGAGAAATACAGGTCAAAGGTCCCTCGGTATTTCATTCCTACTGGGGCAAGCCCGAAGCAACAGCCAAGTCCTTCACTGCAGATGGCTGGTTTAAAACGGGGGATATTGCCGTGCTGGAAGAAGGATACTACCGCATTCTTGGCCGTGACTCTGTTGACATCATCAAGTCCGGCGGCTACAAGATCTCTGCCTTAGAAATCGAAGAAGTACTTCGAACCCATCCACAAGTCAGCGATTGTGCAGTGGTGGGACTCTCCGATCCAGAGTGGGGCGAGCGAGTTGCAGCAGCCATTGTGATCACTAGCGAACTGACCGTGCCCGCACTTACGCAGTGGATGAGGGAGTTACTACCCGCCTACAAAACCCCACGTACCTTCCTTTTGCTGGACGAGCTCCCTCGTAACGCTATGGGAAAGGTTGTTAAAAACGACCTCAAAACCCTATTCTCTTAATTACATCCAAACTATTCCTTTCATGATCAAAGGTCTTGCCCTCTTGTCTTTTTCCTTTCTCCTCGGCATGTGGTGTGGCGCCCTACTGGGCTCCTTACTGGGCATTGATGCCAATGTGGGTGGAGTTGGATTTGCAATGGTATTTTTGCTGCTAAGCAAGGAGTATTTGGTCAAACAAGGCGGCTGGAATGGGGAGTTTGCCTTTGGACTGGAGTTTTGGAACAAGCTCTACATCCCAATTGTGGTGGCTATGGCAGCGAGTTTAAATGTAAAATCTGCCCTTTCCTCAGGTTTGTTGGCCCTATTGGCTGGCCTATTGCCCGTTCTAGTGGCCTTTTGGGTATTTAAAGTGTTGGTCAAACGTGTAAGTCCCACCTGAGATGGAAGAGCTAATGGGTATAATTGCCAAAAATGGCTTGGTGGTCGCTTTCCTTTTGGTGGGCCTACTGACCTGGGCCACGGATGTATTTTCAAAGAAAATACTTGCCTCCAAAATCCCTGGTTCGGCGATAGCCATTTTCTTGGCCTTGGCCTTTGGCTACCTAGGTGGACTGCTTGCGGATGGCGAGCAAGGCTTGGCTGACCTCCCCTTATTTAAGGGCTTGTCTC
>JBIIFN010000077.1:0-11091 GCA_044237325.1 Algoriphagus sp.
GGTTGGTAGTACGGTCTGCGATGGTTTTTCCCATTAGCTCAGGCCAAGAGGAGAGTAGCAACTTTTCTTGGTAGGTGTCCTCGAGGCGGTAGGCTTTAAGTAGGTCTTTGAAAGCATCTTCCAAGGGGGCAACATCCTTTTTTCTACCAAAGTTGGAATTATAGGTCATGGGAATCGAGGAAAAGTTCTGCGGCGATGCTGTCTGCAAGCAATAACCCCTTGCGGGTTAAAGATAGGATTTTACCATCGGCCTGCAGTAGTTCTAGCCCGACTAATTTTTTGATGGCATCCTCCTTCACACGTAGTAGGTCCACCGCGTGGCGTTGAGCGAGGCTTGTGGTATCCAATCCCCAGGTGGTTCGAAGGCGCGTAAGGATTTCTTCATTTACCTGGTCTTCTTTTTCAAGGTCCTCTGTGATTAAGGGGAGCTGCTTGGCCATTAGTGCCTTGATAAAGCCTGGATTGGAGGAGGGATTGTACCCCCTGCTGCTTCCATCAAAGGAATGTGCGCTCGGGCCAATGCCTAGGTAGGGTACACCTTTCCAATAGTTGCAGTTGTGGAGGGCCTCTTGCCCTGGTTTGCTAAAATTGGATATTTCGTAGGGCCTGTAGCCAGCTTGCTCACTCCGCTCCAGCAGCCATTCAAATTGTTGGGCGACAAATTCCTCCTCTGCCGGCTGAAATTTTCCTTTGCTAGCCCAGTTGCCCAGCGCAGTTTTGGGTTCTATCGTAAGTGCGTAGGCCGAAAGATGGCCTGGATCTAGATTTAGGGCTTCGTCAAGGTCCTTTTTCCAGAGGGAGTGGTTGGGATGTGGGTAACCATAAATGAGGTCAATGGAGAATTTTTGAAATCCTGCTGATCTAGCCAAATGAATGGCTTTTTTTGCCTCTTCAGCGCTATGCGCTCGGTTGTAGGCCCGTAAAATTTCTTCTTGAAAGCTTTGTATTCCCAAGCTAAGTCGGTCGATGCCCAGGGATTTCCAGGCTGAAAGCCGGGCTGGCTGGAGGTCATCGGGATTTGCCTCGAGGGTCACTTCCGTTTTTTTGCCGGGGAAAAGGGAAAACACCTGATCCATTAGCTTTTCTAACTGTGGAATGGGAACCAGGGAAGGGGTGCCTCCGCCCAGGTAGATGGTTTCTACGGGCGCTCCGTTCAGGTAGCCTTTTCGGAGTTCAAGTTCTGCCTGCAGGCATTTGACTAGGGATGGAAGTTGCTTTAGGCTAGTCGAAAAGTGAAAGTCACAGTAGTGGCAGGCTTGTTTGCAAAACGGGATGTGGATGTAAAGGCCGGCCATAGGAAGGAGCTAAGTGGTAAATATAGGCTATTCGTTTCTTTTGTGGGAGCTCAACTTCTTCAGCCCTCTAGGCTGACGGGGTGCTGTAGATTTTTGAATTCGAAATTTATGGCATGAAGACAAAATTCATTTGGAGGCTGTCGGTGGATTGTTGAGTTTTGTACTTTCGGCATCACTAGCGTCTTTATAAACAAGCATTCTCCCGCGGTAAGGGGCTAGCTGTTTTTGGAGAGTAGTACTGCAGTAATTCAGGTCAATGGCACGATTAGTATTTATCTTCTTCCTTTTTTGCACTCCTTTTTTGGGGACGGCGCAGGTGTTGGAAAACTATGCTGGAGATTGGACGAGCTCCATTGAACAGACTTTACTAGGTGCAAAGGGTCAAAAAGAGTTAAAAATTCCAATCCATACTTTTCCTCAATCCTTTTTCCGATTTGAGGTGCCTGGCAATTCCACGTTGTTTATGGACGGGAGGCTTTGGGGCTTGATCGCAGTAGACACGACCTTTTTCATACCGGCAAAAATCCTGGCTAAGGATTTTGGAAAAGACACAGTTTTGGTAACTGTCGTTACTGACAAAATAAGTACGGGTGATTTTGCTTTAAATGTCACCAAAGTGGCCAAAGACCGGGGTTCGGAGGAAGAAAAGCTGTTGGCAGGTGAAGAATTTGCTAAACAAAAGCGTTTTATGGCGCAGCCGCTCAAAGATTTTATTGGCTTATCGCTCCTTGTGATTTTGTCTTTAGCTGCCGTATACCGTTTGGTATATCCCTACCTATTGGGAATTTTGTTGCAGCCGCTTTCCGTCATTAAAGCGGAAGATTTTTCAGAAAGTGGGGGTCTTCAAAAGGTGTTTTCCCTAGACGTTTTATTTTTTCTCTTGATTATCTCGATGGTACTTGCCCAAAGCCTGACTACAGGAATTTTCCTTTTCAGGGCAGATTGGCTTGCGGGTGGTGTGGGAGAAAGCGCGTTTTCTTTACTCTTATTCTGGCTAGTTGCCTCTCTTGCGCTATTGGCGTTAACGATCTTGAAATTTTCCGCAATCAAGTTGGTCAGCTACTTGTTTGATCTAGGGAAATCTGAGTTTGCCCATTTTTTCTACCTCTTGAGGTTGATTGCATTTGGCTTTACCGCAGTGCTTGTCGTAGTTGCTTTTTACGCAATCAACGACTTCAATAATTTAAAGATGGTCTATACCTACGCTATGCAAGGCTTTTTTTGGGTATATGTTTTTGGGATACTGGGACTCTTTGTCCTGATGATGAATCGCCTAGATTTTAAGAAATACCATTTATTTACTTACCTTTGCCTTGCTGAAATAGTACCTTTTTTGGTTTTATGCAAATGGATCATGGTACTTGCACAGTAATGTGTTGAACGTTAAACGGAACTCCCAGAATGAGTGCAGCTCCAAAAGATCGCTTTACCCCAGTTAAAAGCATACTAGTTTCTCAACCCAAGCCGACAGAGGCCAACTCCCCTTATTTACTGCTTGCAGAAAAATATAAGTTGAAGATTGATTTCCGTCAGTTTATCAAGGTGGAACCTGTGCCACCTAAGGAGTTCAGGAAGCAAAAAATAGACATCCTCAAGCATACGGCGATTATTTTCACTAGCAGAAATGCGATTGATCATTTTTTTGCTATCTGCAAGGACTTCAAGATCGAGATGCCTGCTGAGATGAAATACTTCTGTATTTCGGATCAAACAGCCCACTACCTTCAGAAATATATCGTCATCCGGAAGCGTAAGCTTTTTGTTGGCTTGAAGACGGCAGAAGACTTATTTGACTATTTCAAAAAGCACAAAGGTGAAAAATACCTTTTCCCTTGTTCGGACATTCGCAAAGAGGATATCCCGGGCTATATGGAAAAGAATGGCATTGCTTTTACTGAGGCAATCATCTACCATACCGTGGCGGCAGATTTGTCTGACTTGGCCGATGTGAAGTACGATATATTGGCGTTTTTTAGCCCTTCAGGAATCAAGTCGCTAAAGCAAAACTTCCCTGATTTTGTTCAGGAAAAAACCCGAATTGCTGCTTTTGGACCTACCACCGCACAAGCTGTCCGAGACATGGGCCTTATTTTGGATATTGAGGCACCCCTTCCAAATGCGCCAAGCATGACGGGGGCTTTGGAATTATTCATCAAAAAAGCCAACAATTTGTAATTCTAAGAATCATTTTCTGTGGTTTTTCAGTTTAACTTTCTAAACCAGCTTACAATTGGGGGCTCCACAGCGGTATGAACAGAAAAAGCACTTTAGGTAATTTTTTAAAAGCGGTAGGCTTTGTCTGCTTGCTTTTTACTTCTGGGGCAACATTTGCTCAGCAAGACCCGCAGTTTACGCAGTACATGCATGCCAGGTCATTTTTCAATCCTGCCTTTGCAGGAAAGGAATTAGGTGTTCATTTTTCTGCACTCCATCGCTCCCAATGGCAAGGTTACACCACAAGCCTGGGAACGGGTGGCGCTCCTACGACCCAGCTGATCACGGCACAGGGTAGGCTCAAATCTAAAAATATCGGATACGGCTTGACCGTAGTCAACGACCAAATCGGCGCTGCTTCCAACTTAGAGATCAACCTACAGGGCAGTTACCATAAAAAAATCAAACGCACCCAGCTTAGTTTCGGTGGTTATGTGGGCATGTCTTCCAGTTCGCTGAACTATGAAGAGCTTGTGCTCATCAACCCCGAGCCGGGGTTACCACAGTCGGGTACTGAAAGTCAACTGGCGTTGGACTTTGGTGCGGGCGTAGTATTGGATCGAGGAGGGTTTTATGCAGGGCTGAGTGCCAGGCACCTCAATCAGCCCTCCTTTGATTTTGGGGATGGCAACTATGCCAACCGCCTTCAAATGCACAACTATTTGCTTCTAGGCTACCGACTTCGCCCCATTGGGCAGTTGCGAATTGAGCCAAGTATTTTATTAAAATCTGTAGGCGGCAATACTTTATCCTACGATGCTAGCGTTATAGCAACTATCCAGGATAGGATTACTGCAGGTGTGGCCTATCGCGGAGAGGAGTCTGTATCGCTGCTCCTTGGGTATAGTCTGCTGAAAGACAATAGTTTAAAGCTTGGATATGCCTTTGATTTGGTAGTGGGAGGGCTCGAAGCTAAGGCGCCAACTTCCCACGAGATACTGCTTCGGTACGCGTGGTCGGATGTCCAGAAGTCTGTCAATCGGGTGATTCAACGAACACCTAGATTCAGATTTTAATTAAAACTTTTTGGTTTTAATTGGCTAAAAAGTGAAGTGCCTATTTGAATAGTTAAAGGTTTTAAGTGCCTAAAAGTTGCTTTATTGACTCAAATTAACCTAACTTTCGAAGTCATTTTCTTAAATTGGTAAAGTTTGGCCAAAAAATTGATGATAAGATAAAAATGTCATTTATGTACAACAGAATAAAAGTTCCTTTTCTTTCCCTCGCGCTTAGCTTGGTATTGATTACTCTTCTCCCAAGTTGTGGGCTCTTCAATAAGAAAGGGATGGCCAGCGACAAGGCCAATAGAAAAGGTGAAGTAACGGGTGTTGCCAAGCGAATCCGTTGGAAACAAAATCTCCCGGTAGACATGGTGCCCATCAAAGCAGGTACCTTCTGGATGGGGCAATCCGATGAGGATATCGCCTACACACAAGCTTCTTTGAATAAGCAGATCACGATTTCTGAATTTTTTATGGACAAGTATGAAGTGTCCAATAATAAATACAGACAGTTTTTAGAAGCAGTGAAGTCAGGTCAGCTTGGTACTGGCACACCTACCACGTTGAAAGCAGCGCCAACATTCACGCTCAACGATTTGAAACCAGATACGACGGTTTGGACAAAGAGCTTTTCCTACCATTATGGAGATCCATTGATGGAGTTTTATTTCGACCACCCTGCTTTTGATTCTTATCCAGTAGTAGGCGTTTCTTACGATCAAGCCGAAAAATACTGTGAATGGAGGTCTTATCACCTTCGTGCCAACGATGATATTGAGTTTGACCTTCCGGCCTTCCGACTTCCTACCGAAGCTGAATGGGAATATGCTGCCAAAGGGGGTAAAGAAATCGCCAAATACCCTTGGGGAGGTCCTTACTTGAAAAACAAAAGAGGTTGCCTAATGGCCAACTTTAAGCCTGGTAGAGGCAATTACATCGACGATGGCTTTACCTACACCGCCCCAGTGGATGTATTTGCACCCAATGGCTTTGGTCTATATAATATGTCGGGTAACGTGGCTGAATGGGTTATGGATTCCTATAAAGTTACCTCCAGAGCAGATACTTGGGATCTAGACCCTGTGTATAATGATCCAAATGAGCCACGTAAAATTGTACGTGGAGGTAGTTGGAAAGATATAGGTCACTATTTAGAAACATCAACTAGAACATTTGAGTACCAAGATGTTGCTCAAGCACATATTGGATTCCGTACCGTGATGACCTTTATTGGACGATCCGCCTCGATGGATGCCAAATTGAATAAACGAATGAGAAGGTAATTACCCTTCACCCTAAAACTATTTTACACCCCACCCAAATTTAGTTCTCATGGCAAGTAACAGTAATTTCTTTTTCTCTAAGGTGATGCCAAAAATCTACGGCATCGGTGCAGCAGTTGTAATTCTTGGCGCAATGTTCAAAATCTTGGATTTTCCAGGAGCCAACTGGATGATTGGTATCGGCTTGACTACAGAGGCAATTATCTTTTTCCTTTCTTCCTTCGAACCAAGTCCCAAAGAAGTGGATTGGAGTAGGGTATATCCAGAGTTGGATGAAGAGGGGGCAGCTAAGCCGCCAGTAAGAAGAGCAGTGGCTGGATCTGCCGAACCAGTAGCTGCACAATTGGATGAAATGCTATTGAAGGCCAAAATCGGACCTGAATTGATCGAAAGTCTCGGTAAAGGCATGCAAAATTTGGCTACTTCAGCAGAAAAGATGGGCACGCTTTCGGATGCTGCAGTGGCTACTACAGAATATGCTACAAATGTGAAGGCTGCGTCTATGTCCTTGGCAAGCATGAACGATTCCTACGCACAAACTGCCACTGCTTTGGTGGCCATGTCTTCAGCGGCTCAAGATTCGCAGGCGTACCAAGCTCAAATCCAGGCAGTAACCAAAAATTTGGCTTCTTTAAATGCAGTGTATGAGCTGGAGCTTCAGGATAGTGCTGAGCAGAAAAAGGCACGTGCTGATTTCTACAAAAACATGTCTAACGCCATGACCAGCTTCACTGAAGTGGGTAATGAAACCCAGGCCTTCAAAGAAGAAATGGTGAAGTTGAATCAAAATGTAAGTGCGCTAAGCAAGATTTACGGAGGCATGCTAACTGCCATCAGAGGGTAATTTATCTCACGATCTATAACTAAATAGACAACTATGGCAGGAGGTAAAGAAACACCTAGACAACGGATGATCGGGATGATGTACCTGGTATTGACGGCCCTTTTGGCCCTCCAGGTATCCAATCAGATCCTTCAGAAGTTCGTCCTTCTTAATGATGGAATAGAGCGCACGTCAAAAAATTACGTACTAAAGAATGAGTCTATGGTGGGTTCAATCGAATACACCATTGCTCAGCAGGGAAATAACGTAAAAGATCTTCCTAAGGTAGCTGCTGCGAAAAAAATACGCGCTGCAACTAAAGAGATTTATGACTATTTGGAGGGGCTTAAGGTACAATTGATTGAAGAGGCCAATGTAAAGAATGCAGAAGGCAATTATGTATCAGGCTCTCTCAAAAATACCGAAGTACCTGGTAACCTATTTGCTAACCAGGGAAAGGGAGAAGAATTAAAAAAGAAGCTCAACGATTACCCGAAGACAATAGAAGGAGTTTTGAAGGGAGTGGGTATTTCTGATCTCAAGTTCAGACCCATTGCAAGAGACGCTGCTGAAATTGAGATTTTTGCCAACGACATGGAAGCAAGAGGCAAAAGCTTTGTGGCGATCAATTTTATTAAGTCACCTGTAGGGGCTGTTATTGCTATTTTGTCTCAGTTTCAAAACGAAGTATTGAATATTGAAAGTGAGTCTTTGACGACGATGGCCAATACCATTGGTTCTTTCTACTTCAAAGCAGACATTACTGAAGCCAAGATTTCCGCTATTTCAAATATTGTAGCTGCGGGTACCAAGTTTGAAGGAACGATGTTTATCGCCTCCTCTTCCTCCTCTTCTACACCTACGATGACTTTAGATGGCCGTAGCGTACCTGTGGATGAGAAAGGATTTGGAAAAATCGAGTTTACAGCTACACCTGCAGGAAGCTATGACGACAGAGGTCTAGCCAAGAAAGTGCTTCGAGGGGAGATCATTACCAATGTTGGTGGTGAGGATAAAGCATTGCCTATTGAATACGAGTACTTTGTTGCTCAGCCGGTGATCAAGATTACCTCTGAAGTAGTACAGCAGTTGTATGCTGGTTGTGCCAACGACTTGAGTATTGATGTTCCAGCACTAGGAAATACCTATGCGCCCGAATTTACTGTTACCAATGGTGATAAGATCAATGGTGCGAAGCCGGGTCAAGTAACCATCATTCCAAAGGCGAGCGGTAAAGTAACCATTGGCGTAAGCAGTGGAGGTAATAAGGTGGGTGACGAGACGTTTGACATCAAACCTGTACCTAATCCGACAATTAGCATTCAAGGAGCCAACGGTTCCGAACTAGACATCAGTCAAGCGCATAACATCAACGTATTGAGTGGGATAAAAATCGCTGCTAAGTCAGACCCTACCTTTGCTCGCACAATGGCACGAGACGCCAACTATGCAGTTTCTGGAGGAGAAATCACGCTTGTTCGAAATGACGTACCGCGTGGTGCCCCTGTGGCTATTGGCGCCGGAATGAGAGGTCTTCTTAGCGGTGCTGCTTCTGGAGACATCATCGTCGTGCGAATCAGTCAAGTCACGCGTACCAACTTTAGAGGTGAAAAAATTCCGATGGAATTTCGTGGTGTGATTACTGTACGCGTTAAGTAATGAGTACTTGTACGACCAAAATTAATTAGCTATGAACTTATTTTTGAGATACTCCATCCTTTCTCTATTTCTTGTCCTAGGTCAATTTGCAGTAGCCCAGGTAGCTACTTCTGTCAATCCTTCTAGCTTAGGCGTAAGGCAGTATGCGATGGATACGGTGTATTCAGCAAAGCGTATCCGTGAGGACGACAAAATGTATCAAATCTCTGTTTGGAGAAGAATCGATCTTAGAGAAAAGTACAACATGCCGCTTTATGGTTCTGGAAGGTCTAAAGAAAATGGAATCATCAATCACCTGTACAAAGGCGTAAAGGAAAATTCACTGGAAGTATTTGCGGATGAAAATTTCTCGAAGCCGCTATCCATCGCTGACTTTGAATCCGCTTTTTGGTTAACTGATAACGGGGATTCGGTCTTTGTGAACCAGCTGTTTTTCTTAGATTTTAAAGAAGACTTCGTTTTTGACCGTCAGCACTCACAGTTTAAGTTTGACATCAAACATATTCAATTGGTGATGCCTCCTGAAACTAACGCCGACCCTAACACAAACGTAGGCGTTCAAAAGACCATCGGCTTCATTCGCTACAAGGACTTTGTAAATTACTTCAAAACGCATCCCGATGCGCGTTGGCTCAATTTTCAAAATATCTCCAAAAGCTTGACCTATGATGAAGCTTTTGAATCACGGTTGTTTAGGTCGGTTGTAACCCGCTACACCAATGATAGCGAGGCATTAGTCATTGATTTGATTAACAAAAATACGCCACAGGGTCGTGAAAAGATGCAAGCCTACTTAGACGCCTTGGCTTTTGAGTACAAGCTCTTAGAATTTGAAAACTCCGTTTGGGAGTGGTAAATAAAAAAGCCTCGAATTAGTTCGAGGCTTTATTTTTTTCAATCCATTCCACCAAGATTTTTGCCTTGGTGGCCCCTATGGTAGCGCTAAGTTGCTCCTCTGTCGCCTCCTTCATTTTCCGTACCGATTTGAACTGCATCAGTAGTTTTTGTGCAGTACCCTCGCCGATGCCGTCTATGTCGGTGAGCTGGGTGCCAAATGCATTTTTGCTACGAACGTTTCGGTGAAAAGTGATTGCAAAGCGGTGGGCTTCGTCTCGAATGCGCTGAAGTAGCATCAAGCTTTCAGACTTTTTGTCGATATGTATCGGGTAAGAATCACCCGGAAAGTAGATTTCTTCTAACCTTTTGGCGATGCCGATGATAGGCATTTTGCCATAAATTCCCAGCTCCACCAATGCCTCAATGGCTGAGGATAGTTGGCCTTTGCCTCCGTCGATGACCACCAACTTCGGAAGGGGCTTTTCCTCCTCGAGTAATCGCTTGTAGCGACGGCCCACAATCTCTTTCATGCTGGCAAAGTCATTGGGCCCCTCCACGGTCTTGACATGGTAATGTCGGTACTCCTTTACTGCAGGCTTTCCGTTCAAAAAGCAAACCATGCTGGCCACGGGATTGGTTCCTTGGATGTTGGAGTTGTCAAAGCATTCGATGTGGTCAGGAATTTCCTGTAAGCTAAGGTCACGCTGGAGCTGTTTGATGACCCTGTCTTTTTTGTCCTGGTTTAGGCCGAGAAGCAGCGCTTTTTCTTTTTTGTAGTACAGCGCATTTTTTAACGATAATTCGATGAGCTTTCGCTTGTCGCCAATCTTAGGTAAGGTTGTATTCAAACCTTCGATGGGTTCTAGTTCGATATTCACCAAAATCTCGTCTGCATCACTTTGAAATTGGTCTTGTAGGCGAACTAAGGCAGTTACCAAGAGTTCCTCCTCTGATTCGTCTAGTCGTTTTTTGAGTTCTACGTTTTTTGAGGTGATTAGGGAGCCATTTTTGACGCGCATGTAGTTTACATAGGCGTTTTTTTCGTCCGAGACGAGCGTACAGACATCCAGGTTGGAAATGCTCGGGTTGGTGATTAGGGATTTAGCCTGGTATTTTTCTAGGAGCTCTAATCTATTTTTTGCCCGCTGGGCTTGCTCAAAGGCCAAGTTTTCGGCATGCGCTTGCATGCGTTGCTTGAAGTAGGTTTTGGCCACGCCGAGGTTACCTTTCAAGATATGCTTTGCTTGTTCGATGTCGGCAAGGTAGTCCGACTCCACTTGCTTGCCCACACAGGGCCCTTGGCAGTTGCCTACATGGTATTCTAGGCAAACTTTGTATTTGTCTTCCTTGATTTTTAGGTAGGAGAGGTCCAGGCTGCAGGTTCGTATGGTAAATAGTTCCCGCAATAGATCTAGGACGGTATTCATTGCCTTGACGCTTGCAAAAGGGCCAAAATAGGTGCCCCGACGAGGTAGGTGATTTCGGGTGGGAAATAGCCGGGGGAAATTCTCCTTGGTGAGCAGCAAGTAGGGGTAGGTCTTGTCGTCTCGAAGCAGGATATTGTACCTAGGTTGAGATTTTTTGATCAGGTTGTTTTCCAATAGGAGCGCATCCAATTCAGAGTCGACGAGGATGATCTCGATCTGCGTGATCTCCTTGACCATGCGCCTTGTTTTTAGGTTGACGCCTGTATTTTTATTGAAGTAGCTACTCACGCGCTTCTTTAGACTCTTCGCCTTGCCTACATAAATCAATTCTTTATCGGCATTGAAGTACTTGTATACCCCCGGGTGGTCGGGTAGGCTGAGGTGATCTTCCGGAAGAAAGGAGGAGGAGAGCATGGGACTAAATTAAAAAAAACAGCCCAATAGGCGGGCTGTTTTTCAGTAGTTAAGAAGCTATTTTAGAAATCATTCTTTGTAGCATCGTAATCAAATCCAGCATTTTGCTGACTATCAAACTCGTATTTATCGCAATGG
>JBIIFN010000014.1:0-27669 GCA_044237325.1 Algoriphagus sp.
CTTCGATGCTTAGCGGTCGTTCGGGTCTTGGGAAGGGGCCTTTGGTGTAGCCCAACTTTGGATCACCATAAACTTTGGACATGTATTTTACCCAGATGGGGCGGGCTGTTTTTGCTCCTTGCCCAGAGGCCCAGCTTCTAAAGTGTATGGCACGATCGTCGCCACCTACCCAAACTCCAGAAACCAAATCTTTACTAATGCCCATATACCATCCATCCGAGCCGTTTTGGGTAGTACCTGTTTTTCCACCTAGCTCATTTCCTCCATCTCTAAGGGAACTAGGAACCCCCTGGCTTGTGCCTGATGATTCTTCAAATCCTCCTCGGAGCATGTAGGTCATTAAGTAGGCATGTTCCTCACTCATGGCAGGCTTTTTCTTGGGGGTAAACTGCTGGATGACATTCCCATTTTTATCCTCTATTCTATCGATATAATAGGGAGTGATATGTTCCCCCTTGTTGACGAAGGTGCCAAAGGCACCTACCATCTCGAAGATGGAGACATCGTTTACGCCTAAGGCAAGAGACGGCACTTCCTCTAGCTCACTCGTAATACCAAGTCGTTTGGCGGTTTCAATGACGATGAGCGGGCTAAGCTTTTTCATCATGTAGGCAGTTACTGAGTTGACCGATTGTGCCATGGCTTGCCGGATGGTCATGGATTGGTTTGAAAACTTACCATCGGCATTTGCTGGGCTCCAAGGACGTTGTCCAGGAATGTTGACTTCAACCGGCTGATCAACTACGGTATAGCATGGGCTGTAGCCATTTTCGATGGCTGCAGCATAGACAAAAGGCTTGAACGTAGAGCCAGGCTGTCTTTTTCCTTGTTTTACTTGGTCAAATTTGAAATACTTATGGTCTATTCCTCCCACCCAAGCCTTGATGTGCCCAGTAGATGGATCCATACTCATCATGCCCATGCGAAGGAATTTCTTGTAGTGCCTCATTGAATCCATCGTACTCATGAGGGTATCTCGTTCTCCTTCCCAGGAGAAAATTTTCATCCGCTTTTTTTCGTTTAGTTTCAGATTGATGGAGTCCGTATTAGTTCCATAACGTTGCTTTAGCAAGCGGTAAGCTTCTGTTCGCTTCACTGCATTTTCTATAAAATTTGGGATGACCTGAAGACTTTCATTGATCCAAGGATCTCTGGTCCCCATCTCCCTATAAAAAGTTTTTTGGAGCTCTTTCATGTGTTCCTTCATTGCCTCTTCTGCATAGCGCTGCATACGGGAGTCGATGGTCACGTATATTTTTAAGCCGTCCCCAAAGAGGTCATAGGCCGAACCGTCAGCTTTTAGATTTTCTTTGGTCCATTTGATGAGGTCCGCTTTTACGGTTTCTCTAAAGTAGGTGGCAAGGCCTTGATTTTGGTTTTGAACTTGGTAGTCTAGGACTATAGGAAGTTGAGAAATAGAATCGTATTCAGTTTCGGTTAGGAATTCATTCTTTACCATTTGAGAAAGCACCGTATTTCTTCTTCTGAGTGAGTTTTCAGGGTTAAAAACAGGGCTGTAATAGGAGGGGGCTTTGAATAAGCCCACCAAAACTGCAGATTCTTGAATGCTTAAGTCCTTAGGTAGTTTATTAAAAAAGGTTTTTGCCGCAGTTTTGATTCCAAAAGCATTGGATCCATAGGTAGAAGTATCCAAGTAGAGGGTGAGGATCTCATTTTTGGTATATGCACGTTCCAATTGTGTAGCTACGATCCATTCCTTGGTTTTGATGATAAGCATGCGAAGCCCTGGTACAGAACTTAGAAACCCTGAGCTGGCATCTGTACGTGTTTTGAATAGGTTTTTGGCAGTTTGTTGGCTTAGTGTCGATCCGCCTCCTGCATCTTGGCCTAGGAGAATGGATTTGACAAATACGCGAAGCATGGCTTGTAAGTCGATACCAGAGTGGTCTTCAAATCGTTCGTCCTCAGTAGCAATTAGTGCATTAACCAAGTCAGGGGATAGGTCAGCATAGGTAACGGGACTTCTGTTTTCCCTAGCATATGTCCCAAGAAGCACACCATCTGCGGCATACAGTTCCGAAGCAAGCTCACTGTCTGGATTTTCTAGGGCTTTAAAATCAGGTAGCGTACCGAAAAGTCCAAGGAAGTTGATGCTCACCAGCCAAACGAAAAGAATAAAAAATACAAGACCACCCAAAAAGGTCATCCATAGGTATTTAATCGTTTTAGCGGCCCAATTTTCTCGGGTAAATGGATCAGAAGTAGGCATCGTTTAGCGGTAGGTAGAGGTAAAGAAGGTAAGGTACTCGTCGATATTTTTTGTTCTGTTCAATACTTGAAAGTTCTCTATCGAAATAAAGAAGGTACGGGATTTGGCTTCATCGCTCAAGCCAACAGAGGTAAATTGCTCCTTGAAGGTAGTCAAATAGGTCATCGCCTTCTCTGTATTCGAAAAGGGGCTAATGATGTAAATGGAAAGTTGTTGGCTCATGTTCATGTTTCCTGTCCGCAGTCGGGCGTTACCGAAAGCTTGCGTGTGAAAAGCTTCTAAATCTCCTAGCAAATTTTTGGCCGTTTCTACTTCGGAGGGATTCAAGGCCACCACAATGATATGGGTTTGGTCATCCATGGCCTTGTAAGGACTTTCTGGCAATTCTGTGGCAGCTACTTTTTCTGCTTCTACGACTGGGCTTGTTACTGGTTCAGAAACAGGTATTGTGCCGTTTTTGTTGCTATCCAGCTCTTCTTGACTCAATAGAGGTTGAAGCATGGCTTTGGCCAAAGTGATGAGCTCGGGGTCTTGGGCGGTTTTGATAAATTCTTGAAGCTTCAACTGGAAGGCGTACTTATATTCTAGCTTGCCTGACAACATGGCGTTGAGGAGCAAGAGCTTTTCTGTATTTCGTGTGAGGGGGTACTTTTCCAGTGTGGCAAAGACCAATGCTCTTGCCTGAGTATATTCACCCGCATAGTAGGCATTATAGGCTTCCTCATAGCCCTTGGAAGATTCCAGGTATGCAAGGTTGCCGGTACTCGCCTCTGGATTATTGACAGAGAAGGTGTAGGGCGACTCAGGGAATTCTACGTTAAGGTAGTTTACATAGAGGGCTGGATTTCCTTGAAGTTCCTTTTGCCCCAAGTAGAGCAAGTAGTAGGCTTCGGGTTTTTTGATTGTTTTGGGGTAGTTGATGATCAATTTTTCTAAGTACTTACCACTTTGCTCGGTTTCTTTGAGGTCAAAAAAGAGCACTTTCCCTAATTCAAAATAGGAGTCCTCCAGCGCATTTGCTGCGTCCTGCCGTTGCTCAGGGCTGGAGGGAATGGCGGCGAGCAGGCTTTCTAGGGAAGGTAGGCCCAGGCTGTCTTGTGCGGTTCCAACTGCAGTGGAGTCTGAACCACTGCGTGCTTCGGAAGCTTGTGAGGCCGATTGGAATACCGCTGCCTTCCTTCTCCAATTGTCCTGTAGGGGTCGGTTGCCCCAGGTGCGTACAAAATCTAGGGCGCCTTGCTGCATGGCGCTGCTGTTGTCAAAGTAGAAGTTGGAGCCACTGCTCTTGTCACCAAAGGCAAGCAAATTGTCAAAGATGGAACTGGACTTTTCGGGGGAAGCTTTGCTTGCGGCCTCGGCAAGGCGCTTGGTTTCTTTCGCTAAGAAGTCCTGTGCACGGAGAGTTTGTTCTTCTATGCTCAGTGAGGCTAGCTGCAATAAGCTATCTGTTTTTTCCACACGTTCGAGGTGAAAAACGTAGGTGTCTAGGGTAAGTTTTTGTTCCGTCAAGGCAATGCTCACCGGATCTTCCGCCTTGATGAAGGTGAGGGCGCTGTCGAGGTAGTACTTGGCGGCACGGTAGTCTTTGGGTCCTTGGAGGTTCAGTTCTGCGAGTTTTTGGTAGATATAGCCCTTGAGGCGCGGGATGGAGCCAGACTCCTTTGCGGCTTGGTGGAGGAGCTTTTTGGTGCTGGAAAGGTTGCCTTGTTTCTCTTCAAAAAGTGCCTGCTCGTAGACGACCACATCCTTCAAGTCCTTGTTTTTTGGGTCCTCGTAGAGCCCTTCGTAGTAGTTTCGTACTTTCTTCAGGTCTTTGGAGGCATTGAGCTCTGCAACTTTTTGGGCAAAGAGTGTTGCAAAAAATTCACGCTCGTAAGGGGGATTTCCTTCCAAGGATTTTTGGTAATAGTCAAAAGCAAGGGCGTCCATCCCTGCCTTTTGGTAGTGCTGGGCCAAGATGAAATAGATCCTGGAACGCTCTTTTTTGTCTTTGGTATAGTCTACTGCACGGTCCAAGGCGCTGATAATCCCATTTTGATCGCCCTTAGTTTCGTAGTAGTAGGCTAGCGTTTTGTAGAGCGCAAAGGTGTTGTCAGCATTGATGTTTGTTTCCTTAGATAGGTAGTCTATGGTAAAATTGGCATCGTCTACTGACTTTTGGTCGATGTAGAGCTGGAGCAGGCTGATCAAGGCCCGGTGGCGAAGGTCTTTGTCTTTGCTTTGGCTGTTGACGTAGCGAAAGGCATTTTTGGAATCATCGACATGTGCTTGGAGGTAGTCAATCTTGCCGATTAGGTAATAGCTGTCGTCCACCCATTTGGAGATTCGGTGCCAGTCAATGGCCTTTGAGGAAAGTTCCCGTGCCGAATCGAGGGATAGTTTATTGGAGGAGATTGTTGTGGAGTCGATTGGAATAAACACCGGCAACACTTGGGTGTAGTCTTCTTTGTAGTTTGCTGCCACTTGATTTTCCACCGCCTTTATCTTGGTGTCGGCCAGGTAGTAGGCGTTGTAGTGAGCCGTCATGTTGTGAAATGCCCGATTGGTAAAGGTATTTCGCTCGGAAGAACAGGCTCCCAACAAAATAAGTACTGCCCAACCGATTCCGACTCCTATTTTTCTCATGCAACAAGGTAAAATGAAAACGCCAAATTAGGGCTTTTACTGCACTTACTGAACGATTTGTCGCAGGTATTATTCTGTTAGGGAAGGGAATTGTTACACCATGAATCGCTTATCTTTGGCCAATGGCCGTTATTCCTCCTCAGAAAGCACCTAAAAACCCCCAATCGCCTACTTGGGTGAAGTATATGGGGCTGTCGTTTCAGCTATGTGCGATCATCGGTGGAGGCACTGCGCTAGGCTGGTGGCTGCAACAGCAGTCGGAGATGAAGTTTCCGGTCTGGCTGCTCTTATGTTCTTTTGCTTCAGTGGGGTTGGCATTTTATTCCTTGTGGAAGTCTATGCAGCAAGATGTTTAGCGCTATTGTCATAAATCCGGTAATTTTGACCCTTTATCCACTGCCATGAAACGACCCTTATCTCTACATACCTCCTTTTTTTTATTCAGTACCGTATTGGTAATAGTGGTGCTGGTTTTTCAGCAACTGCTGCCAAAAACTATCCACGAAGAGATCTGGAGTATCTTTGGGTTTGTGGCTGGACTATCCTACTTACTGGGCGTGGTCACCCAGTGGCTGTATACCAAATCTCCAGAATATTTTATCCATCTCAAGTTGCTCGGAATGCTCATCCGTATCTTGAGCTCTTTGGGCTTTATTGGCATCCTCGTTGCGCTTGGTTTGGAGAATATTATTCTGTTTATCGCCAATTTCTTTATCATTTTTTTGTTCTACCTGATTTTTGATATCTATTACTTTATTTCTAACTTGCGCCCGAATTCGAAATAGCCCCAATAAAAACGAGCAGATGACGCGTAAATTTCTGGTACTAAGTCTTTTATTTTCAGTCTTTTTACTGAATTTTTCTGGACTGGCCTTTGGGGCTGATTCGGAGAGCGAAGCGGGCAAGGAAGACCCAACTGGGTTCATCATGCACCACATCAAGGATTCACACGAGTGGCATTTTTTTAACGTAGGACATACCCACGTTACACTTCCACTTCCAGTGATCACCTATGCGCCTGATAGAGGTCTTGAATTCTTTACTTCCAGCGACTTTCAAAATCACGAAACGCACAAGTTTGGGAAGGAATTTGCTCATGAGGGTATTTACATTGACGATCACGACCACCTAGGACGTGTGGATGAAGGTTCCATTATTGATTTTTCCATCACCAAAAACGTAGCCATGCTATTCTTGGTGATTGCTTTTGTGCTGTATTTCTCTCTTGCTGCGGCAGGTCATTATAAAAAGCATGGTGCTGTAGCGCCTAAAGGAGTAGCCTCCTTTGTGGAGCCGATCGTGATCTTTGTTCGTGATGAAATTGCGCTTAAGGCCATCGGACCAAAGCACATGAAGTTTGTCCCTTACCTGTTGACCTTGTTCTTTTTTATCTGGACGGGCAACTTGCTTGGGCTTATGCCTGGAGCGGCTAACCTAACAGGCAACATTGCAGTAACCTTCACCCTAGCGATGATCACCTTCGTGATTGTCAATGTGAATGGAAATAAAGACTACTGGAAACACGTGTTTGCAACCCCAGGGGTGCCTGCAGCTTTACTTCCGATCATTGTAGTGGTAGAATTCATTGGTCTATTCACCAAGCCCTTTGCTTTGATGGTGCGACTCTTTGTAGCGATCACCGCAGGTCACATTGTAATTTTGGCCTTCATTGCCTTGGTCTTCATCTTCGAATCTTATTCTATTGGTGTTTTGTCTACTGTGATGGTGACTTTCATCAATGTGATTGAATTGCTCGTGGCCACGATTCAGGCCTACGTATTTACCCTATTTTCCGCGATGTATATAGGTGGTGCTGTAGCAGAGCATCACCATGACGATCACCATTAATGTTAATTTCTTTGTTCAATTTATAAAACCAATGTTTATGTTAACTTCTATCTTATTGACTGCTGGATTTGCACTAATGGGTGCTGGTATCGGTGCAGGAATTGTTGCGATTGGCGCAGGTCTTGGTATCGGTCGTATCGGTGGCCAGGCTATGGAATCTATTGCTCGTCAGCCTGAGGCTGCTGGCAAGATCCAAACGGCTATGCTTATCATCGCGGCTTTGATCGAGGTAGTTTCCCTGTTTGCAGTAGTAATTTGTCTACTTATTGCATTGAACGCAGGTGGCGTTGCCTTCTAAGAACAAGTGAAATGGGATTGGCGCTAGGCCAATCCCTTCCTTTTTGAACAAACACGAAATTAATCCTACCTACCATGGATCTGATTATACCTAGTTCCGGCCTGATTTTCTGGCAATTGATTGGCTTCTTAGCCCTCTTGTTTCTATTGATCAAGTTTGCTTGGAAGCCTATGTTGGCAAGCCTTGCCGAACGTGAAGCAAGCATCGACGATGCCCTCAAGGCAGCCGAGCAAGCAAGAAATGAGATGGCCAACCTGAAGGCTGAAAACGAAAAATTGCTACAAGAAGCAAGACTTGAGCGCGATGTCATTTTGAAAAAGGCACAAGATGCTTCTATCAAAATGATTGAAGATGCAAAAAGCGAGTCTGCCAAGCAGGGCGCTCAACTGATTGAAGCGGCCAAGGCTGTAATCGAAACAGAAAAGAAAGCCGCTTTGACGGAAGTCAAAAATCAGGTAGCGCTATTGACCTTGGAGGTAACTGAGAAGTTGCTAAGAAAGAAGTTGTCTGACGACAAAGCACAAGTGGAGCTCGTCGACCAATTCATCAAAGACTTAAAGCTTAACTAATCCGGCATGTCTAACCACCGCGTTGCCTCCCGATACGCCAAATCAATTTTGGACCTGTCCATCGAAAAAGGACAGTTGGAAGGGGTGTTTGCAGACTTCAAAAACTTGGTTGCCATGGGCCAGGGCTCACGTGATCTAGGCAATGCACTTGCCAATCCCGTATTGAGCTCTGACAAGAAGCTAAAGGTACTTAAAGCCCTTTTTGCTACCGGCTCCAGCCCATTGACACTTTCCTTCTTTGAAATCGTTTCCCGAAAAAACAGAGAAGATATCCTGTTGGACGTGGCCAAAGAATTTGTTGCGCAGTACAACCTACACCAATCGATTCAGGTGGCTACTGTCATGACCACGACTGCACTTACAGAAGGACAGCGTGCCCAGCTTGTCACGCTGGTGAAGCAAATCAGCGGCATGAAGGAAGTGCAGCTGGAAGAAAAAATTAACCCTTCACTGATTGGAGGATTTGTGCTTAACGTCAACGACCGACAGCTCGACGAATCCATCAGCAGCAAGCTCAATGCGCTACGCGTACAGTTTGCTCAAAATCATTACGAAAAACAATTTTAACGCAAATACTCAACCGTATCCTATCATGGCAGAAGTAAGACCTGATGAAGTTTCGGCGATCTTGAGAGAACAACTCTCTGGTGCCAGAACCGAAGCCGAACTAGAAGAAGTGGGAACAGTCCTCCAAGTAGGGGACGGTGTAGCCCGTATCTATGGACTTTCTAAGGCGCAGGCCGGTGAATTGTTGGAGTTTGACAACGGCCTAAAGGCCATGGTACTCAACCTCGAAGAGGACAATGTGGGTGCTGTACTTTTTGGTGACTCCAAAGGAGTGAAAGAAGGAGATACCGTAAAGCGAACCAAAAAAATCGCTTCTATCATGGCCGGTGAGGGCATGTTGGGCCGAGTGGTCAACACCCTAGGTAATCCTATCGATGGTAAAGGCCCTATCGCTGGAGACCTTTACGAAATGCCTTTGGAAAGAAAAGCTCCTGGTGTTATCTACCGTCAGCCGGTAACAGAGCCTCTTCAAACAGGTATCAAATCTATTGACGCGATGATCCCAATTGGACGTGGTCAGCGTGAATTGGTAATTGGTGACCGCCAGACAGGTAAAACTGCGGTAGTAATTGATGCCATCCTCAACCAGCGTGAATTCTACGACAAAGGCGAGCCTGTATTCTGTATCTATGTCGCTATCGGACAGAAAGCGTCCACGGTAGCAGGTGTAGTAGCAGCTTTGGAAAAAGGTGGTGCACTTCCTTACACGGTAGTGGTAGCGGCACCAGCTTCTGAGCCAGCGCCGATGCAATTCTTTGCTCCATTTACAGGTGCAGCGATTGGTGAATTCTTCAGAGACACCGGCCGTCCAGCACTTGTGGTATACGATGACCTTTCTAAGCAAGCAGTAGCTTACCGTGAAGTGTCTCTTCTCTTGAGAAGACCTCCAGGACGTGAAGCATACCCTGGTGACGTATTCTACCTACACTCCAGACTATTGGAGCGTGCCGCAAAAATTAACCAGTCTGATGCCATTGCGCAGCAGATGAACGACCTACCTGATTCTATCCGTCCTTTGGTAAAAGGCGGAGGATCCTTGACCGCATTGCCGATCATCGAAACACAGGCGAGTGACGTGTCCGCTTATATCCCGACTAACGTGATCTCCATTACGGATGGTCAGATCTTCTTGGAAACCAACCTATTCAACTCTGGTATTCGTCCAGCGATCAACGTAGGTATCTCAGTATCTCGAGTAGGAGGTAACGCACAGATCAAATCAATGAAGAAAGTAGCGGGTACCTTGAAGCTAGATCAAGCGCAGTTCCGTGAATTGGAAGCTTTTTCCAAGTTCGGTTCTGACCTGGATGCTTCTACCAAGCGTACAATCGAGCGTGGTCGTCGTAACCAAGAGATTTTGAAGCAAGCACAGTATTCGCCTGTTTCTGTTGCAAATCAGGTTGCCATCATCTATGCATCTACTAAAGGTCTGATGGATTCGGTTCCTGTTGAAAAAGCTAGAGCTTTTGAAAAGGAGTTTTACCTCTTGTTGGAGGCTTCTTATCCAGAGGCAATTCAACTCATTCTAAAAGGTGATATCGATGGTGCTGGCAAAATTCTTGCTACTGCAGCTGCCGAACTAGCACCTAAATACGCGAAGTAAATTCTATTAATACCCTGCCGGCTTGCCGGCAGGGCTTGTTATACGCACAAAGCAATCTCTGATGGCTAACCTTAAGGAAGTAAAGCAACGAATAAACTCGGTCATGTCGACGCAGCAGATCACGAAAGCCATGAAAATGGTTTCCGCTGCCAAGCTACGAAGAGCACAGGAAAAGATTGTTCAGATGCGTCCTTACTCTCAGAAGCTTACCGCTATTTTGAACAACGTGTCTGCAGCCTCTGAAGGAGATAACGACATTGTGTTTGCGGCCAAGCGCGAGGTGAAAAAGGTGCTTTTTGTCCCAGTAACTTCGGACAAAGGACTTTGCGGTGCCTTCAATACCAACATCCTCAAGGCCACCCAAGCAGCCATCCAAACACAGTTTGCGGATGCCGAAGTGTCTATCCTTCCCCTAGGAAAGAAGGCCTACGAATACTACAAAAAATCCAGCTTTACGGTAGTTGATGCCTACTATGGTGTTTTCCAGCAGTTGAGCTTTGATGCCGTGAAAGAAGCAGCTGACTTTGCCATGAATGGCTTTTTGGCAGGTGACTACGACCAAGTGTTTTTGGTATTTAATGAATTCAAAAATGTAGCCACCCAGTTGGTTAAGGTGGAGCAGTTTCTGCCCATGTCACCAAAAGAAGTGGAAGCAGTGACTACTGCAGAAACCGACTATTTGCTTGAGCCTTCCCGCAGCTACATCATCGAGGAACTTGTACCTACTTCCTTGAAGATTCAGTTTTACAAGGCCGTGTTGGAAAGCAATGCCTCCGAGCATGGTGCACGTATGACTGCTATGGATAAGGCTACTGAAAACGCAGGAGAGCTGCTAAAAGAATTGAAGTTGATGTACAACCGTACACGACAGGCTGCCATTACCAACGAAATCCTCGAGATCGTGGCAGGTGCCAATGCCTTATCGGGCAAGTAAGCGGTACAGCATCCAAAAAAAAACCACAGCTTCAACAGAGGCTGTGGTTTTTTTGTTTTTGGCAAGGAAGGTTTTTCCCTTACATCCGGATGCGTCTACTAATTACGCGCGCCATGATAGTCAGCCCTTCTGCATTTGGATGGACACCATCAGGGAGGAGTTCAGGTTTGTCCTGAAGTGGCGTATATAAATCAATCACTTCGGCTCCTGACTTTTGGATGATTTCAAAGAGCATCAAGCGTTGCTCGCTATTCATTATTTCCGGATTGATGCCAAAATTTTCACGGGTAACTGGCACAGGCAGCATCACATAGACTTTACCATCCTTGGGCATATGGTCTCGAAATTCGGCAATCAGATCTAGGTAGTCTTGAACAAAATCGGCCTTATGTGCCCAGTTTTGGGGTTTGGAATCGTTGGTGCCCAACTTGATCAGCACAACATCTGGTCGAAAATCTTTTACTTGTTGAAACTGGGGTTCGTTCCAGTAGGGGAAGTCTCCTTTTTTCAAAAGTGTACGCCCCCCTACACCAAAATTTTTGACTTGGTAGGCATCGCCGAGGATTTGGCCTACCTGCAAGGGGAAGGATCCGGGATTTTCCCTTCCAGGCCCTTGGGTAATGCTATTGCCTACAAAGGCTATTTTGATGGGCTCTTGCGCGATGCTGAATAGCGGAAAAAGAAGGAGGGATAAAAGGAATAGGAAGGTTTTCATGGGCGTTTATTTTCCCCAAAGTAGAAAATCTTCCGCAAATATCACCAAGTCTTGGGCACTGTGCTCAGCGGCGCTTATTTTTGAGCCATGAGGCAGCAATCAATTTCCCTGGCCATGCTTTCTTGGCTATCCTTAGACGTCGTGATTGGTGCCATGGCAACTCTTTATTTTTTCCAAGAGCTGCTGCATGTACACTTAGACTGGCCTGCGTATGGGCTACTTGCCCTTGCTGTATGGTCAATCTACACTGGAGACCATCTGTTAGATGCGAGAAAAAGTAAGGGGTCCCTTTCCCCACGACGGGCCTTTATCTTGCGGTACCAGAGTTTGCTTGCCATAGGGATAGGTCTGGCGGTTATTGGGGGAAGTTGGTCTGCATGGACCTGGTTTGGCTGGGGCAAAGAGCTGCAGCTCACCTTGATACTTGCGGCTTCGATGGGAGGATGCCGCTGGGCGGTTCAAAAAATGGGGCCTGTGTGGATGAAGGAGGTTTCCATAGCCCTATTTTATGTCATCGGCTGCCTGTGGCTGCCTCTTTTGCGGGCAGCATCGGAGGACCTGGGTTGGTTTAGTCTGCTGCTTGTCCCACTCTTTTTCTTGCTCGCTCTGCTCAACCTCCTGATGCTCTCTTTCTTGGACCGGGAGGAGGATCGTCAGCTTGGCTTTTCGTCAATTGCTACGCTATTTCCTGCAGGCAGGGTAATCCAGCTAATTCGCCGCCTGGCCTTTTTGGCCATCTTTGTGGCGCTAGGATCCTTTATTCTGTTGCCTTCTTTTTACCGGCCTTTTTGCTGCATCCTTCTCCTCATGGTGCTGGTGCACTACCTGACTTTTTTCCAGTCCACAGCGACAGCTACACAGAAGAGGCAGCGTATGGAACTTGCCTTTTGGATTCCTTGGTTACTGCTGTTGATTTAAGGGTTCTTTTTTTCAGCGTAGCTGGGATCGTAGGAAACAAATAAGGTCAGCCAAATCGATCGGCTAAGCCGAAAGGTGAAGGGTAGGCTCAAGAGGACCACTGCAACAAGGATACTTAACAGTAATGCTAAGGAATAGTCCGGATAGAGTAGCAATAGGGCTACCCAAGCGCCGATAAATTGTGCGGTATTGATCCCGTAGCTGACAAACATGGCGCCGAAGTAGAATCCAGGTTCGGGTGTAAAGGAAAGTTGGCAGCAAGGGCAATGCGTATGCATCGTAAAAAGGCTCCCCGGTTTTGTGAGTTTGCCGGTCTGAAATAGCGGTCCCATGCGACACCTCGGGCAGCGCAATCCAAAAAGACTAGAAAAAAGAGTACGTGAGGACATGGGCCTTTACTTATCTACTTTTTGGATGACACCTTGGATCAATCGATCAAAGTAATGACCATTTCCGGGGCCAAACCAGTTCATTTCACGTACTTCGTGGTAAGATGCATCGTATAGCGTATCGGGTGTAATGTAGCCGGTATAACTGCCATTAAACACCGTGACTACCAATTGGAGGCCTTTTTCTTGAGCGAGCTTGTCCCAGGCTTCGTAAAAAACACCCGAAAGTTCCCCACTGCTGGAAACAAACAATACCGAACCTACCTGGGTAATGTCGAGGTAGGCAGGCACCTCGCCAAGTAAGTAGTGGAATAGCCAGGGACGTAGCCTCAGGTCCTTGGAAATGCGCAGCTGGGGACTGCCTAACTCAATATCCAATCGTCCATGGCGAAGTAGGGCTGTCTCCGAAGTAGCAAGTGTCAGACTGTCTGCCGCTAGGGTAGCGTCGAGCTTGGTGGCATAGTCCTGTACGTTTTCCGGGCGATTTCCTTCGGTGAGGGGTTTGTGGCTACCGACTGTACCGGCAGCATAAAGGGCGAAATCATAGCCCCTTTGCTCCATATGCTCCGTCAGGTAATTGGGATAATCCCCAGAGAGCCCCATAAATTTGCTGCTCAGTGCTGTCGCATGGGCGGAGTAGGTTAGGAAAACCGCCTTTTTGCCTCCTTTTTTGGTGAGAATGAGTTGGCGCACGTAAGGATCAATAGCCCCATCTTTGATAAATCGGTTGGCTACAAAAGCCGGTGCGGCTGTTTTTTTGAAGGTCAGGCTGACTGTGTCTTGACTACCAAGGGCGGCCTTTAGGGCGCGCACACTTCCATCCACCAGCTGCTGTACCACTTCCTCTTCGTAGCCTCCAAAAGCCAAGGCACCAAGTGGGCCCGGAGTGTAGCCACCCATGCCCGAGTGGGTATGCGTGGCAGTGAAAATCACCTGATCAAGTTGGATGCCTGCGTTTTGGATGCCCGCCCTTACTTTTTGCGCGAGCTGGGGATGGACGATCAGGAGCTCGTAGTTGAGCCAAGCAATGCTAGACTGCCCGTTGCTTAGGCTGAGTGCCTTCACAAAGCTGGAGTCTTGCACAAATTCATAGTTTCCCCGTGGGGAATAGCCCACGAGCGGCACGGGCTGTGGAGGGGTGACATTGACAGCAGACCAGCCGGCAAGCCAAAAGGTGCTTGTTGTGGGTTCCCAAGTGCTACTTGCCAAGCGTTCTAGCGTGTTGCGGTAGCCTTCCTGCTCCTGGATGGGGCTTCGGTCCACGGTGGTCAGGGTAGCCAGTCCAATAATGAGCATGACTGCGGCTATCCAAGCAAATACACGTGCGATGATCCGAAGCATGGAGGGTTGGAAGTAGATAAAAAGAATGGGTGCGGACGTATCCGCTATTCGTAAATAAAGGTGCCGTGGGCTCCTTGTATGGTTACTTTTTTGCCAGCATGGGCTTCCACTCTACCGATGATCTGTGCCTCGACGCCGTAAGACTCTGCGATGTCGATGATTTCCTCGGCGTAGCGTTCGTCTAGGTACACTTCCATGCGGTGGCCCATGTTAAACACCTTGTACATTTCTTTCCAGTCTGTGCCGCTCTCCTCTTGGATGATCCGGAAGAGGGGAGGCGTATCAAACAGGTTGTCTTTGATGATGTGTAGGTTGTCCACAAAATGGAGCACTTTGGTTTGCGCTCCTCCAGAGCAATGTACTAGACCATGAATGTGTGGGCGCATGTAGTTCAATACATCCACCAGGATAGGCGCATAGGTTCGGGTAGGTGAAAGCACCAGCTTGCCCATGTTGAGTGGTGCTCCAGGAGCGGGATCGGTCAGGAGGTATTTGCCAGAATAGATCAACTCTTCGGGAACGGAGGGATCAAAGCTTTCTGGGTAGCGCGTTTTTAAGACCTTGTTAAAGACATCGTGGCGCGCAGAGGTGAGGCCGTTGCTGCCCATACCCCCGTTGTATTCGGTTTCGTAGTTGGCCTGTCCAAAAGACGAGAGGCCGACAATCATGTCGCCCGGTTGAATACGGTCGTTGGAGATGATGTCCTCGCGTCTCATGCGGCAGGTAACGGTACTATCCACGATGACGGTACGAACCAAATCGCCCACGTCGGCAGTTTCTCCGCCGGTAAGTACGATGTTGACGCCATTGTCTCGGAGGAGCTGAAGCACTTCTTCTGTGCCTTCGATGAGGGCAGAAATCACTTCTCCAGGAACCAGATTTTTATTTCTTCCGATGGTAGAAGACACAAGAATATTATTGGTTGCGCCTACGCAAAGTAGGTCGTCCGTGTTCATGATGATGGCATCTTGTGCGATACCTTTCCAAACGCTCAGGTCGCCTGTTTCCTTCCAATACAGGTAGGCGAGAGAAGACTTGGTGCCTGCGCCGTCTGCGTGCATGATGTTGCAGTACTCGGGATCGCCGCCGAGCGTATCTTCCACAATTTTGCAGAAAGCCTTTGGAAAGAGGCCTTTGTCCAGTTTGGAGATGGCCTTGTGTACGTCTTCTTTGGATGCGGAAACCCCGCGCTGCAGGTAGCGCTCGTTCATGGCGAGGGTGAAATTTGGTTGCTCAAAGGTAACCAATTGCAAAATTGAAAGATTGAAAAAGTTGAAAATTGTGGCCGATTATTGCTTGCTGCAAAAGCCACTTGCTTGGGTGCTGAAACGCAAGAAGGCCAGGAATTTTCCTGGCCTTCTTGTGCTTTTTGGGGACTACCCAGTTACTTTTTTCCAACCAAAATCAGGTCTTCTTGGGGAGTAATGAGGTAAGTAGCACCGGTTTCGTTGACGACAGCCATCTCCTCGACCGAAATGGTTTTTTCGGTTCCATCGGCTTGCTTCCAACAGTGAAAGCCGTCAAAAGCAAAGACCATTCCCTGCTTGAGCAATTTTTGCGCTGCCGGGCGAGGTTTAGGGATACGTGCCCCACCGAGGTTGGGTCCTACGTCGTGGGCCACATAGCCCACTGGGTGACCTGTACTCCAAGGGACATAGAGGGAACCGTTGGCGTCCATGAGGTCTCGTTGGGCACGGTCTACATCTTCACCCTTCACACCAGGCTTCATCGCTGCTAGGGCGATGCGGCTACCTGCTTTTCCATTTTCCCAGTACTGCTGAATTTCTTTAGGTGCGCTGGTCTCACCTTCTTTGAGGACGTAGGCAAAGCGCTGGATATCGCTCACCCAGATGCCGTAGAGTTTGACCCCAAAGTCAGTTTGGATGACATCTCCAGGCTGGATGATTTTGTCTGTGGCATGGGAATGTCCACGATCAGGACCTGAATTGACGTTGGGGTTTTGATCGGGGTGCCAAGCATCGGTTACACCATATTCTGCCATTTTGGCCTTTAGGAACTTAGCGACATCAGCATCGGTGGTTTTGCCAGGGACAATCATGGCATAGGCTTCTTCTTGAAAATCGGAGGCAAGCTGTGCCGCTTTTTTAAGGATTTCAACTTCTTCAGGGAGCTTGATGGAGAGCCATTCGTAGACCAATTCTTCGGAGGAAACGAGTTTGTTCACGTCGCTTCCCATCAAAGCGGAGAGCTCTTGGTGCTGGCTATGGGTGAGTCCGTCAGCCATCTCGTTGCTAGCGGAGGTATTGATGGCAATGGTAGGAAAGCCTTTTTCTTTGATGAAGGCCACTGCTCTAGCTACAGCAGATTCTCCTCGAGGGACGCGTTCCACTTTTTCATGAATGGCTAGGTCTTCTAGGGCTTTCGCCTCTCCTTCCGGAGAAAATGCCAAGGAGTGGAAGCCAGTCTCGTCAGTGTAAAAAAGAAAGGCGGCTGTGCCACTTGCGTTTTCACCACCCACGTGAGTAGCGATCGGATCGTTGTAGTTTTCACGGCAGACTACCAGCCAACTTGCCACACCGGCGTTTTTTAAGGCATTCGGAAGCAGCTGGTTGATGCGTTTTTTGCGGATCTCGGGCCAGGGATTTTCTCCCCAGTAGGCGACTGGATCAATGGCTTTCGTGTCTGATGTGGAGGTGCTGGCCGGCTGGCAAGCCCAGCAGGCGGCAATCAAACAGAGTAAAAGAAGGGTATGTCTCATAAGTATTTCTTAAATCTCTGGTAAATTAAGTAGATTTTTGTCTTGTAAAAACCGCTGTTTTTTGCGGAGTGCCTTCCTTCGCAAGAAATAGAATGCATAAAATTCTTTTATTTTGAACAAAATGCCGGTTGAAGGGTGTTATCAACACATCTCAACCGCCATATCTCGGTCGTCCATGAAAATAGGAATTGTTTGTTACCCCACCTTTGGGGGTAGTGGTGTAGTGGCCACGGAGCTAGGCAAGGGCCTGGCCAAAGTAGGACATGAAGTACATTTTATCACGTACAAGCAACCCATGCGCCTGGACTTTTTCAGCGAAAACCTGTTCTACCACGAGGTAGACATCAAGAGTTATCCCTTGTTTGAGTTTGCTCCTTACGAACTTGCGCTCGCCAGCAAAATGGTCAGCGTGGTCAAGTATGAAAAGCTCGACCTGCTGCACGTGCATTATGCGATACCGCATGCGTCTTCAGCCTACATGGCCAAGCAAATCCTCAAAACGGAGGGGATTCATATCCCTGTGGTAACGACCTTGCACGGGACCGACATCACCTTGGTGGGTAAAGACCCGAGTTACGAGCCCGTAGTGACTTTTTCCATCAACCAATCCGATGGCGTAACTGCGGTTTCTGAAGACTTGCGGAAAGAGACCTTCGACTACTTCGACATCAAGCGAGACATCGAGGTGATCCCCAACTTTATCGACCTGGAGCGCTTTAAGAAGCAGCGTAAAGAGCACTTTAAGTTGGCCATCTGCCCCAATGGGGAGATGCTGATGGTGCACACCTCCAACTTCCGAAAGGTGAAGCGAGTAGAAGATGTGATTCATGTGTTTTACAATGTGAGAAAGGAGATCCCTGCAAAGCTGCTGCTTGTTGGGGATGGGCCTGAGAGGGACCGTATGGAACGTCTCTGCCGCACCCTGGGTACCTGTGAAGACATTCGCTTCCTGGGCAAGTTAGAAGCTGTGGAAGAAGTGCTTTCCGTGGCGGACTTATTTTTGATGCCTTCCGAGAAAGAAAGTTTTGGTCTTGCTGCCTTGGAGGCCATGGCCTGCGAAGTGCCAGTTTTGTCTTCCAATGCTGGAGGTATTCCGGAACTCAACTTGAATGGCATCACGGGCTATGCCTGTGAAGTGGGAGATGTGGAAGACATGACCCGCAGGGCTTTGGAAATTCTGGACCCGGCCAATTTGCCAGGCTTCAAATCCCGAGCACTTGCAAGAGCAAAAGAATTTGACATCGATCAAATCTTGCCGCTGTACGTGGACTATTACAATAAAACGATCGCTTCTACTTTGCACGAGTGACAAAAAGCTGAGAAAAGTCAGTTTGTTAAAAAAAAATCAGCAAACTGAAACCCTTACTTTTGTTGGATAGTTTAACGCTAGAGACCTTTATCTTTAGCCAACTACCTAAACCAACCTAGTACCATGAAAAAGATTGGGAGATTAGCTAGACCAGACAATTTTGGTTCTGCCAAGATGTTTTCTAATCCGCTCCTTGAGCGCCTATCGAGGACACATATTTCGGTGCCCATTTCGCTCTTCCTTGCTGTGTCGTCCGTTTCCCTCTATTACGGCATTACAGCCACCACCTTGCCCCTTGGGCTGGGCTTTGTAGTACTTCTAGCCGGACTTTTCGTATTCACCTTTGTGGAATACATGATGCACAGGCATTTTTTTCACATGGAGCCCGATAGTCCTGTCAAAGACAAGGTGCAATACAGCGTACACGGCGTACACCACGACTATCCAAGGGACCAGGATCGGTTGGCCATGCCTCCATTTGTGAGCGCCGCCTATGCAGCCATCCTGTACTTGCTCTTTACCCTGCTCATGGGAGACTACGCGCTTTACTTTCTACCCGGATTTTTGTTGGGATACACCGCCTACTTAGGAGTTCACTTCCTGGTGCACGCCTACGATCCCCCCAAAAATTTTCTAAAAGTGCTGTGGGTAAACCATGCCATTCACCATTACAAAGACCCAGACAGTTCCTTTGGGGTGAGCTCCCCGCTTTGGGATTACCTACTCGGGACGCTGCCGAAAAAAGACTAGCCCAAACCTCCCTCGGGAGGTTTTTTGGTGATGTGACCCTAGACCTGCATTGAGCGAAAGGGACTGAGTAGATTAGTGTAGCTTAGTGCTGCCAAGTGACAGGAAGAGAAAGACATGAAAAAAATCTCCATTATTGGTTTGGGCTGGCTAGGCGAGGCCCTGGCACTACTGCTTCAAGGGCAGGGTCATACTGTGCTTGGCTCCACCACCAACGAGGAGAAGCAGGCAAGGTTAAAAGCAAGCGGATTGGATGCGCTACACTTTTGCCTTAGCCCCCAGCCCGAAGGCACTGATTTTGCCCGCTTATTCCAATCCGAAATTTTGATCATCACGCTACCTCCTCGTAGCCGAAGTAGCGATGGGGCGGCCTACCTGGCGCAGCTACAGCAGCTTCGAATTCTGGTGGATGCCTCTGCTGTAAAAGAGGTGATCTTTATTTCCAGCACGGGCATCTATCCTGAGCAGGGACGTGACCAAGCCTATGATGAAAACGAGGTATTGACTGAGGCTACTGCGGGCAATGCCACACTACTTTTTGCCGAGCAGCTGATGGATCGTACGCGCAGCTATGCGTTGACCATCGTGCGTTTTGGAGGCTTGATGGGAGAGGGCCGAATTCCCGGGGCCTATTTTTCGGATAAAGAGGAGGTTCAGGGACACAGCCGAGTCAACTTTATCCACCAGCAGGATGCGGCAGCCCTGGTGGCCTGGGTGATTGAAAAGGGCCTATGGAACCAAACCTTCAATGGGGTGGCGCCACTGCATCCAAGAATAAGAGCAGTCTATGAAAAAAATGCAGTCCTGCAAGGCATCCGTCCCCCGAAGAGTTACCAGCCTGTGTTGGGTACCGAAAGCGAGCGCCTTATTGCTGCGCAAAAAATTCAGGAAACAGGCTTCGTCTTTACTTACCCCGATCCCTTGACGTTTAGTTACCACCGCAAGTAGAAGGAATAATTTTTTCGTTCAAAGCGCGGCAACGTTTACTGTTCTGTCATCTTGTCACTTTTTCCGACTTGGAATGGCCCTTGTTACAGTAGGGGTAGTATAATTTGTGTTTTCACTAAACCGACGTATTCCCATGCAGGAAAAAGGCACGATCTCGATCCATACCGAGAACATTTTCCCAATCATCAAGAAATTCCTCTATTCTGATCACGAGATTTTCCTTCGGGAGCTCGTTTCCAATGCGGTCGATGCTACGCAAAAAATCAAGCGACTTGCGACATTAGGTCAGTATGCAGGTGAATTAGGAGACATTACGGTGGAGGTTTCTTTTGACGAAAAAAAGAAGACCCTGACCATCTCCGACAAAGGACTTGGCATGACCGCCGAAGAAATTAAGAAGTACATCAACCAGATTGCTTTTTCTGGCGCTACCGAGTTTGTTGAAAAATTCAAAGACGCCAAAGATGCCAATGAAATCATCGGCAAGTTTGGTTTGGGCTTCTATTCCGCCTTTATGGTGGCCAAAAACGTGGAAATCCACACGCTATCCTACCAGGCAGGTTCTGAGCCGGCCATTTGGACTTGTGACGGTAGCACCGAATTTGAAATCAAAAAAGGAAAGAAGAAAACCCGCGGTACCGACATCATTCTCCATATCAACGAGGATTCGGAAGAATTTTTGGACAAGTGGAAACTTCAGGGTATTCTGGACAAATACTGCAAGTTTTTGCCCGTACCAATCAAGTTTGGCACCAAGTCCGAGTCTGTTGAAGACGGCGTAGACGATAAGGGAGAGAAGAAGTGGAAGTCGGTGGAAGTGGATAATATTATTAACACCACTGCTCCTATCTGGACCAAGTCGCCTAGTGACCTTCAGGACGAAGACTACCTAGCCTTCTACAAGAGCCTATATCCGATGGGCGAGGATCCGCTTTTCTGGATTCACCTTAATGTGGACTATCCGTTCAACCTCACAGGTGTGCTGTATTTTCCGAAGGTCAAAAATGACTTTGAGATGCAGCGTAACAAGATCAAGCTTTTCAGTCGTCAGGTGTTTATCACCGATGAGGTGAAGGACATTGTTCCTGAGTTTTTGATGCTGCTTCATGGGGTGATTGACTCTCCAGACATTCCGCTCAACGTGTCTCGAAGCTTTTTGCAGGCGGACGGCAACGTGAAGAAGATCAACAACTACATTACGAAGAAAGTTGCTGACAAACTTTCCGAGCTCTTCAAGAAAGACCGTAAAGTTTACGAGGAAAAGTGGAGTGACATTGGCCTTTTTGTGAAGTATGGCATGATCTCCGAGGAGAAGTTTTACGAGAAAGGGAAAGAGTTTACACTTCTCAAAAACACCAAGCAGGAGTTCTTCACCCTCGATGAGTACCGCGAGAAGGTGGCGCCTACACAAACAGACAAAAGTGAGCAAGTGGTGTACCTCTACGCTACAGACCTCAACAAGCAGGATAGCTTCATCGAGTCGGCAACGAAGAAGGAATATGACGTCTTGGTGATGGACTCACCGATTGACAACCACTTCATTCAGCATATCGAGACCAAGTTGGACAAGACCCAGCTCAAGCGTGTGGATTCGGATGTGGTAGAAAAATTGATCCAGAAGGATTCAAGCTATGCCAACCTGTTGACCGAAGAGCAGAGCAAGTCGGTGAAGGAGCTTTTTGAAAAAGCCATTGCCAACAAAACCTATACCGTTGATATCGAAGGATTAAGTCCTGAGGAAATGCCAGTAACCATCACCATGGAAGAGTGGATGCGTCGCATGAAAGAAATGGCGCAGAATGGTGGCGGTGGCCCGATGAGCTTTTACGGCAGCTTGCCGGATAGCTATAAGGTAGCCATCAATGGCAACCACCCGCTTGTGGACAAGATCTTGAAGGCGGATACGGAAGAGGTACAAGTTACCCTTGCCAAGCAGGCCTTTGATTTGGCTTTACTTTCTCAAGGTTTGCTGACTGGCAAGGACTTGACTGCCTTTGTGAAGCGCAGCGTGGAAATGATCTGATGACCTTAGGGGTTTCTCAAACCCCGGAGGTCTTTCTTGCCAATCCAAAATTGCACTCCATCCCCTACAATTTGTAGGGGATTTTTTGTTTGTTCCTTGAATTATTGAATTGAGGAATGCCGGTTAGTACTTTTTTTATAAAAATGAAAAATCAATTAAAAATTGTTATATTTTAATAAAAAATGTAAATAAATATTCTGGTTTATAGCTACTTATAGCCTAATAAAATAAAATACTATATTTTTATTTGTTTATATGAATTGAGACAGATAGGTTTAGTTTAAGTTCACCGCAAGGCGAACGTTAACTAAATTTTTAACCTTAAATTTTTCAAAAGATGAAACGTACGTACCTAATTTTCTCTTTTTTGCTTGTTTTCTCCATGTCCTGCGATTTTAATGAGTCACCTGAGCAGGTCCAGGGGTCTACCCTGACACAGCTTCTAAGTGATCCTTTGTCCGAAAAATTTAGCCTGGCGGTTAATAAAACAAGAGAGATAAACGCGCTATTTATAGGAGACCAGCCAATGAATGATGCTGCACTCAATAAGGAAGTTGTATCTATGGATGATTTGAAAATTTTCATCGCAGAAAATTTTAAAAATCCAGATCATGTGTTCAATACAATGCACGAGTTGGCAGCAGTCGGTCAGGAGATAAGAGAACGTTATCCTGATGTTGCAAATTTTACACAAAGTGATGTTGAGCGTTTAGTTATTCAGGGTGTTCAATCGGGAACTATGTCATTAGACCTTAATTCCTCTTCGGACGCTGGAGTTCAAGGGCAGTGTCAAGAAGATTTGAATTCCAGAAAGCAGACCTGTGGATACACAGCTTTGGTCACTGCAGCTCGATGTGCCCTATTCACGTCAACGTTGGAAGGAGCCCTAACCTGTGATGGATTTGTTTATTTGGTGGAGCGCACCTGCTTTGAAGATGCATCAAAGTCATTTGAGCTTTGTAAAAAAGACTAAAATTTTATGCATTCGGAAACGGTTAAAATAGGACTCAATCCCCGGCAAATAACGAGTTTGGGTAAGGATGGGTATAAGTTGCAGTTCTTGATTCATCTAAACTCTTATCGATTATGGCGGTGGTATTTCTCTTACTTTTTTTCTTTTCCCTTTCCGTTTTCAGTACCTGGTTTTTTTATCAAAACCACATCAAAGAAAATAAATTTAAATCGGATGATTTCGTATTTGCGCTTTCCTCTGGCAGATTGGCTGAAACTCTTCCAATAATTGCAAAGGAGAAAGGCTGGGCTGCTTTTGAACGAATTGGAGAAGATTCATTTCGGTTCAAGATTCCGGGCTCCTTATTTTTTTGGGGAGGAAAAGTGGTGCTGAATTTAGAGGTAGTAAGTGGGGGTCAAACAAAATTAACTATCCATAGAAAACCCAATTTTGTAACTAGCCAAGTACAGGATGGTATTCTGGACCAAGAGATTTTGGATCTTTTGAGTAGGTTAGGGAAAGTAAGATGACCTTCAATTACTTAAATAATTAGATGACCTTATGGAAACGATCAAAAAGTGGGAAGCCTTTTCAATTTTCCTTGCCTTAGCTGTTGCTTATACAGGATTATTCCTCAAGTCCATCCCCATTGCGCTCCTTATTTTCACCTTTGGGCTTTTTGTACAGGGCTATATTTTTCAGCTCTACAAAAGGAACAATTTGGTACAGGAGTATCTGAAAAAGAAGCTTGGAGCTTTGATTGGAGGGATACTTTTAGTGGCGTTTTTTCTTTTAAAAGATGGTATTTGAAGGGTTTCTTAAATCTTTTTTCTTTGCTGCCCACCTGCCTCCGGTAGGCAGGCTTTCATTCTTTGGGAGCCTAAAAAAAATACTCTCGCAAAGGCGCAGAGCCTGCCTACCGCAGGCAGGCCGCCAAGATTGTGTGACTTCTCTTTGCTCTTTCCCTACTTTGCAAGAAAAAAAGAGAGTACTCGCGCAAAGGCGCCAAGACGCAAAGGTTTTATAAACTAAAGGTCTTTGCGAGAGAAAAAAAGGAATCTCTGCTACTCCCTAAATAGCCTCTGTAACGCAGTTTTTTATTTCCCCTACTTCCTGTAATTTTGGGGCACCATTCACGAAAAATAAAAAACGGTATGCCTTACCTATTTACCTCAGAATCTGTATCTGAGGGCCACCCAGATAAAATTGCGGATCAAATTTCCGACGCATTGATTGACAACTTTTTGGCTTTTGATCCCAACTCCAAGGTAGCCTGCGAAACGCTTGTTACTACCGGCCAGGTAGTCCTTGCTGGAGAGGTGAAATCTGAAGTGTACCTAGACGTGCAAAAAATCGCTCGTGAGGTGATCAACAAGATTGGTTATACCAAGAGCGAATACATGTTTGAAGGCAACTCCTGCGGAGTGCTTTCTGCCATCCACGAGCAGTCTGCGGACATCAACCAAGGTGTAGAGCGTAAGAACCCAGAAGAGCAGGGTGCAGGCGACCAAGGCATGATGTTTGGCTATGCAACCAACGAAACAGAAAACTACATGCCTTTGGCATTGGACCTCTCGCACCGCATCCTTTTGGAACTAGCAGAATTGCGTAGAGAGAATAAGGACATGCCTTACCTACGTCCTGACTCCAAGTCTCAGGTGACAATCGAATATTCTGACGACAACGTGCCTCAACGCATCGATGCCATCGTCGTATCTACCCAGCACGATGACTTTGACGAGGAAGGAAAGATGCTTGCCAAAATCAAGTCCGACATCATCAACATCTTGATCCCACGCGTGAAGGCCAAGTTGAAGCCTTCGCTACAAAAACTATTTACCGACCAGATCACCTACCACATCAACCCAACGGGCAAGTTTGTGATCGGTGGACCACACGGTGATACGGGCTTGACCGGAAGAAAGATCATCGTAGATACCTACGGGGGCAAAGGTGCACACGGAGGAGGAGCCTTTTCTGGCAAAGATCCTTCCAAGGTAGACCGCTCTGCGGCTTACGCTACCCGTCACATTGCCAAGAACATGGTGGCAGCGGGTATCGCAGACGAGATCTTGGTGCAGGTATCCTATGCGATTGGCGTTGCCAAGCCGATGGGTATTTACATCAACACCTACGGCACGGCCAAGGTGAACTTGAGCGATGGAGAAATTGCCAAGAAAGTGGAAGGCATCTTCGACATGCGTCCGTATGCCATCGAGCAGCGCTTGAAGTTGCGCACGCCGATCTACCTAGAAACTGCGGCTTACGGCCACATGGGTAGAGAGAGCGTGGTGGTAGAGAAAACCTTCACTTCCCCTTACCGTCCAGCGATTACCCAGAAGGTAGAGTTGTTTACCTGGGAGAAGTTGGATTACGTGGATCAGGTGAAGAAGGAATTCGGAATCTAAGACCTAGAATCAACTCCTAAAAAGAAACGGTGCGAGCGAATGCTTGCACCGTTTCTTTGGTTTATGGGGCTGCTCGTGATTTGCAATCACGAGCATTTATCCTTTAATCCCCGGGCTTTACCCGGGGTTATAATTGTTTCGCTCCTCCAGAGCTAGGAAATTTTGCTAGTAGATTAAGATGGTTTATCCTAGAGCAAGGTTTGTACTATCGCATCCAATCCCTTTGCGTCTTATGCGTCTTCGCGTGATTAATTTTTAAAACAAGTTCAACCCGCCCGGGCGGGTTGTGTAAACATACATGCGTTTTGTATTCCCTAGGCTTACCTACCTCCGGCAGGTTTCACCTAGGGCTATTCAAGGTTTGACCCGCCATAGCGGGTCTACCTACCGCGGAAGGTCTACCCGCCGCGGCGGGTCGTTAAATACACTTTTTACCTAGCAATTATTTTATAACCAGTTTTATCCCCGAACCATAAAAAAGAGAATCTGCGTTTCTTTTCCAATTTAATCTGCGTGAAATTTTATTTTTTCAATTCTGCTTCAGACTTTATTTTTTCCTGTCTGTGTGAAACATATTAGTCCCTAATCCGCAGAAACCACCCACCTCTAAATTCCATTTGTATTTTCCCATTTAAGCCTTACTTTTGTCTGTATTTTAATTTTTCCTTCAGTCACTGACTATGAGATTTTTAGCAAGGATTAATATTTTACCCCGCTGGGTAATTCTCGCCCTAGACGCTTCCATACTTTTCTTATCGATGGTGTTTGCGTACTTCGTGCGATTCAACTTTGATTTGACCCGCCTTATCCCTGAGCATGTATTGGGCGCCAGCCTTTCCTACACGGTTGGAGGGATTCTGGTGATGAACTATACCAAGACGTATGTAGGCATCGTCCGTCATACGGGTTTTCAGGATGGGATCAATGTTTTCAAAACCATCCTAATCAACTTCTTGCTCTTTTTCCTTCTCTATCTGGTGAAGGGGGAGTACTTAAATGCCAACATGATTCCGCCCGTATCGGTGTTGATCATCGCGAGTTTAGCTGCGTTTTTCGCTTTGCTATTTTACCGTCTTTTTGTCAAGCAAACTTTCATGTACCTCAAGCAGGGTACGGAAACGGCTAACCTTCGCCCTACAGTGATTTATGGAGCTGGGGAATCAGGTATGGTGGCCTTGGAAGCAGCAAAGCGGGACATCAAGTCCAAATTGAATGTGGTAGCCTTCCTGGACGATGATCCTAAGAAGGAGGGGAAAAACATTGACGGCAAGCGCATCTACCGCGGAATCCACGCGCTTGAGGACTTAGTCGAAGAACTTGGTGTACAGGACTTAATCATTTCGGTTAAGGACTTGTCCATCGCCCGAAAGAATGAAATCTTAGATACTTGCCTCCAGTTGAATATCAAGGTATCCAAGGTGCTTCCCGTAGACCAATGGATCAATGGGGACATGAATGCGGGTGCCCTGCAGGAAATCCGCATTGAGGACCTGCTTAGCCGGGAGGAGATCGTGCTAGATAAGCACGAAATAGCCTACTACATCAAGGAAAAGATCGTACTAGTCACTGGAGCCGCTGGATCCATCGGTTCGGAACTCTTTTACAAACCCAGCTTGCTGATTTTATTGGATGCAGCGGAGTCTCCCTTATTTGACATACAGCAAGAGTTTAAGGAGCGCTATCCAAGTATTGCGATCAAGACGGTCTTGGCCGATGTCCGCAATCGCAAGCGACTCAATGAGATTTTTAAGGATAACCGTCCTCAGCTCGTCTTCCATGCGGCGGCCTACAAGCACGTACCCTTGATGGAGCATTACCCTGAGGAGTCCATCCATACCAATGTGCTCGGCACCAAGAATATGGCGGACCTGTCTGCTTTCTACCAGGTAGAAAAGTTTGTATTTGTCTCCACCGACAAGGCGGTAAACCCAACAAACGTAATGGGAGCGACCAAGCGTGCAGCAGAGATGTACGTACAGTCCTTCAACGAATACTTGGAAAACAACCATACGAAGTTCCATACCCGCTTCATCACCACCCGTTTTGGAAATGTCTTAGGTTCGAATGGATCCGTAGTGCCGCTATTCAAGAAGCAGCTCGCAAATGGAGGTCCTTTGACGGTGACTCACCCAGACATCACCCGCTACTTCATGACCATCCCTGAGGCCTGCCAGTTGGTACTGGAAGCTGGGATCATGGGGAATGGAGGAGAGGTTTATGTCTTTGACATGGGCAGCCCTGTGAAAATTGTAGATCTAGCTAAGCGCATGATCGAGCTTTCTGGCAAAAAGGTAGGAGAGGATATCGAGATCCAGTTTACCGGCTTGCGAGAAGGGGAGAAGTTGTACGAAGAACTGTTGAATGACCACGAGCGCGTGCAAATCACCCACCATCCGAAGATCATGATTGCTCAGGTGAATCCAAATTCGTATCATAAGGTCCGCAACCAGATAGAGCTCTTCGCAGAGCTGATCGAGAAGAATAACGAATACGATATTGTGCGCCACCTGAAGGTGCTGGTACCGG
>JBIIFN010000214.1:0-3434 GCA_044237325.1 Algoriphagus sp.
TGCATCCTCAAAAAAGGTTAGGCTCACCACCGCTCCCATGTCCTGAAGTAGCTGGGCCGACTCACGCATTCGATGTGCAGGCACGTGGATATCACGTATACTACCGCTTATGTTGATAGGGGTGCCCTTGAAGTCCCCTGTATACTTTTCTTTATTCAATTGCTCCCCGATGAGTCCTCCCGTGAAGGCCACGACCCCACCTAGCTTTTGGGCATGTTGGGCGGCAAACTCTAGGGAGAGGCAAGCTCCTTGAGAAAAACCGAGCAAGTAAATGTGCTCAGCAGGCATTCCCTCTTGGATCAACTGCTCAAACAGGAGCGAAACTTTTTTAATAGACGATTCTAATGAAATAAAGTTGCCTTCATCAGAAGCCATAAATCCATAAGGGTACCAAGACTGCTGAACCGCTTGGGGTGCAAAGACTGCTGCATCACCAAGATTCAAGTGCGGCACGAGGGAAATTATACTTTGGGCCGTAGCTCCTCTGCCATGCAGCAGGATGAGTGCCTTGTTGGCTTGCGCCAGAGGAAGGCCTTGATGAAGTGCATCAAACATAGTTTTCGGGTTGGTTCGTGATGGGCACTAAGGCCGCCTCGATGGTTTTTCGCTTGGGTTCCGCCCAGTCCGGCAGCTTGAGCAATTCACCCAAATGCGCTTCTTCTTCGTCAATGGCGAAGCCTGGCGTATCGGTAGCCACCTCAAATAGCACTCCTCCGGGTTCCCTGAAATAAATGGACGTAAAATAATTTCGATCCTTAACTTCCGTGACTCCATAGCCCTTTTGGTGGAGGAGCTGTTGCATTTCCAGCTGCGTCTCGGGAGTGGCGGTGCGGAAGGCAAGGTGGTGTACCGTGCCGGCACTCTGCATGCCGCGCTGTCCAGTAGGATCTACCAGGATATCAACGATATCACCCGGCAGGCCCGCGATCCCATAGCGGAAGCGAGTACCTTCTTGACCTAAGTAGCGGTAGTTCATCACCTCAAGCAGTAGCTTTTCCGTCAATTCCTTGCTGCGCAAAACCAAGGTAGCCCCATAAAATCCTTTGATCGCATGCACCAAAGGCACTGTGCCGCAACTCCAACCTTCTCGATCGTCGGCATCATTGGCTACGAGCTCTATACCCATGCCGTCATGGTCTTCAAACCGGATGAGCGAAGCTCCAAAGCGTGTCAGCCGGTTGGAGACAGGAATTCCAAAACGCTTCAACCGCTGTTCCCAGAAGGCCAAGCTATCGATTCCGATAGAGAAGGCCGTGTAGGTCAATTCACCCACACCTTTACTCCCTTTTCTAGCGCCCACAAATGGGAAGGTGGTGAAGACTGTTCCTGGACGACCAAGTGCATCTCCAAAGTAAAAGTGGTATACATCCGGCGCATCAAAGTTGATGGTCTTCTTCACTAGCCTGAGGCCAAGTATGCCCGAATAAAAATCGACGTTTTGTTGCGGGTGGCCTGAAATGGCGGTGATGTGGTGAATTCCTAAAATTAGCGGCTGCATAGTAGAAAGATAAAAAAGGAAGCCTCCAGAAAGGAAGCTTCCTTTGCAATGGTTTAATTTTTGGGATGAGTCAGTTTATTGCTTCACCAGCTGTACGCTGAATTGAAGGCGAACTTGGTCACTAACAACCACCGAACCAGCTTCTGTGATGGCTGACCAGGTCAATCCAAAATCTTTGCGATTGATTTTGCCTTCAATCTCAAAACCAGCTTTGGTTTGTCCATAAGGATCGCCTACAGTACCCCCGTAGGTTACTTCTAGGGCAACTTCCTTCGTGATGCCTTTTAGGCTAAGGTCGCCCACCAACTGGTATTCTCCGCCTTGGTTGACCAATTTACCTGCAAAAGAAATGTTTGGGAAGTTAGCTACATCGAAGAAGTCTGCGGACTTCAAGTGCTGATCGCGGTCGGATTGGTTGGTATCGATGCTATCTACAGCAAGGCTGAATGCAACCGCTGCTCCAGAAAAATCATCGGAGGTAGCTTCTGCATGTCCTTCAAAGGTGCGGAAATAGCCAGTGACAGTAGAAATTACCAAGTGCTTTACTTTAAATGCTACCTCGGAGTGGGTAGGGTCGATTATCCATTTTGTGGTGCTCATACGTGTATTGGTTTAGAGATAAGAATAATTAAGTTTTGATTTAACTGTTAAAAAGGAATTAACCCCGAAGTTTGTCTAATAAGCCGTTGAGGGCTACTAATTCTCCTTCCTCGAGGTGGATAGTATTTTTGTGGGCAGCCTCCATTTTCGGCTCCAAGAATTCAAGCATTCGAAGCCCTTTTTCGGTGATGAGCACATCGACTTTTCGGCGATTCTCTGGGCATTCATTACGCATCACCAACTCTTTGGCTTTTAATTTATCTACCAGTCTGGATGCATTTGACATGGTATTGAGCATGCGCTCCTGGATAGCTGCAATGGTCGCTGGCTTTCCCTGCTGCCCTCGCAATATCCGTAACACATTGTATTGCTCCGGGGAAAGGTCCTGAGGCTTTAGCACGGCAGTTTGAAAGCCCACCAAATAACTATGGGTGTAAAGCAAATTGACGACAGCCTTGTTGTACTCGTCTTTAAACTGGCTTTGCTTGATTGCTTCTTCAATTTTTCCCATCAGTACTAAATTTCAATTGATGTATATACAATTGTTGTAGGTAAAAGGTTTCAATTGAGCAAAAAAAACTTTCACCCATTAATTATCTGCTTACTAATCAGTAGCTTAAAATTGGATTAAAACCTCAGTAAAAAATTGGTAAGGTTGTCCTGTCTTGTGAGGCCCAGTTTTTTCCGCACGCGGTACCGACCGATTTCTACTCCCCGCACGGATATCCCCAGCAAATTGGCAATCTCCTTGGTGTTGAGGTTCATCCGGATATAGGCACTAAACTTCACTTCCTGTGGAGTGAGCTCGGGGAAACTCTCTTTGAGACGGGTGATGAACTTTCCGTGAACCTGATCGAAGCTCTCTGCAAATGCTGACCAGTTTTCGGCCCCCTCCAAATCCTTATCGATGGACCTCACAAGGCGATTGAGTTGGGTACCCATTTCTGGATTCAGCTCCTCCGTCGCCAGTGTTTTTAATGAATTTTTAATGGTGCTGAGCAACTTATTCTTCTGAATCAGATTCATGGCGGAAGAAGTCAACTCCTGATTTTTAAAGTCAATTTCACTTTGCAGCTGTGCATTTTTTAGCCGAATAATCTCTTCTTCCGAACGCAGCGTGATGGATTCGATGACATCGTCTTTTTCCCGCAGTGCATGGATGTTTTCTTTCTCGAGCTCTAGGGTCTGTTTTTTATACCGTTTGTCCAGCCACATGAAGGTTAAAAAGACCATCCCACCCAGAAAGATGCTATACACAAAGTAGGCAAAGATGCTGCGATAAAAAGGAGGGCGAACGGTAAATGAATAGGTTACTGGTTCGGAAACCTCATCAAAA
>JBIIFN010000215.1:0-3418 GCA_044237325.1 Algoriphagus sp.
CACCGGAGTGATGCCGGCTTGGAAGCAGTCTTGAATGGCTTTTTTCACCCCTTCGCGGGGAGGATCAATCATGCTTATGAGGCCAAAATAGCTAAGGCCTTTTTCCAGGTTACCTTTTTCCTCTTCAGAAGGCATGCTGTCCAGCACCTTGCCTGCAAAGGCAAGTACTCGCTCCCCTTGACGGGCCCAGTTGCCCGCTTTTTCGATGAGTTGTTTGGTAAGTGCAGGATCTTCTAGCACGGTAGCAATCGACTCGGGGGCTCCTTTGCAAAGGACTAGAAATTGGTTTCCAAGGGGGTGGACGGTGCTCATTCGCTTTCTGACCGAGTCAAAAGGGAGCTCCATCTTCCTTGGCAACTCGCTGCTGAGGTGACGGTACTGCGTCACTGACATTTCTTTGAGGAGTTGCTCGACAAGGGCCAGTTCGGTAGCCTCACCTACTGGTACCTGTTTCCTGTTGAGGTGGACGTCCTGACAGAGGCCCATGGCAAGCTGAAGGTTGCTGTAGCCGGCAACTAGTGGGCTGTCCGAAGCGGCTTCTGTGCGCACCACGGTCAATTTATTCTGCGTAAGGGTTCCCGTCTTGTCCGTACAGATGTAGGTGACAGCCCCAAGGCTCTCTACAGCGGGAAGCTTGCGCACCAGCGCCTTGCCTTTTGCCAGCCTGCTGGCGCCCAACGAAAGGGCTATCGTGATTAATGCGGGCAGCGCTTCTGGAATGGCAGCCACGGCAAGGCTCACCGAAAGTAAGAGAACGGAGAGTAGCTCTTCTCCACGGGCTAGTCCAGCGAGGAAAAGTAGAACGCAGATCGCGCCGATGATGAGGGCAATGACTTTGCTAAACCGCTGCATGCGCTGCTGTAAAGGTGTCCTCGGAGATCCCGATTCAAGTAAGGAAGCCACCTTACCTATTTCCGTATTCATCCCAATGGCCACCACCATGCCTGTTGCGCGACCCTGGGTAATGAGAGTGCTGTTGAAGGCCATGTTGCTTTGGTCCCCGAGGGGAAGTACTGGGTCGGTAAGGGTTTCTGGGCTTTTGTCACTGGCAATGGATTCGCCGGTAAGAGAGGATTCGTCTATTTTTAGGGAAAAGGTTTCCAGCAAGCGAAGGTCGGCGGGCACCTTATTGCCAGCTTCCAAGTGAAGGAGGTCACCTACCACAAGCTGCTTGGAGGGAAGCGTAACGAGCTTGCCGGAGCGAAGGACTTTGCTATGGGTTTCGGTCAGCTTCTTGAGTGCGTCCATGGCTTTTTCAGCACGGTACTCCTGAACAAATCCGAGCAGGGCATTCAACACCAAGATGACCAGGATAATTACCGTGTCTGCCAGTTCGCCGATTAGCCCAGAAAGCAGGGCGGCGGCGGCCAGAATTAGGACCATGAGGTCCTTAAATTGACCTAGAAAAAGGAGCCAGGTGGACTGCTTCTTTTTTTCTTGAAGGAGGTTGGGTCCATGCTTTTCGCTTCGGTGGGCTGCTTCTGCCTCGTCTAGGCCTGTGGGGCGAGCATCCAAACGGATAAAAAGTTGCTCGGGGGTTTCTTGATAGAAAAGCATGGAGAGTCGGTTGGAATTCTTCGTACTTACGAGAATTCAAGGTGCAAGAGGGGTCCTTTTTGAAAAAATATAGAATAAAAGGTAGGGTTTCCCTCTAAAAAAGCTGGCCACTTTCAATTTTGCGATAAAAATAGTCGCTGCTGGTAGATGAAGTTGAGGTGGCTAAGTACATTTCCGAAGGCATCGGCTGCTTCGAGCTGCTGCTCGCTGACGGGTTTGCCGAGTAGGCGACAGAGCAGGAGGCCATATACCCCATTTAAGCAGATTTGAATTTCATTTCCTACCTCTTCTCCTGCAGCAGCGTCAATTGCTTCGAGTAAATGGGGCTTGACTTGATGGAAGGTTTGCACATAGCCCGCATCGGATTTAAGCAATTGGTAATGCAATTCTAGCAGCGAATTCACGATTTCCTGGAGGGACTTTAGGTGACCTTTCTTCAGAAGGTCTTCAGCGTGCATTTGCGCAGCGAAGTCTCCAAACCAGCCTTTTATCTCCTGCCTTTCTTCTTCAGGGACAGGGTAGTGGGAAATCACGTAGGTGTAGATCTCTTCCAAGTTGCCCTGGTAGGAGCGGATGAGATCCTCCATCTGGTACATGTAGATGAGGTATTCCCCGATGTTTTGCGCTTTTTTCCGTTCTGCGATAGCTTGCATGGATGGTCTGGTGGTGCTTGGGCAAAGATAAGTTAGAACGGATAACTGCCCGCAGGCCGCTCAAAAAAAAGACGTTTACCGTTGTAGGTGGTGGGCATCAGGGGCTAGGGCATTTGTTCCAAACAAAATCGATCCACAAGGGATTTTAGCGTAGGAAAAATAATTCGCCTTTGGATAGGTTTTGGTGCTGCTATTTCTGACTTGGGGTATCCACCGAAGCTTCTTTTTTCCTACTTTTGCCTGACGTAAGCTTATGAAAAACATTCGAAATTTCTGTATCATCGCCCATATTGACCATGGGAAAAGTACGCTAGCAGACAGGTTGTTGCAGACAACCAACACGGTTACTGACCGGGAGATGCAAAACCAATTGCTTGACGACATGGACCTCGAGCGCGAGCGCGGGATTACCATCAAGTCGCACGCGATTCAGATGAAGTATACCTACAAGGGGGAGGAGTACATTCTCAACCTGATTGATACACCTGGACATGTGGACTTTTCCTACGAAGTGTCGCGATCTATTGCTGCCTGTGAAGGAGCATTATTGATTGTGGATGCTTCGCAAGGGGTAGAAGCGCAGACCATTTCCAACCTGTACTTAGCCTTGGGGCATGATCTTGAAATCATTCCTGTGCTGAACAAAATTGACCTTCCAGGAGCAGATCCTGAGGCAGTGGCCGACGAGGTTATTGACTTGCTAGGTTGCGACCGCGAAGACATTGTCATGGCTTCAGGTAAGGAAGGAATCGGCATTACAGATATCTTGGCCAAGGTGATTGAAAAAATCCCTGCGCCTAAGGGAGATCCTGCAGCGCCACTCCAAGCGATGATTTTTGACTCGCAATTCAACTCCTTCCGTGGGGTGGAGGTAATCTTCCGAATTTTTAACGGTACCCTAAACAAGGGAGATAAGATCAAGTTTGTGAACTCTGGCAAGGAGTATTTTGCCGACGAGATAGGTATTTTGGGTGTCAACCAAATTCCCCAGCAAACCATGAGTGCTGGCAACGTGGGCTACCTTATTTCTGGTATCAAAGTGGCCAAAGAAGTGGCTGTAGGGGATACGATCACTCACGTGAAAAACCCCTGCGCAGAATCCATCAAAGGCTTTGAAAACGTGAAGCCCATGGTATTTGCGGGTATTTACCCTGTGGACACTACCGAATTTGAGGAACTACGTGCGTCCATGGAAAAGTTGCAGCTCA
>JBIIFN010000066.1:0-12410 GCA_044237325.1 Algoriphagus sp.
GTAGATACTCGGGTCGGCTGCTGCCTTGGCTTTGGATTCGGGGGTAAACTGGGCGTTGATTACTTGGCTACCTCCTCGTTTGTCGTCAAAAGTGGTGACAAAGATCAAGTTGGTGTACATTTTGAGCATGCGCGTCATCGCCCGTGGATCTACGCGGTGCACTTTGAAGATTGCTTCTGAGCGCATCATGCCAGGCAGGTCAGCTTCAAATATGGCGCGAAGCTCGTCACCTACAGGCCCGGCCCACTTGGTGGAGTCGATGGCAAGGACAATTTCACCAATATCACCTTTGGCTTTTGGTTTGGAGCTGTTCGAAGAGGTTCCTTCTCCGCAAGAGTAGGTCAACAGGCAAACGAAGGTCAGTAGGCTAAAGTAAATGGCTTTCATGTTCGGTCTGGTTTGTAAGGAGAATAAAACAAACGGGGTTGAAACGAGTGTGCTTTGGCAAATGACTGCCCCTGAGGATTGGGTCTTACCCGACAATCAAGCGTTGTCCTGGTTTGATCATGCTTGAGTTTAGGTTGTTCAAGCGCTTGATTTGTTCGATGGTGAGCGCATGTTTTTGTGAAATGATCCACAAGGTGTCTCCCGAGCGAACGGTGTAGGTTTTAGGAGAGGTGGTTGTGGTCGTTTTCATGGCTAGTGTGCCGCTATTGCTAGAAGCGTTGCTTGCAACTTTGCCGGTGGTGATGTACAGCACCTGACCTACTCGAATGATATTGCTGTTCAGTTTGTTCCACTGCTTGAGTTGTGCGAGCGTGACACCATGTTTGCTGGCAATGCTGCTAAGCACATCCCCGGATTTTACCTTGTAGGCGATGCGGGCAGTAGTGGTTGTACTAGTGGTTGTGTTACTTTTTTCTGAATTTGTAAGGTTGGTTGCAACGAGTGTTGTTGGCGTCCCTACACTAAGGGAGTCGCCAATCCAAGCGAGATTTTCTTTGACAAAGAGGGACCTGGCTTTCGGTATGCGAATAGCGATGGACCGGTGTGTTTCCGGGATTTTTCGCGTTTTGATGGACGGGTTTAGTTCCTCCAGCTCGTCCAAACAGATATCAGATAGTTCGGCAAGCCTTTCGAGATGGAAGGTTTTGTCAAAGGTGACAGCTTCGAATTCGATCGGGTAGCTCGGTTCTTCCAAGTGGAGGTTATGCTCGTCTAGGTGATTGAGGATGTAAAGCATGGCCTGAAATTGGGGCACATAGCTTCTCGTTTCTTTTGGGAGAAAATCGTAAATACCCCAAAAGGTCTTCTTTCCTCCAGATCTGCGGATGGCTTTGTTGACATTTCCTGGTCCACAGTTGTAGGCTGCCAAGGCCACTTCCCAGTCACCAAACATTTTGTAGAGCGACTTCAGGTACTTGGCTGCTGCATCGGTGGATTTTTCCGGGTCCATGCGGTCGTCGATGTCTGTATTGACTTGCATGCCGTACATACGTCCTGTAGCGGGCATAAACTGCCACAAGCCCACTGCACCCATCCGGGACATAATTCTAGGATCGAGTCCTGATTCGATGATGGATAGAAATTGGATTTCGGTAGGTACCCCATTTTTTTCCATCGTCTCCTCGTACATAGGGAAGTACTTGGCTTTTCTCGCCAGTACCATCTTGATGTATTGCCTATTTCGAACAGTAAAATATTGGACAAAAGAAAATATGCGATCGTTTAATTCAAACGGCATTTCGGTTTCCATGGCGGCTACTCGAGTGGCAACTTCATCGTAGGTGAAGTCAGGCACATAGTCGTAATGGTAGTTGGGCATCACCATTCCTGTTGGGTTGCCTGATGCTGCAGCTCCCTGCTGCTGGGCAAAGGTGGTGGAAACAAAAAGTAGAAAACAAGCAACTACAAGGAAGGGGGTAAGTATTGGGAACGTCTTCATTAGTAGGTAATTAAATCAGTAAGTCATTAAATGGTAAATATACTAAGATACTGGCTAAACGCATACAATTCGGCTTCTTTAAACGCATTGGCAACGATCTGCAAGCCTATTGGTAAGCCGGCATCGTCAGTCCCATTGGGAATCGAAATGGCCGGCACGCCAGCCACCGAAGCATGAACTGTAAACAAGTCCTCCAAATACATGGCCACCGGATCGTCCTTGTGCGCACCAAAGGCAAAGGCTGTCGTGGGCGTAGTTGGGAGCATAAGGTAATCAAAATCGGTCAAAAGCTGTGCGGTAAATGTGTTAATTAGTCTCCTTACCTGCTGTGCTTTGGTGAAATAAGCTTCCTGGTGCTCCGCAGAGAGCACCAAGGTGCCGAGCATGATTCTTCGTTTGACCTCCTCGCCAAATCCCTCGCTGCGGCTCAGTTTGTACATGGACTCCAACTTGTGGGCCTGCGGAGACCGGTAGCCGTAGTTCACCCCATCGTATCGGGACAGGTTGGCACTCGCCTCTGCGGTAGTGAGCATGTAGTAGGTGGGCAGGAGGTACTTGAGTAGTGGAAAGGCCACTTCCTCCACGACATGCCCCTCGTTTTTTAACTTTTCCACTACCGCAAGGGTATTTTTTTTAATTTCTGCTTGCAAGGCAGGAGAGGAAAGTGTTTCCTGCAGGAGGGCTATTTTTACTTTCTTATCCTTTGGAAAAGGTGCGGTATAGTCTCCTACTGGCCTACTTGAGGAGGTGCTATCCAGGGGATCATGGCCTGCCATGACGGACATCACGCGTGCATTGTCGGCGATTGTTCGAGAAAAAATACCAATTGTATCGAAGGAGGAGGCATAGGCGATCAATCCATAGCGGGATACACGTGAGTAGCTGGGCTTCATGCCAATCACCCCGGTAAATGCGGCTGGCTGCCGAACCGATCCCCCCGTATCGGATCCCAAGGAGACGGTACATAGGTTGGCCTGAACAGCTACAGCTGATCCTCCCGAGGAGCCGCCCGGTACCCGGCTGGGGTCAATTTCTTGGTGTACTCTACCGTAAACCGATTGTTCGTTGGAGCTTCCCATGCCAAACTCGTCACAGTTGAGCCGGCCGATGATAATGGCATCTTCGTCGAGTAGGCGCTGTACAGCAGTGGCGGTGTATTGGGATTGGTAGCCTTGGAGGATGCGGGAGCCTGCCGTGCAGGGATGTCCCTCGTAGTTGAGCACGTCTTTGATGCCAATCACCATGCCGGCGAGTTTGCCAGCGGTGCCTTTGGCGAGCTTCTCGTCTACCTTGGCGGCTTGCTCCAAAGCGGATTGGGTATAAACTTCGACGAAGGCGTTGAGATGCGCCTTCGTCTGTATATTATCTAAGTACTGGTGTACAATCGTTCGACAATTGCTTTCCCCATGTTGTAGGGCGCGTTGGATGTCGTCGAAGGAACTGAATTTTTCCAAAGGGTGGAGACGAGAACTTACTTCTTCTTGTCTTTCATGCCTTCTTCCAAGTCGTTTTGGATATCCTTGGTAGCGTCTTTGAATTCACGAATACCACGGCCAAGTCCACGAGCAAGTTCAGGGATTCTTTTAGCCCCAAACAAAAGGAGGATCACAAGAACGATCAGGATCATTGAACCTCCACCCATATTTTGAAAGAAACCTAATGTCGTCATAACGATGTGTGTTTAAAGATGGAATGAATAACAAAGATACAGCTATCTCCCGCTTACCCAAGAAGATGAGAGGTCGACTGGCATTTTTTTTATAAAAGTAATTTATTCGGTTCTATCTGGGGATAATCCAAGTGCCAGGATCCATGATCTGCAAACCTTTCCAAGTTTGGAAGTGTACTTCCGCTATCCCGTCCGCGTTGGTGGCAACTTGTCCAATGACTGCTTTGGCCTTCACGGTCTGTCCGGCAGTGACAGTGATGGTTTTCAATCGGCTGTACATGGTGAAGTATTCCCCATGCTTGATGATCAGCGTATTTCCATAGCCTGGGATGGTGGTGACCCTGCTGACTACGCCATCAAATACTGCCCGTACGCTGGCATTGGGCTGGGTACGGATGTCGATGCCGTCATTTTCTAGGGTGATGCCCTTCAAGGAGGGGTGAGGGTAGGTACCGTAGCGCTGGGACACGATGCCTTGTTCTACAGGCCAAGGCAGTTTGCCTTTGTTGCCAGCGAAGGAAGTGGACAATGCCGCGGCCTCTGGAGTCATCGGCATGCTGGTACCTGCCTTTTTGGTGGTGGTACTTTTTTCCTTTTTGGCGGCAGCCTCTGCCAGCTTGATTTCTGCTTCAATCGCCGATTTGATCATGCGGTTGAGTTGCTCTTGCTGTTTTTTGGTGGCCGTAATTTGTTTTTGTATGTCGCGCTCTTTTTTGGAAAGCGTATTCACCAGTCCCTGCTGCTCCTTACGCATCTTTTCCAGGGTTTCCTTCTCCGTTTTTTCTTCGACGAGCACCTTCACCTTGACTTCTTTGGTGTCGTCAAGCTGTAGGCGCTTGTTGGCCAGGTCGGTGCTGATCTTTTCGATTTGAGCAGCCTGCTGCTTTCGGCTGTCGGTATATTGACGGAGGTACTTCAGTCGCATGTAGAGCTGATTGAAGTTGGCCGAGCTAAACACAAAAGCCACGATGGAAAGGCCACGGTTGAGTTTGGACGAGGTATAAATCATCCGGCCATATTCTGCTTTTAGCTCGGAGAGCTGTTTTTCGAGGGCGGCAATTTGGTTTTCTGTTTCAAAAATCTCGTTAGAAAGCAAGGTTACCTCGCGGTCGATGGTGTTGACGAGGCGGTTTTGACTTTGGAACTGGTTGGTAATTGCGTTCAGCTCCTTAATGGAGGTTTTCTTGGTCGTCGTCGTCTGCTTTAGGATAGCGTCAAACTCTTTCAGGCGCTTTTGAATTTCCACCTTGTCTTTTTCCAGCTGCTCCCGTGACTTTTTGGTTTGGCCGAAGGCCAGCGTAGTCAGCAGCAGGGCAAAAATCAAAGCAAGGATTGAACTTCTTTTCATGGCATCAAAAGCGGAATGGAAACGTGAGGGGGCTAGCCTGGGGATCGAGGCTTGTCCAGTTGAGGTAAATGCGGAAGTGATGCTGGCCTTGGGGGTCCTGTATCTCTACCTTGTACAGCGCCTCAGCAGGAAAAGGCTGCGCGTTGAGGTTTTGAAATTTTGAAAAGCTAGCCAAAATGGCGCCCTTGTCTTCCAAGGAGCTTACCGATAGCTCGGCTACTTTTCCGTGACGGGTGTCGGTTTTGCTGAAGTAGCGCACCTTGTTCCGTACTTGGGTCAACTCAAATTTCTTGCCAACACGCACCAAGCGGTCTTCAAAGGTGGCGGAATAGGGGAGATTGGCCCAAATCATGTTTTGGAAAAGGGTCAAAGAGAGGCTGATGCCATAGCGCCGCTCAAATTCGGCGTAGCTCAAGTTGATGTCTTGGCTCCCCACGCGGTCACGAAGTTGGATTTTGTCCTCGCTTACAAGGCCACGGATGGCTTCCACACCCAAGCCTGGAGATAGGGAAAACCAAAGTAGGCTGTCTTTCAATGCCCGCACGTGTAGTGTGCCGCGGGTGATTTTGCCTGAATCCTCTTCCAACACAATTTTAGCCTTGCCCTGTAGGTAGCCGAATTGGGCTGCTATGGGTGCGAAATCCTCCATTTCTCCCGTTTCCTGCACGGGGAGAGTGCTCTTAGCACAGCCCCAGCAGAGTAGGACGGACACAAACAGGAGCCAGGTTTTCTGTTTAGTCATGGTAGGTGGAGGTTTTTATCTTCAGGGCTAGCTTATCCGATCCTTCCGGACTTTCCTGCGCTTTTTTCCACCAGGAAAGCGCCTCTGGTAAGCGGTCTAGGTGGAACAAGATGTCGCCGTAGTGTTCCAGCATGACGCCACTCGGGGTAGGTTCGATACGAAGCACCTCTTCCATACGTTGGGCGGCTTCGGTGTATTTTTTTTGTTGGAAAAGCACCCAGGCCAAGGTGTCAAGGTAGGTGGCGTTTTTGGGATGCTTCTTGACTACTCGCTCGGCCATGCTGAGTGCCTTGTCCAGTTCTACCTTGGCTAGGGATAGAAAGTAGGCATAATTGTTTAGTACCTGCTCGTCGTTGGGATTCAGTGCCAAGGCCTTGTCAAAGTTGGCAAAGGCGGCGGTCTGATCGCCGAGGTTGAAGAGGCTATTGCCGAGGGTTCCGTAGGCTACCTGACTCAGCTGTGGGTTTTTATCTGCGTTCAGGCGCAGGGCAGTTTCCAAACCGATCACGGCAAGGCTATCTTTCTTTAGGGAAGCGCGTACCACGCCTTCGTAAAACCAAAATTCGGGACTTTCCGGAAACTCCTCTACGCCCATGGCAGTGTAGGTGGCTACTTCCTCAAAGTCCGCGCCGCCTTCAAAGGAGTTGATGATGACCTCTTCCAGGAGAACCTCGTTTTTGGGCTGTAGGTTGAGGGATTTTTTATACAGGGCAAAGGCTTCAGTTTCCTGGTTGTTTGCTTTTTTACGGTTTCCGAGGGCCTCAAACACAGCGGCATCTGCAGGGTGTTTGTCCAGCATCAGGTGCTCCAGGGAGTCCAGAAGGGTTTCGCGTTCCTGCGTTTTTAGTTCTTGCAAAATCCCCTGAAAAGTATTTGCCTTGGCTGAGGGGGCGAAGTCTGGACTGGCCATGGCAGCAAAAAGGTAGCGCTGTGCTAGCGCATGCTCGCGCTTTTCATGGTACAGGGTGTAGGCCGCCATTTGAAGTTCTGGCTGCTCGGGGTACTTGGTGAGTTCGGTGGTTACTAGCGCTATGGCCAGGTCTATCTTAGCATTGTTGTAGAGGATTTCTACCAGGCTAAGGACATGCATGGGGTTGCCTGGAAAGGCATCAATCAGCTTGGCGCCCTCTTCGATGGCGTTTTCGAGCTGATCTTTTTTGAGGTAGATGCGTTGCTTTTGCTGGGTGAAGGCTTCCCGAACACCGTAGTAGGCTTCTGCCCGGTCGAGGACCACGAGGGCCTGGTCGTAGGCATTGGCATTGAGGTAGAGAGAGGCCAGATCCAGGTTGTACTGCTGGTTTTTGTCTGAGCCTCTGGTGAGGCTATCTAGGAGTGCGGCGGCTTTGAGGGGCTGCTTTAGGTCGGTATAAATCTCTGCCACCATGAGGGTGAAATACAGGTTTTCCGGATCAAGAGCCACTGCTTTTTCGGCAAGTGGAAGTGCTTCTTGAGGCTTTTTGGCGCGTAAAAGCGTTTCTGCGAGCTTGTAGGAGATGGCTGGCTCTGCAGGGGAGAGTGCTCTCGCTTTTTCAAAGTAATAGGTGGCCTTTTCCAATTCCCCGAGAACCAAGGACTTTTCTCCTTCGATGAAGTAGCGGCTGGTAGTGGTTTTCCGTTCCTGTGCTTTTTGTTCTTTTTTGGATAGCTGCGCCTGTGCAGGTATCCCGAAGAAACTCGCAAAAAAGAGGCAAATCAACAGAAGTTTGGTGGGTGCAGGCACGGGAAGAGGGGATTTCAACACGGTGCTGCAAACATAGTGCCTTTTCGCCAATTTGGCTGGAAAAATCCGCTGATGCAGGAGGTCTACGTTAGGATTTTTTGCCGAGTAGGCGAAGAAGAGTGCTGCGTTCAACGACTATCACTGTAGCAAGGAAGGCGAGGATGGCGGTGTTTTTGAGGAAAAAGTCCAGCCAGAAAGTGTCCGTGCTCAGGTAGTAGCCTGCATAGCTCAACCCAAAGGCCAGTAACAGGAAGGATAGCCCCTTGCCTGTTTGGTAGGGGATGGGATAATGCAGCTGCCCGTAGCGGTAGCAGACGCCTGCCATGACCAAGTAGCAGGCCACCGTACTTACTGCTGCGCCCATAAAGCCCCAGACAGGTACCAAGAGTAGGATGCCGACCACGCTCACCCCAGCTCCTAGGAGCGTGATCCATAAGCTGTAGCTTGTTTGGTCGGTGAGTTTAAACCAAATGGAGAGGTTGAAGTAGATGCCCAATAGCAGGTAGCCCAGCAGTAGCATGGGCACCATGGAGAAGCCAATGGCATAGGCCTCGCCTTTGAGGAAGAGGGGCCCGATCCAGTGGAGGTTGACTGAGATAGCCACCATCAGGAGGGAGCAAAAGAGCACAAAAGCATGCATCACTTGTGCGTAGCGCTGTTGGGAATCCGTTTCCTTGGCTTGGCGAAAGAAAAAGGGCTCAGCGGCATACTTGAAGGCCTGGATGACCAGGTTCATCAAGATGGCCAGCTTGAAATTGGCCCCGAAGATCCCCGCGGCCTCTCGCGCAGTCAAGCCGGCGTAGTACTGCAGGGGCAGCACGTATTCAAAGAGCAGTCGGGAGATCAGTTCGTTGGTAACGCCCGCCAAGCCCATGAAGAGCAGAGGTAGGGAATAAGCCCACATGGGCTTAAGGATGTCTTTTTGTAGGCTGAAGGAGAAAAACCCTGCCTTCCACCAGACCAGCGGAATGATCAAGCCATTGGCGAGGAGGTTGGAAAGTAGGATGTATTCCACGCCCCAGTGGCTGGGAAAAGCAAGTAGCTCGGCGGGAAGTAATCCCGATTCGATCCCCTGAGGCATCCAGATCAGGAAGAAGAGGTTGAAAAATACGTTGAGTAGGATGTTGGCCAGCTTGGCGCCTGCAAAGGTGAGGGCTTTGTTTTCGAGGCGTAGCTTCGCAAAAGGGATGGCCAGCACGGCATCAAAAGAAAGTAGGATGGCTGTCCAGCGGAAAAGGTAGGCCTGCCCCGGGTAGTCCATGGCTTGGGCCAGTAGTGGGGCTGCCAGGTAGACGGCCATGCCTAGCACGGCTGTGCTGAGTAGGAGTAGGGACTGGCTGGTCTGGTAAACACGGCTGGGGTCCTGATTTTTACCGGTAGAAAAACGGAAAAAGGCCGTTTCCATGCCGTAAGTGAATACGATATTCAGGAAGCCAATCAAGGCATAGATGCCCGTGAAGGCACCGAGGTCGGCCTTGGTCAGGTAGGCCGTATAGACGATGATGAGTAAAAAATTGATGGAGCGCCCCAAAATGCTGCTCAGCCCGTAGATGGCTGTTTGTCCGGCAAGTTTTTTGAGTTGGCTCATGTGCTTAGGGGGCGTGGAGCGCTTATTCTCCTCTGAATACAGGCGTTCGCTTCTCCAAGAAGGCCGAAGTGCCTTCTTTGTAGTCGCCCGACTTTACGCAGCGGGCAAAGGAGTTGGCTTCCGTTTGGTAGCCATTTTCTTCTTCAAAGACGGCGTTGACGCAGTCCACTACCATGCCAATGGCGAGGGGGGCTTTGCTCATGATTTTGTGTGCGATCTTTTCCGCTGCGGCGATGGCCTCTTCCTTGGTGGGAAGCACGTGGTTGACTAGGCCTAGGCTGAGGGCTTCTTCAGCGCCGATTAGGTCGCCGGTCATCATCAGTTCGTTGGCTTTGCCTCTGCCCACAAGTAGGGTGAGCCGCTGGGTGCCGCCGTAGCCGGGGATGATGCCAAGGTTGACTTCGGGCTGTCCAAACTTCGCATTGGCCGTGGCTATCCGCATGTGGCAGGCCATGGCAAGCTCACAACCGCCGCCCAGCGTGTAGCCGTTGGTGACTGCGATGACCGGTTTGTGGCAATTTTCGATGCTAGCAAAAATCTCTTGTCCGCTTTCCGCAAATTTGCGTGCATTGACCTCGTTCAACGTAGCGATTTCGCTAATGTCTGCGCCGGCTACAAAGGCTTTCTCACCTGCGCCGGTGAGAATGACTGCCTTGATGGCTTTGTTGTCCATGACTTGTTCGAAGACCAATCTCAGTTCCTCCAAGGTGGCTATGTTCATGGCGTTCAGTTTTTCCTCTCTATTGATGGTGAGGTAGAGGATACCTTGGCGTTCTTCGGTGAGTAGATTGACAAATGCGGACATAGGCAAAGGACAGGTTTGAAACAAATATACCGCCCCTGCTAAGATTGCCAAGCCAAAGAGGGCATAAAAATCCGGGTAGGAGCTGCAGGTGCGCCAACCGTCAAGAAAATTTATTAAGGTCATAAGGGGAATTTTTGCAGTGTGATACCCCATTTCTCTCCTTTTTGCCTACTTTTGCGCCAGCAAAGCGACACACCTTAACTCTCTATAAACCCATGTCCTCCAAAACAAAAATCACAGTAGCCTACGGCGATGGTATCGGCCCTGAAATCATGAAAGCTACCTTGGCCATTCTCGATGCCGCAGGTGCCCAGTTGGAGTACGAGGTGATCGAAATTGGAGAGCAGGTCTACTTGAAGGGAATCAGTTCGGGCATGTCTCCCAACTCTTTTGCATCCCTTCGTGCCAACAAAGTTTTTTTAAAGTCGCCCATCACTACGCCCCAGGGTGGAGGCTTCAAGTCACTCAACGTGACTACCCGTAAGTCCTTTGGCCTCTATGCCAACGTGCGTCCTTGCAAGGCCTATTCACCTTTTATCAAAACGTACTTCCCGAAGACCGACCTGGTCATCATTCGAGAGAATGAAGAAGACCTTTATGCAGGTATTGAGCACCGCCAAACCAACGAGGTGTACCAATGCCTCAAGATAATCTCCCAGCCGGGGTCCGAAAAAATTATTCGCTACGCCTTTGAATACGCCAAAAAATACGGCCGCAAAAAGGTGACTTGCATGACCAAGGATAATATCATGAAGCTTGCCGACGGCTTGTTTCACAAGACCTTTGAAGAGATCGCCAAGGAATATCCTGGTATAGAAACCGACCACAAAATCATCGATATCGGCACGGCACTCATCGCTGAGCGACCGGAGATTTTTGACGTGATCGTTACCCTCAACCTCTACGGAGACATCATCTCCGACGTGGCGGCCCAGGTGACCGGCTCCGTGGGACTGGGAGGCTCTGCCAACGTAGGTGCCGAAGTGGCCATGTTTGAAGCTATCCACGGTTCCGCCCCCGACATCGCAGGCAAAGACATCGCCAACCCATCTGGGTTATTGAATGGGGCCATCATGATGCTGGTGCATATCGGCCAACCCGAAATCGCTGAAAAAATCGCCAACGCCTGGATGAAAACCTTGGAAGACGGCATCCATACAGGAGATATTTACCAGGAGGGCCTATCTGCCAAAAAGGTAGGGACGCAAGAATTTGCACAGGCAGTGATTGCTCGCTTGGGACAGGTGCCAAGCCAAATGGTACCGGCAGTTTTTGGAAAAGAAAGTACTGCTCCTATGGACGTAGCGCTACGGCCAAAGCCAAAGGCGAAAAAAGAGTTGATTGGCGTAGACGTATTCCTAGACTGGGACCAAAATCACCGGGACCCGAATGTCTTGGGTACTCTTCTAACTACGCTCGACACTGGTGGATTGAAATTGAGCCTGATCACCAATAGAGGCGTCAAGGTATTTCCAGACGGCATGAAAGAAACCTTCTGCACCGACCACTGGAGATGCCGATTCAAAGTGGAAGAAGGGAAAGTGCTCACGCATGGCGAAGTGATCGATCTTCTTCAGAAAGTGGAAGGGCTTGGTCTAGATTTTATTAAAACAGAACACCTCTACACCTTCGATGGAGTGAAAGGATTTTCACTCGGGCAAGGAGAGTAAAGTGCACTAGTTAGAAAAAGGGGAGAGGAAACTTTCCCCTTTTTCTTTTTGTACATTTGTAGGTATCCAATTTTGGCTAGCGCATCGAATCCCATGCAAAAACGCGTGTTAATCATCACCTACTATTGGCCTCCTAGTGGAGGTTCTGGGGTTCAACGCTGGTTGAAGTTTGCCAAGTACCTGCCCGAATCGGGCTGGGAACCGGTTATTTTTACGCCTGAAAACCCCGACTTCGACCTCAAAGACGAGCGCTTGAGCCGGGAGGTATCTCCAGACCTAGAGGTGATCCGCTTTCCCATCTGGGAGCCTTACCAATTGTTTGCAAGCCTAAAAAAGCAAAAGACCCATCCCGGTCGCTTGCTAGAGCAGCCCAAGCGAGGTACGCTTGAAAAGCTGGCCATCTGGCTGCGAGCTAACGTGCTTGTGCCCGATCCACGCGTGTTTTGGGTGCGACCTTCGGTCAAATTTCTCTCCGAGCTCGTGCAGTCAGGACAGTTTCAGGCCGTGATCACCACTGGCCCTCCGCATAGCTTGCACCTGATTGGCTTGCAGCTCAAGGAGCGGTTTGGAATTCCGTGGATCGCTGATTTCCGTGATCCCTGGTCGCAGTGGGAATTTTTGGACACGCTACCCATGTTGCCTTTTATCCGGAGACGACACGAAGCCCTCGAGCATAGGGTCTTGCAGCAGGCCGATGTGGTAGTGACCATTTCCCCAACTTTTCAGCGTGATCTGGAACGACTCTCGGGAAGAAAAATTGACCTAGTTACCAATGGCTACGATCCGGCAGACATTCCTCAAGATTTTACTCCACGACCCAAAGTAGCCAATCGGCTTCACCTAATTTACACAGGTATCATTGACGCTATCCGTAATCCGCTTCCCCTAATGCAGGCCATGAAGGATGAATTTGAAGTTGCGGGGGAGGAGATCTCCTGGACTTTTGTAGGGAAGGTAAGCGAACAGGTGCAGCAGCAAGTCCA
>JBIIFN010000119.1:0-6983 GCA_044237325.1 Algoriphagus sp.
GGCCGTCGGCATGACCGTAATCCTTGGCGAAGTTGAGGCCTATCTTTTTAGGCTTTTTGGCCTGAATAAGGTCCATCAAGGCCTTCCACTGATCGGGCTGTGCTTCCGGGTCCCATGCTTTTTTGAAGGACTTCCCTACGTCATACCGCGCTACGGCAAAACCCTCTACGGGTGCATTTGGGCTAGGCTGGTACATCACCAAGATGGTTCGTCGGCGAGCAGCATGCCAGGTGGCTGGTAGTAAGGTCCGGATTACAGGATCTTCGTTGTATTCACGAGAGACGACAATCCAAAAATCAATGCCTGTTTCGGTCATCAAACTTGGAAGCAAATTTTGCATGCGGTCTTCCAACCAAGAGTCAACTACTGCTGCTTGCTCGCGAACAGTTAAGACAGCGGGACCTTGGGCAAAAACAGGCGATAACATAATAGAAAAGGCAATTGCGAGAAGAAGTCGATTCATGAGGACGAAATTTTGAATCGTCAAGATACTTCTTCCCTCTAAAAAAACACAGCCGTATCTGGAAAATTAGGATGAACTAGGTGGAGCCGTCTTGGCTTTATTTCTCTTTTTGCTGAGCTGATCAAACCGATACAGCAGCATGCCTGCAGTAAGTGTGAGCCCTATCAGCAGACCGATCCAAATTCCCTTTTCGGCAAAGCCCAATTCAAAGGCTAGGAAATATCCCAGCGGAAGTCCAAGTCCCCAATAGGCCAAGAAGGTAACCAAAGTCGGCACCTTGACATCCTCTAAGCCACGAAGGACTCCTAAGCCTACAACTTGAATCCCATCTGAAAGTTGGAATAAGCCAGCCAAAACCAATAGCGAAGCGGCCAAGGAAATAACCTGCGGATCGTCAATATACAGGGTGGGTAGAAAAAACCGGAGGACAAAAAATAGAAGCGCACAAACAAACATGAAGGCTGCCACCATCCCGAAAGCTACCAATCCTGCCTCCCGCATTCCTTTGTTGTCCTCTTTGCCTACGTAATGACTCACGCGAATCATCCCAGCTGTAGCCAATCCGGTGGCCATCATATAACTAATGGAAGCCAAGTTTAAGGCAATTTGATGTCCCGCAAGCGCATTGACACTAATCCAACCCATCATGATAGCCGCTGCGCTGAAGGCCGACACTTCAAAAATAAATTGAAATCCCGTGGGGATACCAATTTTCAAAATCCGTTTGCAGAGTGTCCAAGTGGGCTTAAATCGAAGGATTCTAATTTCAAAATCGGCATAGCGCTTCGAGGTGAGCACGTAGATTCCCATTAGCACCATCATCAAAATACGTGAAATCAAGGTTGCCCAAGCGGCGCCCAAAAAGCCTAATTCCGGAAATCCCCAATGTCCCCAGATCAATAGCCAATTCAGAAAAACATTGACCAAATTGGCAGCAATGGTGATGAACATGGCCTGCTTAGTCTGCGAAAGGCCTTCAACAAACTGCTTGAACGCTTGAAATACCATTAGCGGAACAAGTGATGCCGTGATGATCAATAAAAAGGGTAATGCCAAAGCTTCTACTTCTTCAGGCTGATTTAGAATAGTAAGATTTCTTGAGAATAAAAGAACTAAACCAAGCATTACAAGGCTTGTTAAAAAATTAATCAATAGGCTATTGCTAAAGAGTCTCGAGATTTGATTGGTCTTACCTTTGCCGTAGGCCTTGGAAACCAAAGGAGTCAGACCCATCGAAATTCCGATTCCAAACATGAGGAGTACAAAAAAAATACTGTTGGCCAGAGAAGATGCTGCGAGCTCCAAGGCCCCTAAGCGACCAACCATCATGGAATCGGCGACACCCACAGCAACTTGGCCCAGTTGGCTAAGCATCACGGGATAGGCTAAAAGAAAGGTGGTTTTTACTTGTTCTCGTACTGCCATAAATTTAATATCCTAAGATTCTTGCCACGCGAAAAATAGCGATGACCGACAAGGAATCGGTGATTTTCCCCTGCATCACCCAGTCCAATGCTTCGACAAAAGGGAGCTTTTTGATGCTAATATCTTCGGTGTCTTCAAATTCTGGCTCACCCTCCGTCAGTCCCTGCGCAAGGAAAATATACCCTACCTCGTCGGTTACTGAATTGGAGGTATGAATACATTGCAACTCAGTCCACTGGCTTGCGGAAAGTCCAGTTTCCTCCTTCAATTCCCGCTTCGCAGAATCCAGCGTGTCTTTTTCCAAAGGGCCTCCACCCATGGGTACTTCCCAGGAGTAGGCATCAAGTGCATAGCGGTATTGGCCTACCAACCAGGTATTCCCTTCTTCATCAATCGGCAGAATGGCAATGGCTTTGTTTTTGAAATGGGTTTTACCATAAATCCCATCCTTTCCCGCAGGGGTAAGCACTTCATGATGCTCCACACGAATCCAAGGATTCTCGTAGACCGTGGCTGTAGACTTGGTTTTCCAGGGGTTTTCGTTCATCGTATTCAAAAAAAAAGGGTGGCAAGCCACCCTTACTAATCTTTCGTAGGTATTAAGCAGGAATGGGAAGTACTTTGGAATCCTTAAAAGTAGAAAGAATCACCATGGACTGCATGGAATCTACTTCCTTGATTTCAGATACTTTTTCAAGCATCAACTTCTGGTACGCCATGATGTCCTTAGCAATGATCTTTAGGATAAAATCACCTGAACCCGTGATGTGATGACATTCAATGATTTCTGCAATCGTGTTGATTTCCTTCATGAAGGCATCAATATGACCCTTATTGTGGCCGATCAAGCTTACCAATACGAAGGTACTTACTCCTAGACCAATTTTCTCAGGATCAAGTTTGGCATGGTAGCTTTTGATGATGCCAGATTGCTCCAATTTCTTCACACGCTCCAAGGTTGGCGCTGGAGATAGGCCTATGTCCTTAGAAAGTTGTGCATTGGTAATTTTGGCATTACCCTGAAGGATTTCAAGGATACTACGGTCTATTTTATCAAACTTAATTCGAATGCTATCCATTTTACTTCGCTTTACAGAATTTTATGTGGTGCAAATTTACAATAAATGATGAATCTTCTAAGTTTAAGGAGATCTTTTTTGTTAGTAAATCAAAATATTAATGAAGATTATCCCTCTTTCAACGAATAATTCATTTTTTTTCAAACCTACAGCCCTTGAAAGTTAGCTTATCTCTTGTTTGTCGCTCTATATTCCAAAGTCCAGCCTTATAGTTTGTTCTTCTTCACAAAATCTCTGGCTTCCTTGTGGGCGGGATGCTTACGTTTGGCATACTTTTTCACAGCATTGAAATAGATGCGTGCCTGTTTCTTATTTTTTTCTGCAGTAGCGATCTTACCTAGAGAAATCAAGGCATACAAGTAGTAGCCGCTCTCCTGAGATTCAGACTCCTCGCCAAAGGCTACAGTCTTTGCATAGTACTTCTTTGCCTCAGCTTTGTTGCCCACCCGGTAAAAGTATTCTCCCAAGAAAAAACTAGCAAAACGGCCACCATTGGATTCATAGCCTACTTGTTTTTGTTCGATCCTCTCTAAAATTTTAAAAGACTGCTGCATCGCCTCTGTCCACTTACCCGTGGTGTAGAGGTAACGTGCATAGGAACGATGGAAATACGGGTTGTTGGGAAACTTTTCAAATAGGTATCCAGCAATTCTTAAGGCATCCTGAGGTCTATTCTCCTCAGAGCCATAAAGTCTGAATAAAAAATACTGCGCCTCCACGCGGGTATAGAAAGCTGTAGACGCCACTTTTTCCAATTGGGCAAGGCCTAGCTTTTTGTTACCCTTTGGAAACAACGCCAAAACAGGCTTCAGCAGCGGGTAATTTTCTGGAATCCAAACAGAGAAATAATTAAACAAAGCATCACCAAGAAGCAGCTCAGGATTAAACTCCTCCTCTCCCCGGCTCATGTTCATGTAGTTTAGTGCATTTTTACCCGCAAAGGTGGCTTTGGTCCAACTCTCTCGCTCACTATACAATCTTCCTTGAAAGCCATAGCCAGCAGCTAAAAAAAAGGCTGCCTCCTTGTTCTTCGGATTCTGGTCCAGCATCTTCTTGGCCTTGGCGTTAGCCCTATCGAGGTACTGAATGAATATATTGTCGTAGCGCTTGTTTTCCACGTCTATTTCAATCCGCCACCAATAGCCTAGTGCCATCAAAAAGTCAGGCAGTGGATGCTCTGGATACTGGTGCATGATCACTGCAAAATCTCGTTCCGCCGTAGCAAAATCAAAATTATACATGCTATTGATCGATTTGGTAACCCTGTATTGAAGGCCTTTATCCAACAATAAATAGGGACCTTTTGGCGAACCTGGTTCCTGACCTAAAACTTCCCTGTTTTCCAAAACCCCAAAGCCCAAGACAAGAATAAGGGGGAGACTAATCCATTTCAACGCGTTACGCATGCTTCTTCATTCGTTTACGGTGCAAATCTACGGTGAAATCCAAACAAACGTTTAGATTTACCCCATTAACCAGGAAAAATGGCAACTCCACTTCCCCCCATCGCTCGCCGTGTACAGGAGGCACTCGACTTCAATAAGCGTCTTTTCTTTGTACTGCTCGTACTTATTTTCTTGGTTATCAGGTACCTGACCAACACGCTGGTACTGGAAGCTATCCCCGACTCCGAGCGTCTAGATGCCCAAGGTGACCTCCTATTTTTTCATATTTTCAATACGCTCAACTACGTTTGGACACCCTTTGCCTTACTTTGGAAGTTTACGGTGATTGCCTTTTTGTTTTGGTCAATTGGCTTGACAATGGGCTATAAGGCCAACTTCAAAGCGCTTTGGCAGTTTGCGCTAGTAGCCGAAGCGATCTTTATCTTTCCGGAATTGCTCCGCTTACTGGTTTACATGGCCCCTTCGGGAAATGTCAGCTACCTAGAAATTCAAAATTTCGAACCCCTCTCGGCCCTTTGGTTGGTGGGTCCCGAGCAGATCAATGCCCGTTTCCACTATCCCCTATCCGTATTGAATATCTTTGAAGTAATCTACGGCGTCGTTTGGGTGCTTGGCTTCCACTCGATCAGCCGAAGAAGCATTCAGGAGTGTGTTCCTGTGGTGCTAATCGCCTATTTCCTTCCCTTGCTCCTTTGGCTTGCCTTCTATGCAGGGGCCTACCGCTAGGCAGGGGTTGACTTTTTTGCTTCTCCCCTACAGCGGTCGGAGCAATACTTGACTTCCTCCCAGTTTTTCTCCCATTTTTTCCGCCAGGTATAGGGTCGGTTGCAGACCACACAGATTTTGGTAGGTAAGTGTTGCTTTTTCATGTTAGGACCAGTTTGGAAAGGGTATGTTTGGCCAATACGCGCACCGCATCAGCCATGACCTCAGGAGCCTTTTGAGCTGCCCAGATACGGTCTCTTGCCTCAGCTGCTGCTTTTTCTATATCGATTATAGGAAAAGGGTACGTTTCGCCGTAGGCAAAACCCAGCCCCTGCAACTCTATAGGGGTCAGTTCCCAGGGCGTATGTAAAAAGGCAAGAGGCACGGCAGCTAGCTCAGGTACCCACTTACGAATAAATACCCCCTCAGGGTCCTGCTCCTGGGATTGCTTGACGGGATTGTAGATTCGCACGGTATTGATGCCCGTGACACCGGCCTGCATTTGGAGCTGGAGATAGTGGATACCCGGCTCAAAATCTAAAAAAAGCCGCGCCAGGTGATCGGAACCGGACTTCCAAGGTTGCCCTAAATGGTGGGTGAGAAAAGACACCAGCATAGCCCGCATTCGAAAGTTGATATAGCCTGTCTCTCGCAAGCAGCGCATACAAGCATCCACTAATGGGACTCCAGTCTTGCCCTCCTCCCAAGCCTTGACCCAAGCAGGTTGCGGGCTGTAGGGATAAGTCAGAAAGCCACGGTTGATGGGTTCCTTTTCCATGCGAGACTCCATCTCAAACTTTTGAATAAAGTGACAATGCCACCTCAAGCGAGACTGGAAATTTGCCAGGTTACGGGACTGAAAACCAGTAGCTAACTTTTCCAAAGAAGCTTGAAATACTTCCCGATGGGAAAGACATCCCCAGGCCAAATAAGGAGACAATCGACTACAGCCTGTACGACTGCCTTCGGGCTTACTGATCTGTTTGCTGTAGTTTTTGACTCGGTCGTCTAAGAAACTTTTCAAGTATTTTCGCCCCTTTGACTCTCCGCCTGGTTGCATGATTTCTTGGGGAGAAGTCCATGCTTCAGGGAGAATCTTTAAGACGTGTTTGAGTTGCTTCGCTTCGGGTATGGAAACAAGCTTAGCCAGTTCCAGGGCTGGATGAGCAAGTGGAGCCGCCATGAAGGCTTCCCAAAAAGACTCCCATCCCCTCCTGTTTTTTCGCTTGCGCTGCACACCCTGCTGCTGGTATTCTTTCCAGGGGATGCTATGGGCCTTGAAGTAGTCCGCCATCTCCCGGTCACGTGCGTAAGTGACCGCAATGCCTGTTTCCTGATGTGAATAGACAGCCTGTACTGTATATTCTTGCTGGATTTGAGCAAAGACCGTTTTTACTTCATCTCTAACGACCAGTAGGTTGCCTTGTAGTGGAAGTAATCGCTGCTCCATGTCTTTGAGGCTTTCGCAGACAAAACGCCAATGCCGATCACTGCTTTGGGGAGCGGCTAGTAACGAGGGCTCAAAGCAATACAGTAGCAAAATTGGAAATCCTTCGTCAATGGCTGCAGCCAAAGGGGCATGATCACTCAGCCTCAAGTCTCGCTTCAACCACACCACTGAAATTTTCATCGTAGTGTAAAACTTTAGAGGCGCTTCAAAGTTTGACTTTCATGAAGAAAATAAAGGAACTTTCTCCAGAAGACGTCGACCGCATCATCGAAATGGCCTGGGAAGACCGCACCCCTTTTGACGCTATCCTCAGCCAGTTTGGAATCGCTGAAGGGGAAACAATCGAGCTCATGCGCAGGTCATGTATTTAGCAAATAACCAGGCGGCAATCATGCGTTGTTCATCTGCTTTTTTAAGTAAATTAATATTAGGACCTTGTTGAATTTGCGCTTTCA
>JBIIFN010000149.1:0-5359 GCA_044237325.1 Algoriphagus sp.
CTGAAGGGGAAACAATCGAGCTCATGCGCCGCAACATGAAGCAGAGTTCCTTCAAGATGTGGCGAGCGCGGGTGCAAGGCCGTGCCACCAAGCACAGCAAAAAAAGCCCCGAGGACCTACTCACCTTCAAGTCCCGTATGCAAAAAGGCATTGCATTGAATAAAATGTCCAAGCGCTAACAAAAAAGCCTTTCTATTGAGAAAGGCTTTTTTGATCAGCAAATGACCACTTATACGGTGTCAAAAGGCCATCTCATGATACCTCCAGATAGATTTTTTACATTTTCAAATCCTTCATCCGCCATGATCTCGCAAGCCTGTCCACTTCTATTGCCACTGCGGCAGTAGATTAGGTAAGTCTTGTCTTTTGGAAGGTTTTTAATCTGCGACACAAAGTTGGAGGACATGATGTCCAAGTTGCGTGCACCACGGAGCTTTCCTCCGGAAAATTCCCCTGCTGTTCTCACGTCGATGAGGACGGTATTGGCTTGGGTCATCAAATCGTGAAAGGGACCTGCTGGGAGGTCTTCGTATTTTTTTGCTTTGGAAGCGAAGAAATTGAACATGGTCTTTTTTGTTTATAACTACGCAAAAGTACGGCCACAGCTACCAGCTACTTGGTAATAAAAGTCACGTCTGGACTTTATTAAACTGCTTTTTTATTTCTTTTTTTAAACTCTAACACGCCCAAACGGACTAGCAACAGCCAAGGAGCGCCGTGCCAGAGCAAATCAGCCCAATCCATGAGTTCCATACCTACTGCACCACCGGCCACCCAGCGGATTTTTCCAACCAAGTGTGGCTCAGGAAAAAAGGGGGCTAGACCAAGAATTAAGCAAAGCATACCTACAAAGGCAATGCTATCGTAAGGTTTGGGCTTTTTAACTACTTCTTGTTCCATGGGTGTGTAAGCTGTTGCAAAAATGTCTTTGGAAATGCCTCGGAGTCCTCAAAACCCAAGGGCTCGTTTTCATTTTCATTGGGGATATAGGCTGTACCGAAAAGGTAGTCCCAAATACTTAAAGAAATGCCGAAGTTGACGCCTGTGGTATTTCCTGCGGGAAGTTCCTTGGCATGGTGCCAGAGGTGCATCACGGGATTGTTGAGCAGGTACTTGAATGGGCCGTAGGTAATCTTTACGTTAGCATGGTTGAGGTGACCAATGACGATGGTTACGATATGCAACACAAAGAAGTCGTCTAAGCCAAAGCCAATCATCGCAAGCGGGATGTATTGGATCGATTTGTAAACGATTGTTTCCATCCAGTGGTAGCGTAAGTGTGCCGCAAAGCCCATCTCCTCCACCGAATGGTGAACCTTGTGAAACTCCCATAGCCAAGGACTATGGTGCAGCAGTCGGTGCACGTTCCACTGAATAAAATCTGCCAAAACAAACATCAGGGCAAACTGTGCCCAAACAGGCCAGGAAGCCACCTGAAGCGCAACCAGATTTTCTATACCAAAGACACCTAAAAGATCCGAAAAGGCTTCTACAGCCACGTTGGAGACAGCATTATAGCCGATTAGGGAGAAGATAAAGAAGTTGAAAAACATGTAGAAGCCATCCAACCAGAAGTCTTGCCGTAGGGCAGCTTGATTTTTCCGCCAGGGAAAGGCAATCTCTAGCCCCCATACAACCAGCGATATCCCCAACAACCACCAGAAGTAGTTGTGCCAAGATGGATACAGGATTTCTGAGCTGAGGTAAGACCAATAGCCGTAGTAGCCGTCAAGAAAGATTTGGATGTACTCTTGCAACATGCGTTTACAGGGCGAGCAATTCTTTGGTGATGATATAGATTCCCATGGCTAACACAAACCAGCCGAATCCTGTTTTGAGAATTTTCTCGTTGATCCGCTTAGAAAGTGCCGAGCCAATGAAGATGCCGACAATGGATAGTGAAGTAAAGATAAGCAGCATCTGCCAATCAATCGTCTGAGTAGAGAGATCGCCCAAAAATCCAATCAAGGACTTAGCAGCGATGATGAGCAGCGAGGTACCCACAGCCATTTTCATGGGAAGCTTGGCCAGCAAAACCAGGGCAGGGATAATCAAAAATCCACCTCCTGCACCGACAATACCGGTAATCACCCCAACGACGGATCCCTCAAGAGCGATCATGGGAAAGTTAAACTTCACTTCCTCCTCCGCGTCTTCTTTCTTTTTATTTCCTCGAATCATGGAATAAGAAGCAGCAAGCATGATGATGGCAAAAAACACCATGATGCCAATATTTTTGGTTACTACCGCTTCTCCTACGGAAAATAGAGGATCAGGAAGAGCAGGAACCAAAAACTTACGGGTTAGAAAAACTGCGATAAAGGAAGGAATGGCGAAAACCAAGGCGGTTTTGTAGTTTACAAGTCCTTTTTTCATGTAGGTACCTGCACCCACTAGTGAGGTACTACCTACCACAAATAGAGAGTAGGCTGTGGCCAAAACTGGATCGACGCCCAAGATATAGACCAAGACGGGAACCGTCAAAATAGATCCTCCTCCACCAATGAGTCCCAAACTTACGCCAATCAAAATGGCGGCAGCAAAACCAATAACAACGACAATGTCCATGAAGAAATAAGTTATGAATTAGATGGAACAAAAGTAGGTGTACTCATCCGGCAAAGGTGGTGACAAATGTCACCCGATGGAAAGGGCTGGTTAGGGCTGGTTTTTAAACTGGGTTATCCTTCTGTTAAAAGTAGGGTGCTGGGGAACATTTACCTCCAGCATCGCGTAAAATAAGTTGAACTTTTCCCTAACGCCATGCGCATCCTCGTTCCCTTAGATTTTTCAGATTCCTCTTTACATGCCCTAGACGCAGCCTTGGCACTAGCTGACCCCAAAAAAGACCGTATCAGGCTCGTGCATGTCGTGGAAGTTGTCTACGACTTTGCCACCCAAGCAGCCATCGCAATGGAAAGGCAGGCGGGTGAAAGCAAAAAACAGGCTAAAAACATCATTCAAAGCCATGCCTCAAAGGGAGTGCCCATGGATTATAAGCAAGTCGAAGGCAACCCAATTCTAGTCCTTGCACAGATTGCTAGGGAGCAAAAGATGGACTTGATCGTCATGGGTACTCAAGGGGCGAGCGGTATCAAAAAATCACTTATCGGCACCATCACGGTTGGCCTGCTGAAAGAAGCGCATTGTCCCGTACTGGTAGTACCCGCCAAGGTAAAGCTACAATCCATCACGCAGTTTACCCTAGCGCTGGAGTTTGCCGACCACGAACCGCCGATGTTAGAAAAGCTGGTCCACTGGATGAATACCTGGAAAGGCAGCTTGCACCTCTTGCACGTGAAGGGTGAAAAGGAAGGCTTTAAAGAAGAGCTGCTCGCGTTAGGATTGAAAAGTTACCTCAAAGAAAAATTTCCAAAGCTTTCTGCTGAGGCTAGTAGCATAACCGCAGAAAATATAGCTGAAGGACTAGCGAGCTATATGGAAAAGCAAGCGGGTGTGTTGGTGATGTGTCCTGCAGACAAAAGCATCTGGGAGCAGCTTTTTAAAAAAAGCCAGACCGTGGAAATGGCCTTCCATACGCAGGTTCCGCTGCTAGTCCTACGCTAGCTATTTGCTAATCAACTCCTCAAAGTCGTCGCGAATGTAAATCACATTTCGCCCTAGCTCAATCCATTTTTTCTTTTCCAATTGCTTCAAAAGCCTGGAAACCACCTCACGAGCCGTTCCCAATTCATTGGCCACTTCCTGATGTGTTGTGTGCAACTCGTTGGTTTTGAGTTGCTTCATTTTGGTGACGATATAGCTCATCAAGCGTTCATCCATCCGCTTGAATGCAATCGCATCCAATACAACCAGCATCTCATGAAAGCGGTGCTGGTAGGTGCTTGACACGAAGTCTTTCCATTGCTTAAACTCGTCCACCAATTGCTCGTGCACCTGGATCGGTACAAAAAGTACGCTTACCTTTTCTTCTACCACCGCTTTGATTTCACTCGGTCGTGAAGCAGAGCAGCAGGTCAGGGAAAGGGCGCAAGTTTCTCCTGCCTCTAGGTAATACAAAAACAACTCCTTCCCGTCCTCGTCCATGCGCATGATCTTGATGGAACCGTCCAAGACCAAGGGCACGGCCTTAACAAATTGTCCTGGCTCCATCAGCGTTTTTCCAGGCTCGAAGGTGGCTAGCTGCCCCTTTTCTAGCAAGCGGTCCAAGAGTTTTGGGTCGGTGAGGTTGGGTAATGATTTTTTGAGATCTTCCTGAGTCATGTCTTAAAAGTAAGCAACAAAAATGGGATGTGGCACTGCTTTTTTGGGTGACATTAGTCACGTGTTGGGATTGGATCGGAAATTGGGCCAGGATAAAGTTTATCCCTCCTTGTCGACGTAAGGAATAATTCTTTAGAAAGGCTGAAATCTTGAACTTTTCTATGCCCCGCTGATTGTAGGAAATGCCTATTTTTGCCTTTCAACAAATTGACTGGTTCAGCCGCTCATCCCATTCCTACCTCCTTCCTACGTGCCAAGGTGCTAGTTTTGAGATTAAGGATTCCCAACGCATGTATCGATTAGTCTTGCTACTTCTGTTTTTTGCCGCACCGCTTCTTTGCGCTGCGCAGGAATTGGCTGTGCTGGATTTGGAAAGTAGCAAGCCTATTTCAGGCGTATTGATCACCGCCAAAAATCCAAAAATAAGTGGCCAAACTGGTCTAGATGGCAAACTAAAGCTAGCGGACTTTGTTGGCAATAACGGAATCAGCCTCTCAAAAGAAGGCTATCAATCGCAAACCGTCCGTTGGAAAGACCTCGAAAGTCAAGCCTTTTTGGTTTACCTCATTCCTAGCCCCTTCACCTTAGAAACAGCGGTAATCTCTGCCTCCCGCTGGAACCAAAACCTAAAAGACGTACCTGGAAAAGTGCGGCAGCTTGACTCCAAATGGCTAGACCTGCGCAACCCCGCCACCACCGCAGATTGGCTCGGTTCTTCTGGAGAAGTAGTCGTACAAAAAAGTCAGTTGGGTGGCGGTAGCCCAATGATTCGGGGCTTTTCTGCCAACCGCCTACTCTACTCTGTCGACGGGGTGCGCATGAATACGGCCATATTCCGCAGTGGCAACCTCCAGCAAATACTTTCCTTGGACCCTTTTTCTTTAAAATCCACCGAAATACTCTTCGGCCCCGGTGCCGTGCTTTATGGTTCGGATGCCATTGGTGGCGTAATGGTCTTTGAAACACTCCGGCCCGATCCTGAAGTCCAAAGCCTTAAAGGAACTATTGTTACCCGCTTTTCCTCCGCCTACTCTGAAGAGACCATCCATGGGGATTTTCGCTACGGTAAAGGCAAATGGTCCTTCCTCAGCAGCGGCACCTATTTCCAGTTTGGGGACTTGACCATGGGCAAAAA
>JBIIFN010000280.1:0-3387 GCA_044237325.1 Algoriphagus sp.
TCCTCCCTATGTTTTACAACTACTGAATGCCAAACAAGAGGTTACCTACGAGCTTAGCGTCAAACAGGGTGATAAGTTTGCATTTACCCTTCTCGAGCCAGGTACCTATACCCTACGAATCATTGAAGATAAAAATGAAAATGGGATATGGGATCCTTCCAATTACGTGCAGCGCAAACTTGCAGAACGCGTGTTCTATTACGTTGGTGAAGAGGATTCAAGGGAGCTAATTATTCGAGGAGGATGGACCCTAGAAGACCTTATTATTAAAGCAAATCCACCATCAGGACGCAGAAATTTTTCAACAAAAGCGGTGGATAACCCCTAAATTTTCTGTGTACAAGTAGCTACATGTTGTGCTTAAAAAAACGCTTATCCCCAAAACTCTAGGTGGATACAAGTCTACGAATAAAGGATGCGAATAAGTACTTGCTTATCCACTACCCAGAAGCAAGTTGTCAACAGGAGAATTACCCACGTAGTAGTAATAGACAGTCATCCACAGTTTAGGATAAATTTACCTAACTACTTTATATTTAAGTAATTAAAAATGGAAAACTGGTGGATAACCTGTTGAACTAGCCTAGTAGAATCAATACAATTTGTGGCCAAGTTAGTAAGTGGTAATTGTCAACATATCCACATCCTTAATAACAGTTATAATTTTTTTTAATTAAATAAACTATAAAAGATATAGTGCTGTGAATACTGTGGATATCCTGGAATTGCGTAATCGATTTTGATTTGCTAATATTAAAAAATCAATTCACCCAAAAACCTTTAGGCCATGCAACTTACTCGACTATTTGACCTGATTCCTTACCAGATTAGCACCTACAACAAAGAAGTTGCTTTTGGAAGAAAAGAAGATGGTGTTTGGAAAACCTATTCTTCGAAAGAGGCACAAAGTATTATTGACGAGTTGAGTTTGGGATTTTTGGCTCAGGGAATTCAAGCTGGAGAAAAAGTTGCCATCATCTCTGAAAATCGTCCTGAATGGAATTTTATCGATTTGGCTCTGCAGCAAATTGGGGTGATCTCAGTTCCCATGTATCCAACGATCACGGTAGCCGATTACGCCTATATTTTTGACCATGCCGAAGTAAAAATCGTTTTTGCTGGAGATCAAACGATCTATGACAAAGCGGTACAAGCTGGAAATGGTCGCACCATTTATTCTTTTGATCGCTTGTCTGGGGTGGCACATTGGACAGAGTTACAGGCAGAAGGAAAGTCGGGTGATCATGCAGCATTGACGGGACATAAGGCCAATGTTAAGCCAGAAGATTTATTCACGATTATCTATACTTCAGGGACTACAGGTAAGCCGAAAGGGGTGATGTTGACGCATGCCAATGTACTCTCCAATTTGATGTCAGTATCCCACATCATGTCTCCACCTTTGGGGACCTCCAAAGTGTTGAGCTTCCTTCCGCTCTGCCATATTTTTGAGCGTACCGCCTCTTTCTGTTTTGTATACATGGGCTATTCCATTTACTATGCAGAAAACATGGAAACTATCGGAGACAACCTCAAAGAAGTACAACCGCATCTTTTCAATACCGTACCGCGCTTGCTTGAAAAAGTCTACGATAAGATTGTAGCCAAAGGTTATGAACTTACTGGAGTGAAGAAAAAGCTATTTTTCTGGGCCTTGGAATTAGGTCTTAGAAATGATCCTGCTGCAGACATGGGAGGCTGGTATGATTTCCAATTGAAGATTGCCAACAAACTTATTTTCTCGAAGTGGAGAGAGGCTTTGGGCGGAAATATCATGCAGATTAATTCCGGAGCATCGGCTTTACAACCGCGTCTTGCTCGGGTGTTCTGGGCGGCAGGAATTAAGGTTTGTGAAGGCTACGGCTTAACAGAAACTTCTCCGGTAGTAACTGCTTCCATTGGAACGCGTGAAGAAATCAAAATTGGCTACGTGGGTAAGATTGTGAAAGATGTGGAAGTGAAAATAGCCGAAGATGGAGAGATCTTGGTCAAAGGTCCGAATATCATGCAGGGTTATTACAAAGAACCGGAGATGACTGCTGAGGTGATCAAAGATGGCTGGTTCCATACTGGAGACATTGGCATCCTAGAAGGTCGCTACTTGAAGATCACGGATCGTAAAAAGGAAATGTTCAAGACCTCTGGAGGTAAGTACATTGCTCCCCAAGCGATGGAAAATAAGTTTAAGGAATCACCACTCATCGAACAATTGATTGTGGTGGGAGCTGATCGCAACTATCCAGCGGCATTGATTGTACCTAGTTTTGATGGATTAAAGGAATTCTGCAAGCGAAGTGATATTACTTACACGACTGATGCGGAGATGATACAGAACGAACAAGTGCAAGAAAAGTACCTAAGCGAGGTAGCGAAGTTTAATGAGCTTTTTGGAAACTGGGAGAAAATCAAGCGATTTGAATTGCTAGATACCCCTTGGGGAATTGAGACTGGAGAGCTGACTCCTACCATGAAGCTGAAAAGAAAGGTAATCATGGAGAAGTACGCGGACCGGGTAGAGGCTTTGTACACGAAATAAGTACAATATACCAGGTACGAAGTACCAAGTAAAGATTTGCATAAAGAGTTGAATTCTGCCTGCCGATCACTGGAGGTAGGCATATGGAAAAAAAAAACAGAGGCACATAGGTTTTACTATGTGCCTCTGTCGTTTTTAAACTTCTGTTGACAGCGTCAGCATTCGATACTAGGAACAAGTAGTCGTCTTTATAGAAGCAAGATACCTGTCTACCGACAGGCCCACCTACTTACCTTAGGCAGGTAGGCTGGATTAAATACTGCTCGGCTTAACAGCCAACCAATTGCATCATCCCATTTTTCCCAACTTCTTCATTTTTCAATCAGCGTTCCAGGTTCGACATTAGTTCAAATCCCGTATTTCGTATTTCCAACTTCGTATTTCCATCTTGGTACAAACCCCATTCTATAATTTTCAAAATATAGTATGCATGCATACAATTTTTTTCTAATTTAGGAGCGCTTTGTTGCAGGATTTGTGCTCATGAAAAAAGAAGAAACCGTCGATTATCCCATCAAAAGTGCTTGGCATGCCATTTCGAGGATGTACAACCAACAGGCTGCGGAAGAGGGTTTTACCACCGCAATAGGCTTTGTGTTGCTCAACATCAATTCAAAGGAGGGTACGCCGGCAACCAAGATTGCGCCGTTAATCGGTTTGGAAACCCGCAGCCTTACGCGTATGCTAAAAACGATGGAGGAAAAGGGCTTGATTTTCAAGCAAGCAGATCCTGTAGACAAGCGCTCTGTCCGGATTTTCCTGACGGAGGAAGGTAAACAGAAAAAGGAAATCTCCGTTCAAAGTGTGAGGAGGTTTAACCTAGAGGTTCGGGCCGAGCTCTCGGAAGCCGA
>JBIIFN010000068.1:0-12298 GCA_044237325.1 Algoriphagus sp.
GTACATGCCCAAGATGACAAGGCTGTTCCCCTTGAAAATTCCTTGCTTTATTATCAAGCACTACATGCTAAAGGCGTGAAAGCGGCCTTACACATCTATCCCACTGGTGGCCATGGTTTTGCCTTTGGAATGGGCAAAGGGGCGGTGGAAGGATGGAGAGATGTGTTGCTTGGTTGGATCAAAGAAACCGTGAACTAAGTACTCAATTCATTTACCTAGAAATTAACTAACTGAATACGCTATGCCTATTCGCGTGATTGCCTTTGATGCAGACGACACCCTTTGGATCAATGAAACCTATTTTCGTGAGGCGGAGGAAAAATTTGCCAGCTTGCTGGAAGATTTCCTTCCCCAGCACGCGATCATGAAGGAACTTTACCGTACCGAAATCGCAAACTTGAGCCTCTATGGCTACGGAATCAAGGGCTTCATGCTTTCGATGATTGAGACGGCTCTTCGCATTTCAGAACAAAAAATGCCCAGTTCCTTAGTTGAAAAAATCATTCAGATCGGCCAGGAAATGCTTTCCAAGCCGGTGGATTTATTGCCAGGTGTAGAAGCAGTGTTGAGCTCACTACAAGGACACTACCGAATCGTCCTTGCTACCAAAGGGGATTTGGTGGATCAGGAACGAAAACTTCAAAAATCTGGCTTGGAAGGCTACTTCCACCACATTGAAATCATGAGTGAAAAAAGGCCTTCCGATTACCAAAAACTAATCAGCCACCTGGATATTCAGGCCTCGGAATTGGTCATGATTGGCAACAGCCTTAAGTCGGATATTCTTCCTGTTTTGGAATTAGGTGGCTACGGCATCCACGTGCCCTTTCATACTACCTGGATCCACGAGCAAGTGGAGCATGAGGTGATCCACGATCGCTTTTTTACCGCCGAGCACCTTGGTGAAGCGGCAGGTCTGATTCAATCCTTCACCTAATGCCCATGAACCCATCATCCATGGAACGGCTTAAATCCATTTTTCTAGTTCAGCTGATCATCATCTACACCCGCTATTTGATCGGGGGAGCCTTTGTGTTTGCTTGCATCATCAAGATCAAGGGAAAACGGTTCACCACCTATTCTCATGAAGACGCGCCAATTGGTTCTACGATGCATTTTTTTGAAGTACTCTACCAAACAGGCCTCTACTGGCAGTTTATCGGGTGGGCACAGTTGCTCGCAGGATTCTTGTTGATGACTCAGCGCTACGCAAAACTCGGAGCCGTAACCAATCTCCCCATTATCCTGAATGTCTTTGTAATCACCATTTCCATGGAATTTGGAGGAACTCCTTTCATTACAGGAATGATGCTGTTGGCCAATCTCCTGTTGATTGTTTGGCATTGGGGAGAACTTCGCTCCTTGGTAAATTTGCCACACCTGCCTGCTTCTCCTGATGCAGAAGAAAACAAACCTCTATGGGCCATTGCAGGACTTCTTCTATTTGGCTTCACGGCTGGCTACCGCGTGCTTTTTGATTTTTATGACCCCTTTCTTTGGTTTGGGGTATGCTTTCTAATCGGCTTTGGTGCCTTCTTGACCCGCTTGGTGCAGCGCTATCGGTCAAAAACTAACCCCCTGTAACGGAAGTAAAAATCACTTTTTAACTGACTTAACTGCCAGGTAGGGTGATGTTTAGCGTAATTATTTTTGTCCTGGACGATAGGACCGCACCTTACGTTTTTCGACATCGGATCGGTAAAAAGCCACTTCCTTGAAGTTGACATCTGCATAGCGCTGTGCTTGGTCGAAGAAGTGAGGGGAATTCGGGTCGGATTGTTGGCCACCCGCCAAAATGGACTTTGCCCGTACTTTTTCTCCAAACTCTACCACAGCCACAAAGCTATTGCCACGGTAGCCATATAGTCGCTTCGTGTTTTGGCTTGTCCGTGCTCCATAGGCAGCCAATGCACCCCAGTTGCCGGAAGCGAGTCCCACAGGAACATAAGGTTTTGCATCGTCAAAACCTGCATCTATCGCACCGCTTAGGCGCTGAAAGCGGTTTATTTCACCCCAAGGAGTATTCCAGGTTCCAAAATCAGTATTCATTTGCTCCAAAGTCTGGATCAAAACGGCTTGGAGTTCTGCAGGCGTTGGGATTTTTGCGTTGGGATCTGGTTCGGCAAACCGAGATAGGCTTCTAAATCGCCGCTGGTAATTTTCCCCATAAAAATGTGCAATAGACATGGCTACCGACTCCTTGGAAGTTCGGTAATCCCAGGCGCGAAGCAGCTCCATGGCGGGAGCATAAACAGCGGGAAATGTGGAAGAAATAGACCCGAGCAGCTCTGGAATTAGAAAGGCGAATGCGGGCAAATACGGGTCGTGCGCAAGGGCAAGAAAACCGTCTAGACTGAGCTTTTCTTTTTGCTCTTCAAGCACCTTAATCGCATGCAAACCACGGAAATTCTCTTGGTCTGGCGCCATGTAAGCGGGGTAATTTTCTCGTTTGGGACTAAAGGCCCCAGCCGCAGTAAAGGGAGTTGAATTGCAATTTTGGATCCACCCTGTGCCAGGATTTAGAATCAAAATGCTTTCATCGACCGTGTGGAGTCCATGCCAATCCGTAAATGGATCCGCACCATCAACCGGTTTGGAGAAATCTAGGTCCGGATTACGTTTTGGGATAAAATTTCCATGGAAGTATCCAATATTCCCTTCTGCATCGGCAAACACCGTACTATTGGAGCTATTGGTTCGGAGGTTCATCATTTCCTTAAATTCCGCGTAATTGGCCAATTTGGTACGGGTATAACTTTGAATCAAGGCTTGAACTGGATTCCAGTTGATTTTTGTAGCCACCCATTTTCCTTTTTCCAGGTGCGTGATGGGTCCATGGTGGGTTCGATAGATGGTAAAGTCTTTTTCTTTGAGCTGCCCCCCTTCTTTGTATTTCAAGGTGATTTGCTTGGTTTCAACGAATCGTTTTAAATTACCATAGCGGTAATAATGATTCCCATTCTCTACAGTTACATCCTCCACAAACTCATCGATAAAATCCACAAAGTTAGAGGTGTGAATCCAGCCAGTTTTTTCATTAAAGCCTTGGTATACAAAAAATTGGCCCCAGGTTACTGCGCCATAGGCATTGAGCCCTTCTTCAGATACCACATGTACTTCAGGGCGAAAGTAAAAAGAGGTATGGGGATTGATGAGCAGCATCGCATTGCCTGATTCGGACATACTAGGTGCAATGGCAATGCCATTGGAGCCTTTGGGCTCTTCGGCCAAAAGCTGTTCCAGCTGCTGCTCCCTCGTTAATGAAAGTTGAGCAGTACCTGGCTCGTAAAAAGCCTTGAGCCCTGCCGTAGAAATCCGCTCTATATCACCTCCAATGGATCCCTCGAAGAAAAATAGGGGCATCCAGGGCTCGTAGCGAGTGATTACCTGAGCCTTCACCTCAGGATGGGTATGCAAGTAGTAATTGACGCCATCTGCAAAAGCTACACAAAGCTCCTTCAACCAGTCGGGGGCCTTTTCGTAGGCCATCTTCGCCTCTTCGGTGGTCATGTACAAGTTGGCCCGAAGGTCAGAATAAAGTTCCTGCTCCCCTTCCAGCTCCGCCAGCCTTCCCAGTGCCCAGAGGTAGTTGCGTTCCACTCGGCGAAAGTCATCCTCACACTGCGCATAGAGCAGCCCAAACACTGCATCTGCATCGCGCTGCCCATAGACGTGCGGCACGCCAAAATCATCTCTAATTATTTCCACCCGCTTGGCTTGCGCTTCCCAACGAGCAAGTTCCGTTTGTTGGGCTAGGGTAGTATTTTCTAGGAAAAGAAAGGCAGTGAATGCTAAGAAGAAAGTAAAGCGGTGCAACATGGCGATGGGATTTGAGCGGTTAAGGTAAACTTTTTAAAATTTAGCACCAACCGCTCAACACGAACTACAGAAGAAGGCTTTCATCGGGAGTGTAGTAAAATTCTACTCACTGGCCTAGGTGGATTTTAATTGGCATTTTTTGCCTTACCCTCCCTTTTTACTTCTTTAATCCTTATTTTTGATGACCTTAAACCTAGACCCATGAAAAAAATCGCCGTATTTACCTCTGGTGGAGATTCGCCCGGAATGAATGCCTGCATCCGCTCCGTAGTGCGAACAGGAATATTCCACGGCCTAGAACTCTATGGCATCTACCGTGGGTACGAGGGCATGATTGAAGGCGATATCAAACGGATGCATTCTTATTCCGTCTCCAATATCGTGCAGCGGGGAGGTACCATCCTCAAATCTGCACGCTCCATGGAATTCATGACCACGGAAGGTAGAAAAAAAGCCTTCGACCAGCTACAAGCCTTGGGTATCGAAGGTCTCGTGGCCATCGGTGGAGACGGCACGTTCACTGGAGCAAAAATCTTTTTTGAAGAGTACGGCATCCCTACGGTAGGCTGTCCGGGTACGATTGATAACGATATTTACGGCACAGACTATACCATTGGCTTCGATACGGCAGTCAACACGGCCCTAGAAGCCATTGACAAGATTCGCGATACCGCGGCAGCACATGACCGCGTATTTTTTGTAGAAGTAATGGGCCGAGACGCAGGATTTATTGCGGTGGAGTCAGGCATTGGCGGAGGTGCTGAGTTTGTGATCGTCCCAGAAACCAAAACCGACATCAACCAAATCGTCAAATCCTTAAAAAACCTAAGGAAAAGCAAAAGTTCCAGCATCATCGTGGTGGCTGAAGGAGACGAGCTAGGTTCGGCAGAAACCATCATGAAACTGGTCAAAGACAAAATTAATGACCCTAGCAAAGACTTTAAAGTAACCACCTTAGGACATATCCAACGTGGGGGCAGCCCTACAGCCAGAGACCGCGTATTGGCGAGCCGCTGTGGCATGGCAGCCGTAGAGGGCTTGATAGAAGGAAAGACCAACTGCATGGCAGGTGTCATGAATGGACAGGTCATCTACACCCCCTTTGAAGATTGTATAGGGAAGCCCAAGCACCTGGTGCCAGATCACCTCAAACTAATCAACCTACTCAGCATTTAAGATGGGATTTATACCCTTGTTTTTGACCGCCAGCGGAGCATGCATGCTATTTTTTCTCACAGTGAGAAATAGCTTGCTCGCCAAACTAACCCAGCAGCGCAACTTAAGCGCACAACTGGGGCAAGCCCATCCCGAGTTGGGTATCGGTGCGAAAGAACTGGTAGATCCGGAGAAAATTCTTGGAATTTGGAAATCGGTTGAACCCAAAGTGAGCATTGCTCAAAGCAGTCTCGACCTCATTCGTGACCTAAAAATCAACCAATACCAGTACAACCGCCTAATCAAAAAAGCACCCTACAATTGGGTAGCGGTCTTTGGTGGGTTCAAAGCCATCTGATCGGCCACGTAGCCCATCACTGCCTCAAGCTGACTAGGTTCAAACCATACCAACGAGGCATCTTTTCGAAACCAAGTTAGTTGCCGTTTGGCGTACCTCCTCGAGTTGCGCTTCAGTAGCCTGAGCGTATCCTCTCGGTCGTATTTCCCCTCTATAAATCCAAAAATCTCGGTGTAGCCTAGCGTCTGCAGTGCATTTAGCTCCCGCTGCGCAAATAGGCTTGCTGCCTCTTCAAACAAGCCACTGGCCACCATGGCATCCATGCGCTGGTCGATACGGCGATACAACACTTCCCTTGGCAGGTCAAGACCGATTTTTATTACTTGGAATGGCCGGATCACCTTCTTTTTCACCCGAAAACTACTAAACGGAATTCCAGTGCCTCGGCATACTTCTAGCGCGCGCATCAGCCGCTGGGGATTGTCCCGGTCAACGACCGCAAAGTAGGTTGGATCGACACTAGCCACTTCCCCTTGCAGCCAGCCTAGCCCCTTTTCTTGGTACTCCTGGATGATTTCCTGCCGTAACTCAGCCTCTACTGCGGGGATATCGTCTAGCCCAAACTGGATAGCATCAGCAAAAAGTCCAGACCCACCTGTCATTACCACCACGCGATGCTGTTTAAACAGCTGTTCCAAAACATCCAAAGCCTCCTTTTCATACTGCTGAACATCATACGAATCCGTGATGGAAAGGGAGTTGATGAAATGGTGCGGTACAGCTTGCAGCTCATCTAGGCTTGGCTTGGCCGTTCCTAAGTTCATTTCCCGGTAAAACTGACGACTGTCACAAGAAAGAATTTCGGTTTGAAATTTTTTGGCTAGTTTTAAACAGAGGTCGGACTTACCGACAGCAGTCGGCCCCACAACAAGCAATAAAAAGTTTTGATCGGTCGACATTAAGTGCATTTCGAAGGTTAAAATTCAGCAGGTTTGTGATGAAAAGCAAGATTATCTTGATTGTAGAAGAGAACGAACAGGCACGAAAGCTTTTGGTACAGTGCATTAGCCAGCTTACCACGGTGGAAGCTGTGGCTACCGGCGAGGAAGGTTTGGCGGTGATGGCCAGCAAATCCGTGGACCTCATCTTGGCCAGCCAGCAACTACCCGACCTCGATGGGCCAAGCTTTCTTCAGAAAATAAGGGCCATGACAGCGCATCACTGTCCAGTAGTGGCAGTCTCCGCCTTTGCTAAGGAAGAGGAAAGGCCCTACTTTGTTGATCAAGGATTTGACGACTTACTTACCAAGCCTATACGTTCTAGAGAAGCAATCCTCTGTCTACAGCAGCAACTCAAAAGAGCTAACCAAGAGCCTGCAGCCGTACAAGCTCCACGTGTCTTTGATCCCGAACCCCTACAGCAGCTGCTGAAATACAGTTCACTAGAAACGATCAAGGGTATTTACGTGGAATTTATCCAAGAGTGCCGCGAATTGCTCCAAGGCATTGACGATGCGAGCACGCCCTCAATTTCAGCCGAATTATTGCGTGGCATTCATACAATAAAAGGGAATTCAGGTACCTTAGGGGCTGAAAAGTTGTTTATTTATGCATTGCATAGCGAAACCTTAGGCAGGCAGGACAAAGGCATTGAATTTGCTGAAAGTCTTCACTACCTTAAGGCTGCAATTACCGAATTTGAGGCTTATTTAAAAAAAGAAGGAAGTTTGTATGGGTTCTGAGAAAATGAAGATTTTGGTAGGGGAAGATAGTTCCATCATTATCAACTTAACCAAAAGTGTGTTGGCATTTGAAAATTATAGCATGAAGGCTGCTCGAAATGGGAAGCAGGTACTTGACATGCTTGGAGAAGAGGACTTCGATTTGATCTTAATGGACATCACCATGCCTCAAATGGATGGCATCCAATGCACCAAAGAGATTCGAAAATTGGCTGACCCAAAGAAAAATAGCATCCCTATCATCGCCATCTCGGGAAATGCAGCCAACCATACCCCGGAAGATTTTCGAAAGTTTGGCTTTGATGACTTCATTCAGAAACCCCTAAACTACGATCACGTCCTAGCTACAGTCAAAAAAATACTCGGATAAGCATTCCCCATGGCGGTCAAATACACCAAACATTTTTTAGATAAGTTGGAGAACTTGTTCTCTGCCTCCTCCTACCACTTACGGTATGAGCGGGGCAACTTCAAATCTGGCTATTGCCTGCTCAAAGACACCAAAGTAGTGATCGTCAACAAGTACTTCCCCTTAGAAGGAAAAATCAATGCACTAATCGATATCCTGATCGAGCTAGACTTTGACCCCACCGAATTCAAGGACAAAGGAAACCAAGAGTTTCTTTCCGAACTACGACAAACAACCCTCAAGTTTTGACCATCACCTTCCTGGGTACGGGCACCTCTCAGGGAGTTCCCGTCATCGGCTGCCCTTGCCCCGTCTGCCAATCCCTTGATTTTAGAGACAAGCGCTTCCGTAGCTCCATACATATCGAGCTCGACTCCCTTTCTCTAGTCATCGACACCGGACCAGACTTTCGCATGCAAATGCTCCGAGAAGGCATCAAACGATTGGATGCGGTGCTATTTACCCACGAGCACAAGGACCATACTGCTGGACTAGACGACATCCGACCCTTCAACTTTTACCAGCAAGCCGATATTCCCATTTTTGGACAAAAGGCAGTTCTTGAGCAGCTGCAACAAGAGTATGCCTATATCTTCAGTGATAAAAAATACCCAGGCGTACCGCAAGTGGACTGCGTGGAGATCGATCACCTTCCCTTCCAAATCAAAGGAATAGGGATCACTCCCCTACCCGTACTGCACTACAAACTACCCGTACTGGGCTTCCGAATAGGAGATTTTAGTTATATCACGGATGCCAATCACATCCCTGACGAAACCTATGCGCTCCTAGAGGGCACCGAAGTACTGGTGCTGAATGCGTTGCAAAAAGAGCCGCATATCTCTCATTTTACGCTGGAACAAGCCATCGACCAAGCACAAAAAATAGGTGCCAAAAAAACCTATTTCACACACATATCGCATCGACTAGGCAGGCATGATGTCGTAGAAAAAGAACTCCCACCAGGGATTTTTCTTGCCTACGATGGCCAAAAGCTCCAGCTGTAACCATGCACTTGACCTATCATTTTCTTCGTTACCTGGCGCCGGCACTCTCGGAATTATTCTCGGGAAATACCATTACCGCCTGCTTTTCACAGAGTAAAGACGAGCTGATTCTGGAAACGGAAAGCAAAAAAGGCAGCCAATTTCTTCGCGCTCACCTCCTTCCTCCTCAGGTATATTTGGGATTCCCCACCCAATTTCATCGGGCAAAACGCAATACCGTAGGACTATTCGATGCTATCCTGGGAGATAAAATCACCTCCTGCCGCGTTTTTTCGTACGAAAGGGCATTAAAATTTGACCTTTCCTCCGGAAAAATCCTGGTACTCAAGCTCCACGGCAACCGCAGCAATTTCCTACTGTACGGACGTAATGCCCATGTTCCTGATGCCGTGTTTAGAAACGAAATTCAGGAAGACAAAACGCTGGACTGGCGAACCTTGGACAGAACCTTGGATTTGAGTTGGGAACAATTTTCCCTGCTGGAAGGAAATGCCTCTCAATTTTTACCCACCCTAGGCTCCGTCCCTCGGGCTTGGCTAAAAGCTCAGGGATACCTTGAGGCTGACCTACCCACCCGCTGGACCTATATGCAAGAGGTAATCGACCTGCTAGATTGCCCGCTCTTTTCCTTAGTCGAAGAAGCTGGCGAACTTCAGCTCAGCCTCCTTCCTGCACCAGAAGCATTGGCGAGTTTTGCCGATCCAATTGCTGCGTGTAACGAGCTTTTTTACAAAGCCCTGGTGCTCGGAAACTTTGAAAAGGAAAAAAACAGCCTACTTAAGAGCTTGCAGGACCAACTCAAGCGTACCAACGCCTACCTCAAAAAATCATCTGAAAAGCTGAAGGAACTTCGAGAATCTGCACCTCCTTCCCAGTTGGCAGACCTGCTCATGGCTAACCTTCACCTGTTTACATCCACTACGCGTGAGGTGGATCTTTTCAACTTCTACACGGGAGAGCAAACGCTAGTAACTCTCAAGCCCAATCAAAAGCCACAAGACCTAGCAGCTTCACTCTACAGGAAATCGAAAAACAGGAAGCTAGAACTCGACCAATTGGAAAAAACATTGGCTGCCAAGCAAGGCGTGGCCGAATCGCTTCTAGCCACCATGGATCAGTTGATGGAGGTAAGTGACTTTCGAGGACTCAAGGCCTTTCGCAAAACAAGCAAGGACGAGCTTCCAGAACCCAAAAATGAAGCGAGCACCCCATTCAAGGTATTTGAATTTGAAGGATTCATCATTTGGGTGGGTAAATCCGCCAAAGACAACGATGAAATGCTACGCAGCTTTGTCCACAAGGACGACCTTTGGCTGCACGCACGACAAGCGGCTGGCTCCCATGTCGTCATCCGAAGGAAAGGGATGCCTTTTGTCCCGCAGCAGGTACTGGAACGTGCAGCTTCCTTGGCCGCATTTTACTCCAAACTCAAAACCGACTCACTGAGCCCTGTGATTGTGACGGAGGCGAAATATGTACGAAAAATAAAAGGCTCCGCTCCTGGATCGGTGATGGTTGCCAAGGAAAAAGTCATCCTCGTCGCTCCCAAAGGTCCCGACCAGGACACCTATTCCAAAAAGTAGGAAACTATAGCAAAGTGATGCTCAAAAATAGGCTAACCTAGCCTAGGTAAACGTCAGAGGGCTTTTTCTGCAACAGATTTCTGCCCAATACGCCAAGCAATCCACTGGATCCTCCCAAGAGAAAGCCCAATACTGCTGTAATGATCATCAGGGTTGTGCCCGTACCAAGACCCATCAAAGCACCCATCTTGTCGGGCAGGGTACTGGAGGTCAGAAAAGAGATGTAGACTGTTTGACCTAGCCAAGCGAGGCCCATGCCCAACCCTCCACCTAAAAAGCCACCAAGTGCACTGGGACGGATGGCAGCAGCCAGCCCAGTTACAGCAATCATGACCACCCAAAAGGGGGCTACACTATTAAGAAATACCACCAACAAGGTATTCAGCAGGGTAAATAGTAAAAACTTCATGACTAGAATTAGTTTAATATCGTTTTGAACAAGATGCCTTTTTGATCGGCTTTCTTTTTGAGACCAAAATCCACGTAGGCTCCTTTGGCCCAGATAGGGATGAAGTTGTCGTAAAATCTACTTCCTGGATTACCCGATTGGCCACCCGGGTAGATACCTACTGCTTTGATCGTTGGGCCTAGCTCTACGACCATTCTCCAGCTTGCCCCGTGTCTGCCGCTGGTAGCATTCAAGATCCCTGAGCCACCGCCAGTGTACACGTTGGCAACAGAAAAAGCTTTAAAGTTAGGTACCAAGTGCTGAATGGTGGTTTTTTTGTAGTTCGCCCAAGTGTAGGCTCCTTCTTTTTGCTCCCACTTCTTCATCGCCACAAGCAGGGAATCAAAGCCTACTTGCACGTGGTATTGGGCAGTTTGAATGCCCTCAGCCATGTGCACATCAAAGACTTCGTCCTCAGGACTCGTACTAAGTAGCTCGATGGTTTGGTAATTGTTTGGACGCAACACGGGCGCTCCCTGCTCTACTAGCTCTCTCCAGATGCTTTCGGCTGTTTCCGCAAACCAGATGGAATAGAGTGTTTGTCCCGGTTTGGCTGGATCAGCAAAGAAATCCCAAGCCTTCATTTCGGAAAGGTATTTTTTAGCTTCAGCTGAACCCCCTTGATGACTTCCTAGCAAATTGATTAGCACAGGCAAGGACTCAGCCGCCTGTAAATTGTAGGAGTCAAACTGTAGCGCTTGCATGTCCTCAAGCGTAATCTGGTTCAACTCAGTCAATCTACGGTTCAAACGTCTATTTCTATAATGCTCGTAGGAGTTGTCAAACACGTAGTAGGGATAGGTGCTATCCGTTGGGTGTTGGTTGGCGGAGGACACAAAGCCACGCTCTGGATTTAGTGTATTTGCATTGTGTTCGAAGGGAATATAACCTTGCCATTCCATCCTAGGATCGGCACCATCCATGAAGAATTTGCCTTGCTCTTTCCATTTGAGGGGGAATTTGCCTTGGATACGCATTGCGATATCACCCGTTTTGGATGCAAACACGAAGTTTTGTGCCGGAGCGGCATACTCTTTCAACGCTTCGGTGTAGTCGCCATGGTTTTTTGCCTTGTTGAGCAGCATGAACGTCTTTTGCTCGTTGGAGGTACCTTGATGCACAATCCAGCGCAGCGCAAAATTCACATCTTGACGATCTGCCTTAAAGCTTTGGTCATAGACCACAGGTCCATAATGGGTGTATACCACGGTATCGAGAAAGGTCTCCTCGCCTTTCACCTTGATTTCCTCGACTCTAAATGTTGCTTCCTTCCACTCTTCACCATACTTATATACTTTTCTAGAACCATCTTGAAAGGTGATTTTGTACCAGTCTCTGGTGTCTTTTGTAGCGTTGGTTACTCCCCAAGCGATATTTTCGTTGAACCCAGAGATTACGCCTAGTGCTCCAGGAAGGGTAGCGCCTTTGACGGTATGCGTAGGGGTGGTCAACTGCATGGAATACCAAAGTGAAGGCAGGTTGAGTCCCAAGTGAGGATCATTTGCAAGGATAGGGTGTCCATTTTTGGTTTTCTTTCCGCTCACCGCCCAGTTGTTTGAGCCAGTACCTTCTGTGGGTTGCGCGAGCGGATTTAGCTGTAGCGTCTCTTCTGGGTAGGCAAGGCTATCTGGCTTTGTCACCGAAACCGCCTGAAAGTCCCAAACGCGTTCTTTTTCAATTACAGGATCATTTTCCTTCGGAAACTCAGGAAATAATTTAGCCAGCTTGGCATTCCCTAAGATTTTTTTGAGGTTGCTGTATTCCAAATCCCGATCTCCAACCAGCATGTCGGACATGTACTTAAGCAGTAACAGAGATTTGTAGGCTGACCAGTGCTC
>JBIIFN010000217.1:0-3369 GCA_044237325.1 Algoriphagus sp.
TCAGTTTCTTACCAGCTTCGCCCCAACCTCTTTGCTACGGCAAATGCCGGTATCTACTACCAGCGACCAGCATACACCATCTTGGGCTTCCAAAACAATGCCGGCGACTTTGTCAATCAGGAAAGCGATGTTCGCTTTATTCGCAATGCACAGGTGATCACCGGCATTGAGTACTTGGTGCCGGATAAGGCCCGACGATTTACTGCTGAAGCATTTTACAAGCGCTATACTCACTACCCTAGCTCCATCCGAAACGGCATTTCTTTGGCCAACCTCGGGGCAGATTTTGGAGCCATCGGTAACGAACCCGTTGCCTCAACCTCTGAAGGGCGGGCCTATGGCGTAGAACTTCTCGCGCAGCAGCGCCTTTTCCGTAACTTCTTTGGCGTGGCTTCCCTCACCTTGGTGCGCAGTGAATTTTCCAATACCAGTGGGGGTGTCATTGCGCCATCTTCTTGGGACAACCGCTTCATTGTGAGTATGACCGCAGGCAAGCGATTTGGCAAAAACTGGGAAGTGGGGGGCAGATGGCGCTATTTGGGAGGCACTCCTTACACGCCTGCAGACTTGGCCCTTTCTAGCCTCCGGGAAAATTGGGACCTGCGAAATGCCGCTATCTCGGACTTTTCACGAATCAATGGCGTCCGGCTGAAGTCTTTTCATCAACTTGATATCAGACTTGATAAAAAGTACTTCTTTGATCGCTGGAATCTGAACTGGTATGTTGACATCCAGAATGCCTATAACTATAAGGCGCAACAGCCCCCACAAATAGTCCCAGTCCGAGATGGACAAGGCAACTTAACTATAAATCCGACAGACCCTAGTCGCTACCAACTCAAATCCATCGTGAATCCTGGCGGAACTATCCTTCCTACCATCGGATTGATTGTTGAATTTTAAGGAAACAAAAAACCCTGCCATCAAGACAGGGTTTTTTGTTTTTCATCCGGGTTAGTTTAACCTCCATCGGGCATTGAGCCCAAAGCCAGAGCGAAACTCCGTCACTTCTACTAGAAATAGGTAAGGGCGAAAATCAAGGCCCAGCGTAATGGGAACTTCAGAAAAGGCATATTCTATGCCCACTTCGCCGGCCGCGCCGAAGCGAAAATCGTCTCCTAAGTACACCGAAGGACCAAAGCCTGCATACACCTTCAGGTTGGTATCTGAGATGTCGTTATAAATCGGGTTCCAGAGCGCATCCAGTCCCAGTCCATTATTCCCAAAACTTACGTTGGCATGTACTCGGCTGTACTTGCCTGTCGAGAAAATACCATCAAGGGCCACGTTATTGCCGTTGAGGTGTCCAAATCGTAGTCCAAGTTCTTGGGCTTGAGACGTGATGGTGCAGAAAAATAAGCCTGCAAAAATCAGAGAAAATAGAATTCCTTTTCGCATAGTTGGATTTGTTTAAACTGTGTACTGATACCCTACGAAAATTGAGCCAAATTGGTTCTTACCCCTCTGCAATAATGCTTTTCCCTAGGCGAAGCACTTCTTTTACGAGCAGGGCCATGTCGTCCATGCGGGTACGCTGATTCGTATTGGCTACACGCAAGGCAAACTTCCCATATAAGATGGTAGAGCTAGGTGATGCAATCCCCTCCTCCTGGAGGCGAAGGAGAATTTCCCGGTTGAGTTCGCGAAGGGCTTCCTCATCCAAACCAGGATAGATCATCCGAAAGCAGGTAATGCTCATGGATACCGGAGCCATCAATTCCAGATTCGGATGCTGCTCCACTAATTCCCCGAGGTAAACTGCCTGTCGATTGTTTTGAGCAATCATGGCTGCATACTTCGCTCTTCCATGCTCCTTGAGAGACATCCATACCTTCAATGCTTTGAAGCCGCGGGAAAGTTCAAATCCATAGTTGTTGGTGGAGTCCAAGCCCCCCGATAGGCCCCGCTGCTCTCTCAGTAGGTAATTTGGGGTGATGGCAAAGGAATCGCGGTGCTTTTTGGCATCACGAATCAGTGTACAGCCCACTTCGTAAGGGACATACAGCCACTTGTGCAGGTCAAAAGCCAAGCTATCGGCGCTTTCGATAGCCTGCAGTGCATGGGAATAGATCGGATCAAGTTTGGCCAAGGCGCCGTAGGCTCCATCCACATGAAACCAAAGCCCGTATTCTTTTGAGATCTCAAGGAGTTCGGCCATGGGGTCAATGGCCCCAGTATTCACCGTTCCCGCAGTGCCTACCAGGCAGAAGGGAAGGAAACCGGCTTGAAGATCTGCTTCGATTTGTGTTCTTAGGGCAGTAGTGTCCAGCTCGAATCGGTCGTTCACTTGGATTTTGCGCACCCCATCCGTCCCTAGCCCGATGATCTCCGCTGCCTTTTGGATGCAGGAGTGCGTTTCTACCGAGCAATAAATCAAGAGTTGAGCGGAAGCCGCCTTGAGTCCTTTTTGGCGGATTTTTTCTTCACCAAACGAATTTCTCGCTACCGTCAAGGCGGTGATATTTGCCATGGAACCTCCGCTGACTAGGATTCCAGAGGCTTCGGAAGGAAAGTTCATCAGCTCCTTGCACCAGTTGACCACCTGCCGATCTACATACATCGCGGAGTGCTCGCCGATGGCGGCGTTGGGATTCATCCCTGAGGCCAGCAAATCTCCAAAGGTCCCCATAGGGGTTCCCGTTCCTTGAATCCAAGCAAAAAATCGAGGGTGCACATTGCCTTTGTTGTAGGGAAAAATGTACTCCTTAAACTCCTGATAGACCTCCTCAGGCGTTTGCCCGTTTTCGGGAATAGGCTGGTCCAGGAACGTCTTGACCTCCTCAGGGATGGGTCTCCAAATTTTTTCTTCTCGGATCCCTTTCCAGTAATCAATCAAGTCATCGACCATCTGATGGCCCAATTGGCGCATGGCTTCCCAATCTTGAGGGTCTAAGTTTTGGTCGGGTAGGTTGTCGTTTGGAGACATAAAATTGGGCGAAGGGATTATTTTTTAAAGATATAGAACAAGACTAGTTCTAGAAAATTGCATCAATCAGGAGTTTGAGTTGGGGCCTACTCGTCAGTTTCTTTTTTCATCAACACGCAAACTCAAAAAATCAACTGATACATTTCTTCCAGCTTGCTCACTTGGATGATTTGGATGTTAAACTTGCGCAAGTCCAAGCCTTTGACCGCATACTTGGAAACCACAATCTTTTTGAATCCCAATTTTTCTGCTTCCGAAATTCGGTTTTCAATGCGGGAAACCGCGCGAATCTCTCCGCCCAAACCTACCTCTCCGGCAAAGCAAATTTGCTCCGAAACGGGTGTATCCTCGTAACTCGAAATCAAGGAGGCACAAACCGCCAAGTCCAAGCCTGGATCATCCACACGCAGGCCACCTGCCACATTCAGAAAGACGTCCTGCTG
>JBIIFN010000219.1:0-3350 GCA_044237325.1 Algoriphagus sp.
GACGAAGCGAAACAAGTCTAAGCTGTTGATGAGACGTTGGGTTTCCAAGGCCTCAGACCGGCTGTAGGGGCTTCCTTTTTTGAGTTGTATGCGGGAGGCGAGGGTTTTAGCGGAGTAGCGGTCCCGATAAAAGGAAAAATCAATGCCTTTGTATTGGGTTTGAATTTGGCGATCTGCAAATTCATCCGTGGGGGGATTTATCCTGAAGCGAATGGTGTCCAAGGTGTAGACTTGGTGGTTTTCTGCGAAAGTAGGCTTTTGAATGACCTGCTCAAGGCGGATGGACTTGGCAGCAGTATCCTGGTAGGCGATGTAGTTGACGTAGGACTTGGAAAACATGTAGTAGCCCTCGTTTTTCAAAAGTTCCTCTAGGCGGTTCCGCTCTGAAGTGATGTTATCCTGGTTGTAAATCTCGCCCTGCTTCAAAAAGGTATTGGCCGAATAGGCCTTCATCAGTGTCTTTATTTCGACGTTGTCTGTGCGGGTATACACCGAGTCCAACAGGTAGGGCTCCTTTTCATTGACTTGGTAGTTGATAAATGCCTTTTTGTTTTTGGTGCGTACAGCATAGGTAACTTCTGCATCAAAAAATCCATGGTTGACCAAGTAGCCTTTCATGTTTTTAAAGGACTTCTCTGTTAGGCCGCTATCTAGTACGACCACGGGGTTGCCCGTACGCATCAGCGTGTTACCGTATTCGAGTTTTTTATCTAAGGCTTCTTGCTTGGTTCGAAGTTTTTCTATTTTCCTTCGAAAAGATACTTCCGTAGCCAAGGAATCAGCTTGCTCTTGAAGTAAGCTAATCGCCGCCTTGGTTTGGTTACGTTTTGCTGCAACCTTACTGCTGTCAAAAAATGAATCTCCGATTCGATAGAGGGTGACTCCCAAGGAACTTCCGAAAAAACGGGTGTTGGGTTCTTGCTCTATAAGCAACCGGAGTTGGTCTATATCTGCCTTATTTACCCCAGTTACCTCGTTGTCAAATACCACATATGCCCCCTCCTCCAAATTTCTAGTCAGAGAGCAGCTCCCACAAAACCAGAGTAGAGTTAGAAAAAGTATATATTTGGCGTGTTTCAAGTTCGAACAGAAGGAAGAATGCTAAGCAAAAATACGGTTAAGTTTATTAAATCCTTACATCAAAAGAAATACCGCTCTGAGTCGGGAAAATTCTTTGTCGAAGGAGAGAAAAGTGTGGCAGAAGTACTTCAGTCAAATTTTTTGGTAGATCTACTGCTCGTCACAGAAGAGTTTGCAGAGAAACATGCTTCTTTACTGCGCACGTTTAAAGGGGAGTTGCTTTTTGTTACTCCTGGGCAGTTGGAACAAGTAGGGCAGTACCAAAGCAACGATGCTGCGCTAGCCGTGGTGCAGATGAAGTCGAATACCTCATTTACGCCGGAGGCGGGAGAACTTATCCTTGCCTTGGATGAGGTGCGGGATCCAGGAAATCTGGGAACTATCATCCGTATTGCCGATTGGTACGGAATCAAAAAAATGATTTTCTCTCCCCAAACGGCGGAGTTTTACAATCCCAAAGTCATCCAGTCTTCCATGGGTTCCTTTACACGGGTTCAGTTTTTCTACGAGGATCTTGGTAAGGCACTTTCCGCCTGGAAGCTTCCCGTTTATGGCGCATTTCTAGAAGGGGAGTCCATTCACCAGCTTGCCAACCCGGTGGCGGGGGTGCTGTTGATGGGCAACGAGTCGCAGGGCATTTCAAAAGAAACAGAAAAGTGGGTGACCAAGAAAGTTACCATTCCTGGTTATGGGCATGCAGAATCCTTGAATGTTGCCATTGCGACGGCCATTTTTTGCGACAATTTCAAACGTCTCCTTGGTAGCTGATGGGAAAGCTGGCTAGTCTCCTGTCACGCGTTGGACTCAACGGATTTTTGCTGGGGATTTTTCTAGCAATTGGGCTAGCAGCGCTCTTGCCTGAGCTAGGGTCCCAGCAATCCTCGTTTCCCTGGAAGCCGTTTATTCAAGTGGGCATCGCATTACTCTTCTTTTTGTATGGGCTCAAGCTTGATCCTGCGCAGTTGCGTGCAGGCTTGTCCAACTGGAAGCTCCACCTCCTAGTGCAGGCGGCTACCTTTTTGATTTTTCCGCTAGTGGTCATGGGTATTTTAGGCTTGTCCACTGGACTCAATCCTGAGTTTGCACTTGGGGTCAGCTACTTGTCTGCCTTACCCTCGACAGTGAGCGCGTCAGTTGTTTTGGTGGCTCTTGCTGGAGGAAATGTCGCCGCGGCCATTTTCAATGCCAGTATTTCCAGTCTTTTGGGGGTGTTTTTGACACCAATTTGGCTTCGGCTAGTTGCGGGAGGTGCCGCAGGAGAGCTCGATGTCTGGTCCTCTTTTGGGGAGTTGTCGCTTCAGGTGCTATTTCCCGTGGTGCTGGGGATAGGCTTACATGCCTGGCTTTTTCCAAAGTTACAGCCCTACTTTAGTAAGCTGAAGTACATCGATCAGTCTGTGATTCTAATTATTGTATTCACCACTTTTGCCGAGTCATTTTCTCAGCAGCTTTTTTCTTCCTTTTCTTGGGGAAGTTTGGGCCTACTCTCAGGGCTGATGGGCTGTTTATTGCTGCTAGCACTTGGACTGCTCTACGGACTAAGTTCCTTGCTTGGCTTTTCAAGAGGAGATCAGATCACCACACTATTCTGTGGGTCCACCAAGTCCTTGGTTCATGGGGTAGCTATGGGCAAGGTCTTGTTTCCAAACGCTGCCGTGCTCGGTCTTGTGCTCCTCCCCGTGATGGTTTATCACTTGCAGCAATTGATTGTTGGGAGCATTCTTGCTAGGTATTTTGAGAAAAAAAAATAACCCCTGATTTGGATCAGGGGTCAAAAAACTCACATATAGTTGGCGGAGAGTTGGCTAACCAAGTCAATATAGGCTTGAGTAGCATCTTCCTTCGACTTGCCTTTTAGTAGCAGCCAGGCATTGTACTTTGCGGCAGCCTTAAAATCAAATCCTCCAGGTCGTTCTTCCTCATTGTCTCCTTCGGTGGCTTGCTTGTACAATCCATACAAGCGGAGTAGCTCCTCATTGCTTGGTCGAGTTGTAAACTGCTGCGTACGGGCTACTGCTTCTTCTAGTGTGCTGATTGTCATGGATAAGGGGAGTTTTGATGATCGGTAATGTTGGGAGAAAAAAAGGCCAGCGCCACCTATAGGTAGCGCTGGCCTTAAATTTTGCAGTCTATATCAACGCTGGGACATGGCCACGTAGTCTCTTTCTACGGCACCGGTATACACTTGACGAGGTCTTCCGATTGGCTCACCTTTTTCTGTCATTTCTTTCCACTGAGCGATCCAGCCTGGTAGTCGGCCTAGGGCAAAC
>JBIIFN010000220.1:0-3318 GCA_044237325.1 Algoriphagus sp.
CCTAGACAAAGTGTCGGCGGCCATCATCCTCCAATCCTATTTAGAAAGACAATGATTTACCCTATCGTCGCTTACGGCAATCCAGTATTAAAAAAGGAAGCCGTTGACCTAGCCAAAGGAAGTGACTTGACCCAACTTATTCAAGACATGTATGCCACCATGGACCATGCAAGTGGCGTGGGACTGGCTGCTCCACAGATCAACCAGGGCGTTCGCCTCTTTGTGATCGACAGCACGCTCATGCTGGATGAGGATGAAGAGGAAAAAGGCATCCGCCGCGTCTTCATCAACCCCATCCTCTTGGATGAGTATGGAGACAGCTTTGGCTTTGAAGAAGGCTGCCTCAGCATTCCCGACGTACGCGCCGAAATCATCCGTCCTGAAAAATTGACTCTCGAATACTACGACGAAAACTGGAACCTGAAAGAGGAAGAGTTTAGCGGCATGACCGCCCGCGTCATCCAGCACGAATACGACCACCTGGAAGGGATTTTATTTGTAGACTACCTCAAGGGCCTCAAAAAGCGAATGATCCAGTCCAAACTCATCGACGTGAGCAAAGGAAAGGTGTCCACTGACTACCGGATGATCTATCCCCTACGGTAATGGAAAAAAGTCCAGCCCTCCGCATTGCCTTGGTGCAAACCGACCTGCACTGGCAGGATAAAACGGCCAACCTAGCGCTGTTGGAGGAGAAAATCTGGGCCTTAAAGAATAGCTGCGACCTGATCGTCCTGCCGGAAATGTTCCCTACGGGATTTTCCATGGACGCTACCCAGCTTGCGGAGCCCATGAACCTGCAGGTGCACAAGTGGATGAAGCAGCTTGCAGCCCAAACGGGCGCTGTAATCACAGGAAGCGCCATCCTTTCCGAAGGTGGGCAGCACTACAATCGCCTGCTTTGGGTGCAACCTGATGGAACAACGCAGCACTACGACAAGCGCCACCTCTTCCGCATGGCAAATGAAGACGCGAGCTTTGCCGCAGGCGAACAGCTTCCCATCTTCGAACTAAAGGGCTGGAAAATCTGTCCACAGATCTGCTACGACCTCCGCTTTCCTGTTTGGTCTAGAAACAGCTGGACAGCAGGCGAACTTGCCTATGATCTTCTTTTTTACGTGGCCTCCTGGCCTGCTGCACGCATCTCCGCCTGGGATGCCTTGCTCCCTGCCCGCGCCATCGAAAACCTTTCTTACAGCCTCGGCGTCAACCGGGTGGGCGTAGACGGCAACCAGATTGCCTACAATGGACATTCTGCCGCCTACGATTTTAGAGGAGAAAAAATCCTCGACCTTGGCGAAACAGACCAGATCCAAGTCCTCCACCTGTCTGCCAGTAGCCTCTCCGAGTACCGGCAAAAATTCCCAGCCTGGAAGGATGCTGATAACTTTACCATCACAAAAGACCCCGCCTAGTCCCCTCGGATTTCCACAGGCGGAAGTATCAGCTGCTCCCTTTTTTTATAAATTGGCAAACCTTTTGCTGTTGAAGGGAACATTTCCCTCGGGAAAACGCAGAAAAAGTAATCCGTTAACGCAAGCATTCATTTTTAGTAAGCTATACCTATACCATGTCCAACACGCCAAAAATCCTCTACACCCTCACCGATGAGGCGCCCGCACTTGCTACCTATTCGCTTTTACCCATCGTACAAGCCTTTACCAAGTCCGCCGGCATCCAAGTAGAAACACGTGACATCTCGCTTTCGGGGCGCATCATTGCCAATTTTTCCACCTACCTCCGTCCCGAGCAGCGCATCAACGACGACCTAGCAGAACTTGGCCTCCTAGCCATGACCCCAGAAGCCAACATCGTTAAGCTTCCCAATATCTCTGCTTCCATGCCCCAGCTCAAGGCGGCCATCCAGGAGCTTCAAGCCAAGGGCTATGCCCTGCCCAACTATCCTGAAGAGCCCAAGAGCGAGGAAGAAAAAGCCATCAAAGCCACCTACGACAAGATCAAAGGTTCGGCCGTAAATCCTGTCCTCCGTGAAGGCAACTCCGATCGACGCGCGCCCTTGGCGGTAAAAAACTACGCCCGAAAGCATCCCCATTCCATGGGAGCTTGGTCCGCGGAGTCCGGCTCGCACGTGGACAGCATGACTGCTGGGGATTTTTACGGCACTGAGCAATCGCTTACCCTTGCAAAAGCAGACAGCTTAACGATTACGCTGCAAGGTGCCAATGGCGCCTCAGAAGTCCTAAAATCTGGTTTGAAGGTACAGGAAGGCGAAATCATCGATGCCGCCACCTTGAGTATCTCTCAGTACCGGGCCTTTATGCAAAAAGCACTTGCAGAAGCCAAAGCGCAGGGCGTCTTGTTCTCCCTACACCTGAAGGCCACGATGATGAAAGTGTCCGATCCCATCCTTTTTGGGCATGCAGTTCAGGTATTTTTTGCCCCTGTGTTTACCAAGCATGGTGCTACTTTAGCAGCCCTCGGCGTAGACGTCAACAACGGGTTTGGAGATCTGCTCAGCCAGCTGGAAAAACTTCCTGCCGACCAAAAGGCAGCAATCCTTGCTGACATCGAGGCCTGCTATGCCGCAGGACCGGAAGTGGCCATGGTCAATTCAGATAAAGGCATCACCAACCTACACGTGCCTAGTGACGTGATCATCGATGCCTCCATGCCGGCCATGATCCGTACTTCGGGTAAAATGTGGAATAAGGCGGGCAAACTACAAGACACCAAAGCGATCATTCCTGACCGTTGCTATGCAGGGATTTACCAGGCGGTATTTGATTTTTGTAAGAAAAATGGGGCCTTCAACCCAGCCACCATGGGCTCTGTTCCCAACGTGGGCTTGATGGCTCAAAAAGCAGAAGAATACGGTTCGCACGACAAAACCTTCGAAATTCCTTTTGCCGGTACCGTAGTCGTTACCGACGCGGCAGGCAAGCAGCTATTTGCCCATGCCGTAGAAAAAGGGGACATCTGGAGAATGTGTCAGACCAAAGACGCACCTATTCAAGATTGGGTGAAGTTGGCCGTCACCCGTGCCCGCTTGTCCCAGACGCCGGCAGTCTTTTGGCTAGACAAGGCACGTGCACACGATGCACAACTGATCCAAAAGGTCAACAACTACCTTCCTCACTACGATACCAAAGGGCTTGAAATTCATATCCTCGCTCCAATCGAGGCTACCCTATTCTCTTGTGAACGCATCGTAGCGGGCAAGGACACCATCTCCGTGACGGGCAACGTGCTTCGTGACTACTTGACCGACCTCTTCCCTATTTTGGAAGTGGGCACTTCGGCCAAAATGCTCTCCATTGTACCCTTGATGAATGGAGGGGGCTTGTTTGAAACCGGTGC
>JBIIFN010000221.1:0-3311 GCA_044237325.1 Algoriphagus sp.
ATTTAACGACCCGCAAATCACTACGAAGGTGCAGCAATACGAAATGGCCTTCCGTATGCAAACTGCCGTCCCCGAAATAACGGACGTCAGCAAGGAGCCCGACTCAGTCGTCAAGCTATACGGTCCTGACTGCTTGGTGCCTGGTACTTATGCTGCCAACTGCCTCCTTGCTCGGAAGCTTTCAGAAAATGGCGTTCGCTTTGTACAACTCTACCACCAAGGATGGGATACGCACGACAACCTGCCCAACCAAATGATTGGCCAAGCCAAGGACGTAGACCAGGCCTCTGCAGCTCTCATTACAGACTTAAAGCAACGCGGATTGCTCGATGAAACCTTGGTCATCTGGGGTGGGGAATTTGGTAGAACCAATTACTGTCAGGGGAAAATCGCTCCAGAAAACTACGGTCGAGATCACCATCCTCGCGCCTTTTCCATTTTTATGGCAGGTGGAGGGGTGAAATCCGGGATGGTCTATGGAGAAACAGATGACTTTGGCTATAACATCGTTGAAAACCCAGTACACATACACGACTTCCAAGCAACAGTCATGAACTTGATGGGCATTGACCACGAAAAGCTGGTTTACAAGCACCTGGGAAGAAGGTACCGACTCACCGATGTACATGGAAAGGTAGTAAATGACCTAATCGCTTAAGTTTTCCGAATGTCTCAGCCACACCGAAGTACGCCTGTACTAGAAAATCTCCTCTTCTTTTGGGCCGGATTGACGGCCATCCTACTTTTTGGCGGGGAAGCGCTGCTACTCCCCGCCTGGCTTCAAGTGGTAGGAAGGCTCCATCCTCTGGTACTCCACTTTCCCATTGTCGTATTACTCATCGGCTGCTTACTGCTTTGGATCAAAGAGGGCACACTACGCACCTATGCCCCTACCTTCCTACTGCTTGGCGCCAACTTCGCAGGTCTGACCGTGGTAGCAGGCCTACTATTGGCCACAGAGGACTATGAGGGCGATGCCCTTTCTTGGCACAAATGGACCGCTGTAGGAAGTCTCGCGCTGGCCATTGCCCTTTATTTCTTGAGAGCAATCGACCTACTGCCCAGACGGCTATTTTGCGCAGCGCTTGCCCTAGTTCTTGTGGCAGCAGGCCACTTTGGTGCAAACCTCACCCATGGAGACGATTTTCTACTTGCCCCACTTCGCCCAACTACGGATACGGAAATGCCCTTGGCAAACGCCGAAGTATTCAGAGATGTAGTGCAACCCATCTTAGCAGCGAAGTGCCTTTCTTGTCATAAAGAGGGCAAAATAAAAGGCGAATTGCGCATGGATCACCTGGAAGGCATTCAAAAAGGCGGCAAGTCGGGGCCTTTTGTGGTGGCTGGCAATACTGAACAATCCCTGCTTATCCAACGCATTCACCTGCCTTTGGATAATGAAGACCACATGCCTCCAAAAAATAAGCTACAGCTCACCGAGGAAGAGATAGAAATCCTCCGGCTTTGGGTGCTTTCTGGAGCAGGGTATACCCAAAAAGTGGTTGATTTACCCCAAGAGGAACCCCTATTCCAACTGGTAGCTGCTCGCTTTTCAAGCGAAAAAACCTACCCCTTCTCCCCCGCCGACGAAGAAACAGTTGCCCAGCTTACTACTTTTTTTAGAAAAGTTAAACCCCTCTATCCAGGATCTCCAGCCCTTGAAGTGGCCTATTTTGGCTCCTCCACCTTTGACCCTGCCTCACTGGCTGAACTGAGCTCGGTCAAAAATCAAGTGGTAAAACTTACCCTTAATCGCATGCCTTTGCAGCAGGTCGACCTTGGACTTATTGCTGATTTTCAGAATCTAGAGGAACTATACCTCAACTTCACTGACATCTCAGGAGAGCAGCTGAATTTTATTAAAAAATTGCCCAAGTTGGAGCATCTTGCGCTCTCCGGAAACCTACTCGATGAAGCGGGCGCGAAAACACTCGCTACGATGACCCAACTAAAGAAGCTTTTTGTCTGGCAAACGGGTCTATCGGACAAGATGAAAAATGAACTCATCAAAGCTCTTCCCAACACCAAAATAGAGGTTGGATTTGATGACAGGGGCGTCATCTACCCACTCAATCCACCAAAAATCAACTTCAAAGACCTGTTGTTTACCGGACAAACCGAGGTGCTTCTCTCCCATCCTATCCCAACCGTAGAAATCAGGTATACCTTGGATGGAAGCTTACCCGATAGTCTAAGCAGCAAGGTATATTCAGGCCCCATTACCTTAAAAAAATCTACGCAGGTACGAACACGCGCCTTTGCAAAAAACTGGATTGGAAGCCTCGATGCCAAAGCCATCCTTTTTCAAAAGGGCATGCTTCCACCTAGCTTCAGTCTTGCCTCTCCTCCAAGTCCCAACTATGCAGCCAAAGGTGCTGCTAGCCTTTTTGACGGCATCAAAGGAAAGCCCATTCACACCAATGGGGATTGGCTAGGCTTCACAGACAACGCCTTGGATCTTCAACTTGTAGTAAATCAAAAATCCATTCCAAAAACTGTGGAAATCAGTCTCTTTCTTCACGAAAGCGCCTATATTTTTCCTCCCCAGGCAGTAGCGATTTGGACGGGATTCAAAGGGAAATGGACGCAAGTCCCTCTAGATCAGCCAGCCACCTCCACGGCAATTGGAGATCCTCGCTACGGCCTCCTTACCTATACTTTGCCAAGTAGTACCTTTGACCAGGTTCGAATCAAACTCAGCCCCATCGCTAAGCTGCCTGCCTGGCACCCGGGAAAAGGAGCCAAGGGATGGGTATTTGTAGATGAAGTCCTACTTCATTAATTCAATCTTTCGTATCATGCTTGCACTAGCCTATAAAAAATACCAACAGCTGCTGACGGAAAAAATGAACCTTGCTTTCCAGCAAGACGAAGAGATTACCCAAGCTGCCTCCATTCTTACCCATAGTCTTTCCACTAAGGGATGGATCTATGCTTGTGGAACTGGACATTCCCATCTACTGGCAGAAGAAATTTTTTACCGAGCGGGTGGATTTGCGCGCGTGCGCCCACTTTTGCTGCCCCAACTCATGCTCCATGAAAGTGCAACAGGAAGTACGGATGAGGAACGAAAAGAGGGCTATGCTCCAATCCTTTTTCAAGAGTATGAGCTTACCAAAAATGACGTATTGCTCATATTTTCCAATTCAGGTAGAAATGCAGTTCCCATTGAATTGGCTAGGTATGCTCGTGAGCAAGGCGCTAAAGTCATTGTGATCACCAACCTAGCCCACAGCAAATCGGTCTCCTCTCGACATGCTTCAGGCCTTAAATTGTATCAATTGGGAGACGTGGTCTTGGATAATTTTGGA
>JBIIFN010000006.1:0-37422 GCA_044237325.1 Algoriphagus sp.
ATCTAGCAGATAGTCCCCCTTTTTTATGCCCGCTATCGGAAAAACTTATTTCTTGATGTCGTATCCGTAGCTATGGTAGGCCAGCTCAATGCTCAAGTCACGGAGTCCTTCGATACGTTCCGAAGGATATAGGGAAAGTGCCTTGGTTAGCTGCTCCAAGGCCTGCTTGTAGTCCTGTCCATTGAAGTAGACGATGGCTTCATTGTAGTGCTGCAAGCCTGCCAATTCAGACAAATTCACTTTTCGGAAGATGGTATTGTCGGAGGCATCTACTCGGGTACCTGCAAGGCCTTCGTTGATATTTCGTGCCACAGGTATGCCTTCGTTGATATAGGCTGCCAGGTAGTTACTGACTGCCACGGGCGAGGTGATCATCCCACCAACAGGAAGCGTACTTTCTAGGATAACCGTTTTTCCATCCAAGTAGACCTGAATAAATACATGGTAGTCCGTTTCCACCACTTCATACCGATAGCCATAGCGATCTAATAAGAGTCCAAGGGCAGCGGAGCCACTCACGCAGTCATAGGCACCCTCTTTCAATAGGTCAGCAAATGAGGAGTGTTGGGTATAGTCCTTTAGCAGCCGTTGGTGAGTTTTTTGAAAAATTACACGCAACAAGGAGAGGGAATCTGGGTTTTTGGAGGCCTTGGCATCCAATTCCAGTTGAAGCGCTTCCCAATTTGTTGGCGTTAAGGCCTGTTCACTTTCCTCCAGAAAAAGAAAAAAGGAGGGGGATTGAACCGCTGGGATTTTTCCTGAAAAGCTGTCAATAGCCGCTTGAGAGGCATTTTCTTGGCTAAAGCCAAGGGTGAAACCTCCTAGGAAAAAGAGCAAGAAAGGGAGTATTTTTTTCATAGTCCATCAAGCTAATGTTAACTGAAGGAGAGAAAGTTAACAATTTGGTAACATTGGACAAAAAAAAGAGTAAAAAAATTAACATTGGGGTAATTGTCCACGGTTGGCAGTCCATGGTCCACAGCCCAGTTAAATGAACTTCAACCCTTCTAATTGGTAAAAAAAATTCCTAATTAAAATGTACAATCCTACTCGTGGTGGTAGGGCTCGTTGCGTAAAATCGTCATGGCCCGGTAAACTTGTTCGATTAAAAAAGGGCGGATCATCTGGTGGGAAAAAGTCATTTTGGAAAGGGAAATCTTGCCGTTGGCACGGGTATACACCTCCTCAGAAAAGCCATAAGGGCCCCCAATTACAAGCACCAGCTGACGAAGGCCACTATTCATTTTCTTTTGTAAAAAGTCTGAAAACTCCAGGGAAGAATAGCTTTTTCCACGCTCGTCGAGCAAAAGTAGGTCATCAGAGGGAAGTAGCTTCTTCAGGATAAGTTCCCCTTCTTTTTCCTTCTGAACCGCCTCGGAGAGGGATTTGGTATGCTTCAGGTCAGGGATTACCTCTAGCTCAAAGCGAATATAATGCCCCAGGCGGCTGCTGTATTCGTCGATCAATGCTTGGATGGCCTTGTTGTCGGTTTTTCCGATTGCAATTAGTTTGATCTGCATGGGTCTGAGGGTGGCTTAAAGCAGGTATAGAAAAAAAGGCTGGCTCTTATGGCCAGCCTTAGCTTAGTTGATTAGCTCTTTTCGCTTCAGAATCGCTTCCAAGAATTTCTTGTCGTTTTCTGAATTGAAGATGCGGAAAGGAAGGTGGATAAACTGTGCCTTTGAAAGGTAAAGGACAAAGGCATCTTTGCTGACCACAACACGTTTGATCATGTTCCACTGCACGGGCATGCCTTCCTTGGCATTTATTTTCATCAATATCTGACGGCTATCGATTTCGTAGGCCATCTTTTGGAAGATGGGTTTGTTTTGTTCCATCTGCGTAACGCCCGTAAACTGGATCGCCCAAAATAACACGTACAAGGCGTAGGCGATCAATGCGCCAACAATCCACCAGACAGAAGCAATCCAGAAGTAGCCACAGCAGATGGCCAAGGCAATCAAGATGACCCACCACTGCTCCTTGAGGATGGAGATCAGCCCCATTTTGATGTAGGTGGTGGTTGGTAGTTGGTATTTTTTGGTTTTGATGATCATGTTTTCAATCGTTACGGGAACAAATATCCACCTATCCCATTGATTAAGCAAATGGAAGGAATGCATAATATGATTAACTCAGCGAAAGTCCACAGACAACGGTCCACAGTCCACGGCTCCTGAAACTGGACCTCCACTCTAGTTTTCTGTGGAGACCTTTCAGAAAGTGGATATTCCTTATTCAAAAATCTGCGTGTTTTTTCCTTTTGTGATCTGCGTGAAAAACAGTCCACAGATAAGGGTCCACAGTCCACGGCTCATGGAATTGAACTTTTCTGGCAATAAACAGGACAAGCAAAAAGCATAATCTCTTGAACTCTGGCGACGGCCTTGATTTTTTGGGTGATCGCCGTAACTTATCAGAAATATTTCAAATGAGTCCTTCCCTACTGCAACTGCTACTTTGTGGATTAGTCTACGTCTTGTTGAGCTACCTTATCGGTCGCTGGTGCAAGCCGGTAAGCGCTGGGTTGCCTCGCGGTGACGACGAGGATGGAGGAAAATCCGAAGATATACCGCCAAAACTTGATTTGCCTCCTGGGGTAACTTGGCCGACGGATTCCGAAAAGTTAGTGTCAGCGGAAGTTCTGGTGCCTTAGTGACATTTTTCGCAGATACCCTGCACGAGCAAGTTCATCTCCTTTTTTTCAAAGCCCTTCGGAAGTGGAATCACCGGTAGCGAAATGTCTTCCAAGCAGGTGGTCTCCTCGCAGCGTTCGCACTTGAAGTGTACGTGCTCGTGGTTGTGGACATGGGCTTCCTCTCCATGGGTGCAGAAGGCGTACTTGGTGGCCCCGCTGTCGTCAAGCACCTTATGAATCAGGTCCTTTTCCAAAAAAGTTTTTAGTGTACGGTAGATGGTCACCCGGTCAAATTGCCGGTTGAGTGTCTCCTCAAGGTCCGCATGCGAAAGGGCGACGTTTTTTTCCAAAAACTCCTTGATGATTTCCAGTCGGCATTCGGTGATGCGAAGCTTGTGGCTGTGTAAGATGTGGAGTGGTGTAGGCATACAGGGAAATAACGTAAACAAAGTAAGTAAAAAAATGGAGGGCAAAAAAAAGGGGGCCAATTTGGCCCCCTTTTGAAACTTAATCTCCGGAAGATTCCTTCAAGATTTTGTTGATTCGCTCTGCGGCATCTTCGAGGTGAAGCTTGCTCATGCGATCGCTTGTTCTGCCGATGGCCGATCTGATTTGGCTCTGTAGGGTTTTCAATTCCCCACGTGCCATTGGACGGATGTCGGACTGAGAAGCATTGATCTGTGGACCGGCAAAGCCCCTGAATTGTGCAGGAAGCGGAGCCACGGCACCCGTCAATAGCAACTCTAGACGCTCGATGTGTGCACGCTGCAAGGCTCTACGATGTACGTCGATGGTTTTGCCTGCGGCCAATTCTGTCCAGATGCCTTTTCTAAGGTCATCGAATAGTTCGGTCATTTTGTAGGCGGTGGCACCGTTGAGGGCTTCGTTTTCAATCACTCGGCCTAGTCTGCCCCACTCCAAGATTCCGTTGAGGGTACCTACTTGAATGCCTCTGATGCGCTCTAGGGCACCGAAGTCTTCTGTTCTGGCGATGATGGTTTCGTCCATCAACCAAGTTGGGGTGGTGAATAGCTGCTGGTTGACAAAAGCAACCGCCGCCTTCTGCATTTCTTTGGTTTGGTGCGTGTATACCGCTTCGCCTTGACCAGAAGAGCGGTACACCTCCAATACGCCACCCACATGGTTACGTACGTGGCCCATGTAGCGGTTAAACTGACCAATCACCTGACCGTACATTTCTTCTAGGTCGTCGTAATTTTTGGAGGGCTTGTCCTTTTCAGTGGTCCATTCCTTTAAATTAGGGAGGATGCGCTGTAGGTTCTTAATACCATACTCGGAAGCAGTGACGGAGTTGTCACCCAAATCTTCCGACTGGGTAGTCGGGTCGTAATTGTTGCCCTGACGTCCGTAGCGGTATACTGGATCTCCTTTTTTGTCAAGGATCCACTGGTTCAAGGTAGCAACTTCCTCTTCTGGGCTATTGGCTTCCAGGATAGGCTTGTAACCCCACATGATGGCATATTTGTCGTAAGGTCCTACGTCAGGCATTAGGCTTACACCCTTGTCTTCTGGCTGCGCGATATAGTTGAAGCGAGCATAGTCCATGATAGATGGAGCAGTACCAAATTCCTTGGTGAAGGCAGCATCACGTAGTTTTTCTACAGGGTACGCCACCGAAGAAGCAAAGTTGTGCGGTAAGCCAAGCGTATGTCCTACCTCATGGGCAGAAACAAAGCGGATCAAACGACCCATCACTTCGTCGTCAAACTTCACAGATCTTGCGTCTGGGTTGATTGCAGCAGTTTGGATGAAGAACCAGTTTCTCAAGAGGTTCATTACGTTGTGGTACCATCCGATATCAGACTCCAAGATTTCTCCAGAGCGTGGATCAGATACGTGAGGTCCATACGCGTTTTGAATGTCCGAAGCGAAGTAGCGGATCACGGAGAAACGGGCATCTTCAGGGCTCCAAGTTGGATCTTCAGCTGGAGTTGGCGCTTCCTTGGCGATAATCGCATTTTTAAAGCCAGCGGCTTCAAAACCTTTCTGCCAATCTTCTACGCCTTGCTTCAAATAAGGCACCCACTGTTTAGGGGTGGCGGGATCGATATAGTATACGATTTGCTTGACAGGCTCCACCAATTCTCCACGGGCAAACTTCTCCCGATCTTCTGGCTTCACTTCCAAACGCCAACGGTCTAGGTATCTTCTAGAAGTAGCGCGCTGGGCATCTGCGCCGTAGTCGACGTAGGATCTAGCAAACCAGCCTACACGCTGATCAGCAAGTCGCTGCTGCATCGGTACCTTAGGAAGGAGGATCATGGAGGTATTCATCTCCAAAGTGATCAATCCTGTGACGCTGTTGGATGGTGGCTCCGCTGCGGCATAGGTAAGCACGTAGCGTGCTTCAATGTTGATCGGGTAGCCATTGATGTGCTGGATGTACGAACGTTCGCTGTCTAGTCGAGTGACACGGTACTGAGTTCTTCTACCACGGTCAAGCCCTAAGGCTTGGTTGTCTTTGGTAAACAAGTCCGTGGCTTCAATCACCGTACCTGTAGAGTCCGTTTTTCTGGATTTGATGGCAAACTTCTGTAGGATTGGCTCCAAGTTGGAAGCCTTTACAGCAGTAGCGATGGGTAGGGAATCGGCAGCATAATTGTCCAAGGATACTACCTTGAGCAAGATGTCGTCCTGGTTTTTCTCCCAACGAACCATCATGCTAGTTGTTTCTTCCCCTCCGTAGCCAATGCCGTCAGCGGTCTTGGCGATACGAACGACCATCAGCATGTCTCTGCCGAGTAGGGAATCAGGGATTTCGTAGAAATACTTTTCTTCTACTTGGTGTACTTTAAAAAGTCCAGCCTTGGTCTTTGCCTTGGCAGTGATGACTTCTTTGTAGGGTTTTGGGCCATTGGCGGGAGCAGCAGGTCTTGCCGGACCTTGTGCTGCTGGCGCAGGAGTTTCCGCACCTTTTTTCTTTTTTTTCTGTGCAAAGGAATCCTCCGCTTGAAGCATAGCGCCCATAAGGCCTAGCACAAATGCGGTTCTCCTCAGCAACTTGGGGAAGGGTGTATTCATAGCTTGATTATAATTTTTCGAAAATATACTAACTTCCAAAGGATGATGATAGGCCTGTAAAAAAACTTATTTTTTGACAGGAGGTTCCATGGTTAAATTAAAGGCAGTGGCTGCGCGTAAAAAGGAAATACTTATTGTAGGAGGTGGACTTGCCGGCTTGGTGGCGGCCCTACTTTTGGTCAAGGAAAACCATCATATAACCCTGGTGGAGAAGAAAGTATATCCTTTTCATCGGGTATGCGGGGAGTACATGTCCAACGAGGTCCTTGATTTTCTAAAGCGCAATGCACTTTACCCCGATTTTTTGGAGCTACCCCGCATGGAGCAGTTTGAGTTTTCAGATACGCAGGGCGCCTCCGTTCGCCTGCCTCTCGACCTCGGTGGCTTTGGCATCAGCCGATACCTGCTCGACGACTGGCTGTATCAACAGGCGCTCGCACGTGGGGTCCAGGTTCTCACCGGCACACAAGTGACGGATCTGCAGTTTGACCCCCAAGAAGACCGCTTTGCCGTGACGCTCTCCGATTTTCAAGTGCTGAAGGCCACCTATGTGTTGGGCGCCTTCGGCAAACGCAGCAAGCTAGATCAGGTGCTCAACAGGCCTTTCTTTTCGCAGCGCAGTCCTTACATCGGTGTCAAATACCACGTCAAGGCGGAAGGTTCTCGCAATACCGTGGCCCTGCATAATTTTCAGGGAGGCTACTGCGGCTTCAATGCCATCGAAGCAGATACCTTCAACTTGTGCTACCTCGGCAGTAGGGAGCAGCTGCGACAGTACGGCTCCATTGGGGAGATGGAGCAGCAGGTCCTCTGGAAAAACCCTGTCTTAAAGCGACTCTTTCAAGAAAGTGATTTTCTCTGGGACAAGCCCGAGGTCATCAACGAGATCAATTTTGAGCGTAAGCTCCCCGTAGAAAATCACCTCCTACTCCTTGGCGATGCTGCGGGGTTGATTACACCACTGTGTGGCAACGGCATGGCGATGGCGATACATTCTGCCAAGCTAGTGACTGAGGCCTTGCAGCAGGGCAATACACGCCTGGAAGTGGAGCAACACTATGCCCGTTATTGGAACGCCCAGTTTTACCAACGCTTGGGCATTGGTAGGGCTATACAAGGGCTTTTTGGTTCGGGTAGGGGATCCAGGCTAGCGAGAAACTTGATCCAGCACGTCCCCCCAGTGGCCCGACTCCTGCTCAAAAATACCCACGGCCAACCCTTTTAGCAATTAGCCAAACACCTGAAGGATCTGGGTATTTTCTAGGAAGTAGTAGATAAAAAAAGCGTTGAGCGCCCCTCCAGAGAGGAGGTTCATGCCCATGGCCCAGCTGTAGGTCGCGTATTTTTCGGGCTGGCGCAAAATCATTCCTACCCAAATCAGAAAAAACAGGGCAATCGGCGCCATCGCACTGAGGTAATATCCTACGATAGGGTCCTGGTTGCGGTCCAAGAAATACCAGATAAATGCAGCCACGGTCAAGGCAAAGAAGGCGGCCGAGAAGGCAAAGGTGCCCTTGATCCCCAAAAGTAAGCTTAAAGTTCGGTCTCCCCGGCGGGCATCCTCGCGGTGCTGGTACACCTGCGTTAGCGGATAGTTGCCCCAAAGCATCAAGCTGGTGAGCAAGCCTGGAAGGAGGACATGGGGCTTGAAAAGTACTGCCCAGCCCAAGTCGCTCAAGCCAGCATAGGCCATGCCAAAGGTGAAGTAGCCTTGGAAAAGTCCTGCGATGACCCAGCTCAGCCAAGGGTATTTTTTCAGGCGGATGGAGGGATGGCTATAGGCCATGCTGACTAAGCCATACACGCCCAGCATGCTGGCAAAAGACCAGTTGATATATGCCCCCAAGGCCAAGGCGATAAAAAAGAAGATCAAGGACCAAGCGTAGAGGTCTTTGGTGACTTTTGGGGGATGTTTGAGCCCGCCGATGCTTTCTTCGTCCTTGTCAAAATAGCTATTGTACCCATTGCTGCTAGGGTAGAGAAAGAGGTGCAGGCTCAGAAATACGAGCAGCATGCGCAGCTCGTTGTGGTTTGGGGTGAGCGCCAGCGCAAAAAAGAAAACGGGCATCAGAAAAAAGGAAAAAGGAATGCGGAGGTGGAGCAGCGTGGAGCGTGTAAGCATGGGCAGGAAGGTTGGTCTAGGGAGCCACGATCCCCATAAGTAGGAAAGCGGCTGCGTAACGGCTAAATTAGAACTATTTCCGTAACTTGAATCCATGAATTCCAGTATCGTTAGTATCGGCCTTGCCAATCCAGGAGCGCCAATTCCACAAGCTGAAATCTCCCGCTTCATGCAAATGGCTCATCAGCTGGATGCCGAGGAACGGAGAAAGCTAAATTTTTTGTACCGGAAGTCGGGGATTGATTTTCGCCACAGCGTCCTCCAAGACTTTGAGAAAACAGAGGTAGCAGACTTTACCTTTTTTCCCGCCAACGAAGCCCTTGACCCCTTTCCAGGCACGGCAGCCCGCATGGAGGTATTTCATCAAACGGCTCCTGGCCTAGCAGTAGCTGCTACGCGCTCGGCCTTGGAGCAAGCTGGCATTGAGGCAGCAACAATCACGCACCTGGTGCTCGTTTCCTGTACCGGCATGGTTGCCCCCGGTGTCGAGCTGGAACTCATGCGACAGCTGGGCATGGACAGCGCCGTGGAGCGTTACTGTATCCATTTTATGGGTTGCTACGCGGCATTTACAGGACTGAGACTTGCCGACAAACTGGTCAAAGCCTCTCCCGAAGCCCGAGTGCTGGTGGTTTCGGTGGAACTATGCACGCTACACTTTCAAAAAGAATACACAGAGGACAACCTCCTGGCCAACTCGCTCTTTGGCGATGGGGCAGCAGCGGCGCTGGTGATGCAGTCCGACAAAGGGCTGCATATCAAAAATTACCTTAGCCAGGTGCTTTGGGAAGGGGAAAAAGACATGGCCTGGAAAATTGGGGATTTTGGCTTTGAAATGCGCCTCAGCCAGTACATTCCCAGCCTTCTGGATCAGGGTATCCGGAGACTGCGGGAGGTGTTTGAGGACAAGTTTAACTTTTCCCAGGTGGAGCACGTGGCCATCCACCCCGGAGGCAAGCAGATCCTTCTCAAAGTGCAGGAGGCCTTTGGGCTGCCTGCCGAAGTCAACTCGCACGCGCTTGAGGTGTTGCGTACCTGCGGCAACATGTCCTCGGCCACCATTTTGTTTGTGCTGGAGCGCATGCTGAAAGACCCCAGTATTCAAGGGGATATCTTGGCTTTGGGTTTTGGCCCAGGCCTAACCCTAGAAACCACCCACTACGAAAAGCGATGAGCCTATTTTCACAGCGTTCCCGAGAAAAAGAAATCATGGACGACCTGGAGTGCTCAGGTCCTGTCCTGGAACAAACCCTCCGGGAACTGAAGACCATCAACCGCTGGTTGGGTGGCAACGAAGTCACCAACCGTGGTTTGAATGCCGTGGTAGCACGCTTTCCGCAGGCAAACTATAGCCTGGTGGACCTGGGCTGTGGAGGGGGAGACATGCTTGCCGTGATGCATGGCTGGGCACAGAAAAAGAGCCTTAGCCTGCAGCTCACCGGGACAGATGCCAATGCAAACATCATCGAACTCGCCAAGGAGCGACAGCGGCACCTGCCCGAGCTACGCTGGCAGGTAGCAAACGTGTTTGATCCGGAATTTTTAAAGGAGCAGGTAGACATTGCTACCTGCACACTGTTTACACACCATTTTACAGACGAGGAGCTCGTGGAGCTGTTTCAGGGCTTGCGGAAAAAGGTACGCCTGGCCATCGTCATCAACGACCTGCACCGACACCCACTGGCCTACTACTCCATCAAGTGGTTGACGGGCTGGTTTAGCAAGTCTCCCATGGTGCAGCACGATGCAGCCTTGTCGGTACTTCGGAGCTTTAAGAAAAAAGATTGGGACGCTATTTTGAAGCAGGCAGGCCTACCCGAGTACAGCATTCGCTGGCGCTGGGCCTTCCGTTGGCAGCTTTGCGTGTATGTTTGAGAACTTACTTTTTTGAGTTCGGAGGATCCGAATCGCCTGGTTTGGACTCTTTTTTAGCAGAATGAGATCGTACACAGCCCAGATTGTGCGTCAGTGAGAGCCCTTCGGGCAAAATTCCAAACGATTCGCTGAGATCCCATTCAACAGGTTCGGGCACTTTTTTTACAGGTTTGGAGGAGGACATATGCGGTAGGGCGTTTGAGGAAAGCTATCCTTGAAAGTACAAAAAGGAGGGGGCTTTCTACGAAAAACTGAAATCCTTTTTTGGCATTGCCTATCTTTGGGCATGGGAAAATTAGTCTTTGATGCGGATGCCTTGGCCAGCAAACTGCAGCAGGTACGGGCCAAAGCCGTTACCTTGAGTGTATTGCGCTTGTTTGCATTTATTGGTTTGGTGGCCTTCCTAATTCTTGGCCTTGCCGAGCAGTCCTTCTGGCTACTTCCTGCGGTTGCGATGCTGGGCGGATTTATCTATTTAATTCAGCAATTCACCGCCGCCAAAGACCAAGAGCGCGTGTATTTGGCCTTGGAGCAACTTGCCCTACGCCGAACTGCCCGCCAAACGCGGCAACTTGCATCCCTGGCTCCCGGGCTTGAGTTTGCGGACAAAAGCCATCCATTTTCCGGCGACTTGGATTTGTTTGGGCCTCACTCCCTCTTTCAACTACTCAACCACAGCACTTCTCCAGGAGGTACCCGTGAGCTAGCCACCTTGATGACAGCACCCTTTTCGCCCGTCGACGCCCAGGAACGACGAGCTGCCGCTGCCGAGCTGCAGGGGAAGCCTGACTTTCTTCGTGCGATGGAAGCGGTGGGCATGGCCTTTGAACAAAAAGAGGGCGGTTCTTGGAGGCAGTGGCTGGCCCAGGAAGAAAAAGTTAGTTTTTGGCACCGAATAGTGGCCCTACTTGGACCCCTTGGAGGAGTCGGGATGCTGCTGGCCACCGGGTTAGGTATTTTGCCTCAGGCGCTCTTGGGTGTTTGGTTCTTGCTTGGGATGGCCTTGCTCTCGCGGGTATTCGTTCCGCTGAAGCAGGCCGCTGACGCCATTCCTGTGGCTTCTCACCTCAAGTCGCTCCGTCTCCGGGCGGGGTTGATCACTGAAAGTACCTTTGACGCTCCGCTGCTGCTGCGGGAACAGGGATGCCTTCAAGCAGCGGGAGCATCTGCTGTCCAGCAGCTGGAAGACTTGGATCGCCTCGGTCTTTGGGCACAAAACCGCCTCAACATGCTCTATTTTCCCATCAACCTGTTGTTTTGGACGGATTACCTTCTCTATATCCGACTTGCCAACTGGAAAAGACGGGTAAGCAAGTCATTGCAGCAGCTTCCCGAAACCTTGGAGCGCTGGGAAGTGTGGGTGTCTTTGGGGAGTTTTGAAGTGGAGGTAGGTCATCCTGGTAGTGCAGAATGGACCGATTCCCCCCTTATTGCTGCCGAAAATGTCGCTCACCCCCTTCTTCACCCGGAAAAAGCAGTTGCTAACTCCCTAAGCTTGGACGATAACCGCCGCTTGGTCCTCCTCACAGGAGCCAACATGAGCGGAAAAACCACCTTTATGCGTACGCTAGGCATCAATGCTGTCTTGGTTAATTTGGGTTTGCGCCCCTTTGCAGACCGCTTTGTCCTTGGCCCCATACAGCTGTTTACCAGCATGCGCAATACCGACAACCTGGGAGAAAGTGTAAGCTCTTTTTATGCGGAGCTTTTCCGAATCCGTACGCTGATTCAGCGGCTGGAGGAGGGTGAAACGCTCTTTTTCCTGCTGGACGAAATCTTGAAAGGCACCAACACGCAAGACCGAATTTCCGGTTCGGAGGCCCTTGTGGCACAGCTGCTGCCTACCAAAGGACTTGGATTGATCAGTACGCACGACATCGAACTCTCCGCGTTGGGGGATCGGGAACTGCGTGTGGACAACTATTCATTCCACTCCGAAATCCAGGATCAGGAGATTCTATTTGACTACCGCTTGAAGGAAGGTGCCTGCCCAAGTTTCAATGCGCACAAGCTCATGGAACTGATGGGGATCAAGTTTGCCCCTAAAGAATAAATCCCAGCGCCTCCTTGGACGGGAAGTTGCGGCTTTCTCTTGGATACCGCTCCGATTTCGGGTTTAATCTGTTAATTTTGACCCACCTATGGAGTCAACCCATTCTCATCCCATCTTAGGCGTACTCGGAGGAGGCCAGCTTGGCCGCATGCTGATACAGTCTGCGATCAGCTATAATCAGGACATTCACATCCTCGATCCCGATCCCAATGCGCCTTGCAAGGATCTAGCCCAGCAGTTTACGGTGGGTTCATTAAAGGATTATGCTGCCGTCTATGTCTTTGGAAAAGACTGCGATGTGATCACCGTGGAGATCGAAGCGGTCAATACCCAGGCGCTGCAAAAGCTCGCCGACGAGGGCAAAAAAGTATATCCACAGCCCCATCTCCTAGCCTTGATTCAGGACAAGCGCAGCCAAAAGCAGTTTTATCTGGACCACGGCATTCCTACAGCTGAGTTTATACTCACCGAAAACAAAGCCGATGTCTTGGCCAACGCCTCCTTTTTGCCCGCTGTCAATAAGCTGGGCAAGGAAGGTTACGATGGACGTGGCGTACAAGTATTGCGCACGGCTGCTGACCTAGACCAGGCCTTTGATGCGCCTGGGCTACTTGAAAAGTTGATTGATTTTGATAAAGAAATTGCTGTGACCGTGGCCCGCAATGCACGTGGCGAGGTGATCGCCTACCCTGCGGTAGAATGCGCTTTTCATCCCACGGCCAACCTGGTGGAGTTCCTTTTTGCGCCAGCGGCGATTTCCCCAGCAATAGAACAAAAGGCGCAGGCCATCGCCAAAGACCTGATCTTGAAGTTGGACTTGGTAGGCATTCTAGCTGTCGAACTTTTTGTAACCCGTACTGGAGAGGTGCTTGTCAATGAAATTGCCCCCCGTCCGCACAATAGCGGGCACCATAGCATTGAAGCCAACTTTACTTCCCAGTTTGAGCAGCACCTCCGTGCCGTGATGAACTGGCCCCTAGGCAATACCGCGCTGCGGTGCCCGGCGGCTATGATCAATCTGCTCGGCGAACCGGGCTATGAAGGGGCTGTGGAAGTGGAAGGATTGGACGAGGCCCTGGCGGAAAAAGGGGTTTATATTCACCTTTATGGAAAAAAACACACCAAACCCTTTCGCAAGATGGGCCACGTGACCCTCCTAGGAGAGGATATTCAGGAAGTAAAAGCGAAAGCCAACCGAATCAAAGCACTCATCAAAATCAAATCACAGACATGAATCCATTGGTAGGAATAATAATGGGAAGTCAGTCCGACCTCCCCGTCTTGGCAGAAGCAGCCCAGTTTCTAGAAGAACTCGGCATTGCCTACGAACTTACCGTCGTGAGTGCGCACCGTACGCCTCAGCGGATGATTGACTATGCCGAATCGGCACGTGGTCGAGGCATCAAGGTGATTGTTGCTGGTGCTGGCGGAGCGGCTCACCTTCCGGGAATGGTGGCCTCACTTACCAGCCTTCCGGTAATCGGCGTGCCAGTGCATAGTTCCAACTCCATTGATGGCTGGGATAGCATCCTCTCGATTTTGCAGATGCCTTCAGGCATTCCTGTGGCTACAGTTGCACTGAATGGTGGAAAAAATGCAGGGATTTTGGCCGCCTCCATCATCGGAGCCTACGATGCAGCGGTGGGTCAAAAGATGGATACGTTTAAGAAAGGCCTTAGGGAAAAGGTGGAGGAGTCTGCGGCTCAGCTTGAAAAACTAGGTTGGAAAGAGGTCTTGAAGAAATAAATTACCTTCCTGATTAAATGAACTGGAATAAGCCTGTCAAATTTAAATTGGGCGATGTGGACTGGGAAATGCCCTTGTCGACCCTAGTTCTTGTTATTGCGGTGACCCTTGTCCTGATGCTTGCTGGGGGATGGATGGGATACCAATTTGGATCGGGGAAGTAAATTTGTCCACGGTCCACAGTCCATGGCTCACTCAATTGAACTTCATGCCTTATTTTTGATAGGCAAAAAATAATTTACTTAGATTTAACTAATAAAAGAGGCTGTCCCGAACGAGACAGCCTCTTTTTTTACTTGTATTTTCAAATAGATTTTGTCCCTAGTAGAAACAAGGCCTGTAGTCCGTTTCAATCGGCTGTCGACAGTGGACCGTTGACAGTCCAAAATTCACTACAATCGGCTGTCGACTGTGGACCGTTGACCAAATTTATTTCTTATTTGCCTTCTTCATCGGATTGTCTCCTTGAGCGGCTCCTCGAACGGTGGAACCACCTTTGAACAAGTCAAATCGGGTAGGCTGGTATTGTCTAGGCCAGAAGTTGCTGCTTTCGTCGATGTCGGCAGTTTCCCGCTTTGGATCGAGTACAAACTTGACCACTTCCTTTTTCTTAACGAAGACCTTGGTTACTTGGGATTCATTTTTTCTCCAGATTTCCGCAGGGATGCGCTCTATGTCGCTGCTTCCGTCGGCGTAGTGAAACTCAATGATCAACGGCATCACGAGGCCTCCAACGTTGCTGAAGGTCATCTCATAGAAGTTGGTGTTGCTATTTAGCAAGCTTTTTTCCTGGTCAGATAGGCCAGCGAGGAAGGTTTTGTAAGCTGCTTCGTCTTCTGGCGTCACCGAAAACGGATTGTAGCTATTGTAGAAATCACGTGTAGCAGGATCCGCTTCAAGCACCGTAGTAGCGATGTCTTTGGCATTGGCATCTTTGGACACGGAGGACTCCTCGCGATCAAATTCCGCTTTGGCAGCTGCCTTTTTCTCCGCAGGAGTACGGTTGTCTAGCTTAAACCACTTCACGTCGGTGATGGCCAAGTCAACGGGTTCAGTGCCATAAAACCAACCTCTCCAGTACCAGTCCAAATCCACGGCAGAGGCGTCCTCTAGCGTGCGGAACAAATCGTCTGGGGTTGGGTGCTTAAACATCCATCGCTTGGAGTACTCTTGGAAGGCGAAGTCAAACAAGTCTCGGCCCATCACGGTCTCGCGAAGGATGTTCAAGGCTGTCGCTGGCTTGGCGTAGGCATTTGGTCCAAACTGGATGATGTTTTCTGAATTGGTCATGATCGGCTCGAGCAAGTGCTTTTCGCTTTTCATGTAAGGCACAATTTTGTGCGCAGGGCCACGACGAGAAGGATAGTTTCTATCCCACTCCTGCTCGGCCATAAACTGCATGAAGGTGTTCAATCCTTCGTCCATCCAAGTCCACTGACGCTCGTCAGAGTTGACGATCATCGGGAAGTAGTTATGTCCTACCTCGTGGATAATCACCGAGATCATGCCGTATTTGATGGCGTCGGAGTAGGTGCCGTCTGCATCTGGGCGACCATAGTTGAAGCAGATCATCGGGTATTCCATGCCGTTGCTGCCTTCTACGGAGATGGCGGTAGGGTAGGGATAGTCAAAGGTGTGTGAGGAATAAGACTTGAGCGTGTGGGCTACGACACGGGTGGAGTATTGCTCCCAAAGTGGGTTGCCCTCCTTGCCGTAGTAGGACATGGCCATCACGTCCTTACCGCCTTGCTTCACCGCCATCGCATCCCAGATGAATTTACGGGAAGAGGTCCAGGCAAAGTCACGTACGTTGTCCGCTTTGAATATCCAGGTTTTTTTGTCTGCTGATTTTTTCTTTTCCAAAGCCGTAGCTTCTGCCTGGGTGCGAATGATCACCGGGGCATCGTAAGTCTGCTTGGCCTTGTTCCAACGCTGCAGTTCGGTGGCAGAAAGTACTTCTTCTGGATTCTGAAGGACGCCAGTAGCGCCGACCATGTGGTCTGCAGGCACGGTGATGCGTACTTCGTAGTTGCCGAAGGTGAGGGCAAATTCGCCAGCTCCTAGGAACTGCTTGTTTTGCCAGCCTTGGAAGTCAGAATAGACCGCCATGCGGGGAAACCATTCCGCCATGGTGTAGAGGTAGTTTCCGTCTTTTGGAAAATACTCGTAGCCAGGGCGACCGCCAATATGGCCTACGCGGTCGGTGATGTTGAAGCTCCAGTCGATGCTGAATTTGACGGTTTCTCCTGCCTTCAAGGGCTTTGGAAGGTCAATGCGCATCATGGTCTTGTTGATGGCGATGTTGAGGGGCTTACCTGACTCGTCCTGAATGGACAGGATCTTCACGTCGTAGTCGTCCGAATGCCAGAGGATGCCTTCGAGTGCGCGGAAAGACATGCGGGGGCCGATGCTAGATTCGGTCACTTTTGGGGTGTCGGAATCCTTGCTTCGGTTGTTTTGATCCAGCTGTAGCCAAAGGTAGGTCAATACGTCTGGGGAGTTGTTGATGTAAGTGACCGTTTCCTTGCCCTTGATGGACTGGTTGGCATCGTCCAGTTCTACGTCGATGACATAGTTGGCTTGCTGCTGCCAGTACAGGTGGCCTGGTGCACCTGAGGCGGTACGGTACACGTTGGGGGTGCGGAGCATAGGACCCAACTGCTCAAAGCGGATGCCGTGATTTTGTTCGGTATGCTGCGCAAAAGCCAGAGATAGGCCAGTCCACGCGAGGAGTACTAGGGCGAATAATTTTTTCATCTTGGGGATTGGGGGATTTTGATGAAGGGAAAGGTACTAAAAAGAGGGTAAAAAGAAGGCCAATTGGAGTTTCTACTTTACCAAAATTTTGTTTGGAGCATCAGCATGCAGGCCACGCCAAGTACAAAGGCGGAAAGGATGAGCGTCCATTCTTTGCGGTTCATGCCTGCCAGATGGACGAGTGAGGTGATCAGCAGAAATGCCGCAACTACCACGAGCTGTCCTACTTCTAGTCCCACGTTGAAGGCGAGTAGGGGCTGCCAAATGGACGTTTCTTGTCCAAGGAGGGATTTGAGGTAGTTGGAAAAGCCCATGCCATGGATGAGGCCAAAGAGGAGGGCGAGGAGGTAGTTGAGCTGTATTCCTTTGCCGGAATTTGGCTTGGGCTTGACCAGCGTTACTAAGGCCGTGATGGCGATGGTAACAGGGATTAGAAACTCGATGACTTCGGAGCGTACCTGCACGAGGTTGAAGGTAGCCAAGGCCAAAGTAAGGGAGTGTCCTATCGTAAAGGCGGTGACGAGGAGTAGGATTTTGGCCCAGTCGCGTGCCACGTAGACCGCACACAGGGCTAGGATAAACAAGACATGGTCGATGCCTTTGAGGTCTAAAATATGTTGGAGACCGAGTTTAAAGTAGAGTTCAAATGAAGTCATATTCGCAGGAAAAGCTTCGAAAAGAAAGAAATAACCCCCAATATTACAGCATAATTACCACAAACGGCATAAACCGCGTTTCAAATGCACCTTGGCATACTTTCACTGACCCTCTGGACCTGGATTGGGTTTCTCCATCCTTTTTTTATTACCCTAACTGAGGCAAGGTTCAACCCCAGCTCCAAAAAGATGGAGGTTGCCCAGAAAATTTTCTGGGACGACTTGGAGGTGGCCTTGGCCAAGGAGTATGGGGTGGCGGTAGATTTTCTTAACCCAAAAAATAAAGCTGTCCTAGAAGGCCAGGTGAAGACCTATTTGCTCAAGCATAGCCAAGTCTGGGTCAATGGCAAGCCCGTGGCGCTAAACTACCTGGGCTACGAGGTGGAGGAAGATGCCGCATGGTTTTACTTGGAGTCAGGTGTCACAGCGGTTCCCAAGACTATCGAAATACAAAATACGCTCCTGTTGCGTGATTTTGACGGACAGCAAAACATCGTGCACGTGTACGTCAACACCAAGTCTCCAAAGAGCCTTTTGCTTGGTGAAGGGAAGGAGAAGGGAAGGATTGAGTTTTAGTAGAAAATCTGTACGAAGTATAAAGTACAATGTACCAAGTAAGGTGACAAGTGTGAAGTACGAGGTACGAAATACGGATTGGAAACTAATGTCGAATATCTAACGCCGATCGAAGAATTTAGAAGTAGGGTTTTGTAATGGAACCTGAATTCTGCCTGCCTACCGCGGCGGGTACCTCACAGTTCCTCCCTACTTTGTACCGGGTACTTAGTACAATCAAGTACCAAGTACAATGTACCAAGACGTTTCTTGAAGGAGCAGAATTCAGGTGATATTAGAATTCCCACTTCAAAATTCACCATTCAGCGTTCGAAATTCGACATTAGTTTCATTTCCGTACTTCGTACCTCGTATTTCTACTTTGTTCCTGGTACATAGTACAATTCCCTATAGTTTCTCAAACACCCTCCTAAAGCTCGTTGCCTCCGTGATGCGGCCATGCAGTTCGGAGATGGCGACGCGCTCCTGCTCCGTGCTGTCGCGGTGACGGATGGTGACGGTATTGTCTTCCAAGGTCTGGTGATCTACTGCGATACAGAAGGGAGTTCCGATCAAGTCTTGACGGGTATATCGCTTACCGATTGATCCAGAATCTTCGTAGATGATGTTGAAGTCGTACTTGAGCAACTCCACGATCTCCTGCCCTTTTTCCGGCAAGCCGTCCTTCTTGATGATGGGAAGGATGGCTGCCTTTACTGGGGCGATGGCCGGGTGCAACTTCAAATAGGTCCTGCTCTTCTCCTCGGAATGCTCCTCGGTATAGGCATTGCAGAGGGTCAACAAGAACAAGCGATCTGCACCGATGGAAGTTTCGATCACGTAGGGGATGTAGTTCTGGTTGATCTCCGGATCAAAGTACTGCTGCTTCTTTTTCGAAAATTCCTGGTGTGATTTAAGATCAAAGTCGGTACGGGAGTGGATGCCTTCCACTTCTTTGAAGCCAAATGGAAATTCGTACTCGATGTCCATGGCGGCGTTGGCGTAGTGGGCCAACTTTTCATGCGGGTGCTTGCGGAGTTTGTCAGCAGGTGTACCCAAGGCCAAGTGCCAGGCCATACGGGTGGCAGCCCACTTTTCGTACCATTCCAGTTCGGTGCCAGGGCGCACGAAAAACTGCATTTCCATTTGTTCAAACTCCCGCATACGGAAGATAAACTGACGGGCCACAATCTCGTTACGGAAGGCTTTGCCGATTTGGGCGATGCCAAAAGGCACCTTCATGCGGGCGGTCTTTTGCACGTTCAGGAAGTTGACAAAGATCCCTTGCGCTGTCTCAGGGCGTAGGTAGATGGTGGAGGAGTCCTCCGCCACAGAGCCTACTTGCGTAGAAAACATCAGGTTAAACTGACGTACATCGGTCCAGTTGGAGGTGCCGGAAATCGGGCATTTGATGCCTTCGTTGGTGATCAAGTCACGCACGCCTGCGAGGTCTTCTGCTTCCAGCATTCTTGCCAAAGCTGCAGTAAGGGACTTGCCTTTTTCGGCTTGCCCAGCTTTTTCAAGGGCAGCTGCATGTTCTTCAACCAATACGTCGGCGCGGTAACGCTTTTTGCTGTCCTTATTATCGATCATGGGATCGTTGAAGGAGTCCACGTGGCCAGAAGCCTTCCAGGTGGTGGGGTGCATAAAGATGGCCGCATCAATGCCGACAATATTGTCTTGCACGCGGGTCATGCTTTCCCACCAGAGGCGCTTGAGGTTGTTTTTCAACTCTACCCCGTAGGCGCCGTAGTCGTATACTGCCTGTAGGCCGTCGTAGATTTCGGAGCTTGGGTACACAAAGCCATACTCTTTGGCATGGGAGATGATATCTTTCAATTGGGCGTTTTCGCCTGGAGTTTCTGTTTTTGCCATAGGGCGCAAAATTAAGGAATCTAATTGATTTGAAGCGGAGAAAGGCGGGTATTTCTCCCCCAGAAAAGGCCTACCAGCGGCCTTCTTCCTGACCTATCTTCCTTCCTTCTCGTGACGACAAAAAGGAGGCTTGAATGATCCGCAATACCGGAATTGCTTGTTCTAGCTTCACCAAGAGCGGAGCCTTACCCATGATGGCTTCGGCCACATTTTCGTAAAACACGCGGTAATCTCCTCGAAGGGTTGGATAGGCTTTCGTCTCTCCTTCGTAGTGGAGCTGTCCCCAGCGCGCTTCGGGCTCTACACCCCAATCGTCACCTGCTGGAATTTTCCCTTCCTTAAATGCCTGTTCCTGCACATCCAGGTGAAACTTTTGGTAGGTGCCTTTTTCGCCCAAGAGCATAAATTTTGGGGTAGGTACATTGACCATGGCCCCAGCGGTAACGCGTGCCTTGACCCCTGGGTAGTCCAAGGTAATGTCAAAGTAGTCGTCTGCGAGGGCATTGGTACGCTGCATGCGTATGTCGGCCCAAATGGCGGTTGGCTTGCCAAAAAGCAGGACCACCTGATCGATTAGGTGAGCCCCAAGATCGTAGGTGATTCCGTTGCCCGGCACTGCTTTTTCCCGCCAATTTTCCGATACCTGGGGGCGGAAGCGGTCAAAATGCGATTCCAAGTAAACGAGTCTTCCGAGGAGGTTTTTGGCCACAATTTCTTGGAGTGTTTTGAAATCTCCATCGTAGCGGCGGTTGTGAAAAACACTACAAACCAGGTTTTTGGCAGTGGCGAGCGCAAGTAGTTCCTCGGCTTCTTCGGCCACGAGCGTAACGGGTTTGTCTACCACCACGTGCTTTCCGGCGAGGAGACATTGCTTGGCCATGGAAAAGTGGTGTTCGTTGGGTGTCGTGATGCAGATCAGGTCGGCCCCATCTGCCGCAAGAAGCGCGTCCAAACTCTGGAAGGTTTGCACCTTGGGATACTTTTGCTGGCAGCGGAAGCCATTTCGTTCTACTACGGAGACGAAGTCTAGGGTTGGACAAACTTCCAAAAGAGGGGCATGCATTTTTTCAGCAACGGAGCCGTAGCCAACTAAGGCTGCACGAAGGGGAGTAGACATGGATAGTGGTTGTGGGTTCAATTTTGGCGAAGCCTCAACTAAGGTAATCAACCCAAGGGGCACAAAAAAAAGAGCGGGAAAAATTCCCGCTCTTCTGATTGAATAAGGCGACGCTTAGCCTTTTTTGGTTGTTTCCTCTTCGATTTCTTTCTTCATCAAATCTACGACGATAGGGGTCGCAATGTAGATGGAGGAGAAGGTACCTACCGTGATGCCGACAAATAGGGCAAAGGAGAAGCCTCTCAATACCTCACCTCCAAAGAAGAGGAGTACGATCACCACGATGAGTGTGGTGAAAGAGGTAATTAAGGTACGACCTAGGGTATCGTTGATGGAATCGTTGAATACTTTGATAAGGTTGCGTGAACCTCTGTTTTCCACATTTTCACGGATACGGTCAAAGATAATTACCGTATCGTTGATGGAGTAACCGATCACTGTCAAGATCGCTGCGATGAATACCTGGTCGATCTCGAAAGAGGCGCCGAAGGTGCCAGCGATAGAGAATGCGGCAATCACAAATAGGGCGTCGTGTGCCAAGGCAACAATCGCTCCCAAGGAGAACTGCCACTTACGGAAACGCATCAAAATGTACAAGAAGATGGCAATCAAGGCCAACACCATCGCTTGGAGGGAGGAGGACTTGATGTCGTTTGCCACCGTAGCACCTACTTTGGAAGAGCCCGTGATGGAAAATTGCTTGTCACCAAGTGTTGCTGTGTTTTCCACAAAAGTAAATCCAGTTACAGCAGCGATGCCTTCTTTCACTTTAGACTCCACCTCTTTGTTGGAAGCATCGTCATCTTCGTTGATCAAGTAGGACGTGGTCACTTTCAAGATGTTGTTTGCACCGTAGGTTTTTACTTCAACAGAACCTTCAAATTCGCCGTCCAAACCGACTTTCAAGTCAGAAGGGACCATCGGCTGGTCGAAGGAAACAACATAAGAACGACCACCAGTAAAGTCAACTCCTAGCTTCAAGCCATTGACAACGGCAAGGCCTAAGCCAATTAGGATGATGGTAGAAGAGGCGATGTAAGCCAACTTTCTTTTGCTCATGAAATCAATATTGAGTGCAGAAAGTTTGTTTTTGGCAAACGGAGAAGTAAAGCTGATGCTGCTCTTGTCACCTTTTTTCGTCATCCAAGTCACCAACACGCGGGTGATGAATACGGAAGTGAAGAACGAACATGCAATACCAATCATCAATACGATGGCAAAGCCTTTTACAGGTCCTTGTCCCAAGGCGAAAAGAATCGCTCCAGTCAAGAAGGTGGTTACGTTACCGTCAAGAATCGCCGAGAAGGCTTTGTCATAACCAGTGCTGATGGCTGACATCAAGTTCACTCCATTGCGAAGTTCTTCTTTGATACGCTCAAAGATCAACACGTTGGCGTCAATCGACATACCCATGGTCAATACGATGCCTGCGATACCCGGAAGGGTCAAGGCGGTACCTAGCTGAGCCAGGATGCCAAGGATAAAGAAGATGTTGAAGACCAAGGCAGCCACGGCTATCAAGCCTCCTTTTGCGTAGTAGGCCACCATGAAGAAGACTACTAGGGCAAGGCCTGCGATCATGGATAGGATACCCTGGCTTTGTGCTTCCTTACCGAGGGTAGGACCGATGATGCTTTCTTCTACAATTTGTGTAGGCGCTGGTAGGGAGCCCGACTTTAGGATGTTAGCCAAGTCTTGTGCTTCTAGCAGGGTAAAGTTGCCGGAGATTTCAGACTGACCGTTTGGAATCTCACCATTTACTACGGGTGCAGTGTATACGTAATCGTCTAGTACCACGGCGATTCTTCTGCCGACACTTTCAGACGTTAACTTTCTCCATTTTCTGGCACCATCAGCATTCATTTGCATGGATACTGCAGGCTGTGAAGTTTGGTCCAATACCTGACGGGCATCGGTCACTACATCGCCTTCCAACGGAGCTTGGTCTGAGCCTTTCTTCAATTTGATGGCATAGAGCTCCAGTACTTCTGTACCGTCTTCCGCTTTGGTAGGTTTTACACCCCAAAGGAGCTTTAAGTCTTTTGGAAGGAAAGACTTGTAACGCTCGTTTTTAAAGATACGGTTGACAATCGCCGTGTCTAGCACGTCATACACCAATCCATAATCTGCCTTTCTTAGGGCAATCAAAGGAGAGATGCCTGCAGCTGCTTGGCTGGAGGGATCAATTTGCTCTAGCTGCTTTTCTAGTGCGCTTCTTAGGGAGTCTTCAGAAGAAAGGGAATCCGTAGCTGCAGTTGCTGTAGCAGCAGTGCTGGTAGAATCTGTTGCGGTGCTGTCTGCGGCAACGGCACTGATGCCGCCATTCTTCTTGTCAGCAACCCAAGTTTTGTTGATTTCTTCGATGGAGCCACCGTATTCGTTGAGCTCAAGTACTTCCCAAAACTGTAGCTTGGCTACACCTTGGAGCAAGTTGCGCACACGCTCTTGGTTTTCCGCACCTGGAAGTTCGATTTGGATTCTTCCTGATCCAGCGATACGCTGAATGTTGGGCTGTGAAGTACCAAAACGGTCGATACGCGTTCTCAAGATATTGAAGGATCGGTCAATCGCATTTTCAACTTCGGTATCGATGATTTCTAGGATTTCAGCATCGGTAGATTCCAAAGAGATTTTTCCTCTGTTGGCCGCGGTAGCGAAAAGGGAGCTAAGCGTTTTGCCTGGGTTATTTTTCTGCCAAGCGGCATAGAACAGGTCGACAAATTTTGCGTCGGAAGTTTTTGCAGCTTCACGAGCCTGGTCAACCGAAGCATTAAACAGCTCATTTTTTGGGTTGCCCGCGATACCTTTGACGATTTCGACAGGAGAAACTTCCAAGGTCACGTGCATACCGCCCTGAAGGTCAAGACCCAAGCCAAGCTCGGTTTCTTTTACTTCTTGGTAGGTGTAGTTTGCACCTAGAAAGTTGTACACAGGCTGTCTCCAGACTGAGTCTAGGTAAGCTCTCTTTTTGGCAAAGTCAATATTGCCGGAGGCGTCAGTAGCATAGCTTGTTGCTTTGTCCTGAATGCCATTGGATATAAATGTGAACGACAGGTAATACAAGCATAGCGCTGTAATGATGACTGTCAGAAACACAATTGCACCTTTGTTTTGCATAAGTGTAAGAGTTAGGGAAATAGAAATAAATAAAGAGTAGCACCGACGCCAGAATGCGTCGAGGAATGGGTTGCGTAGGAAGGTAGAAACTTAGGGACCCTTGGTGGAGATGATCCGTTCAAACAGGATCTCTGCTAGCGAATTGACATAGGATGCGGAGCTTGACCCTGGAAGGGGAAGCGCTACATTAAATCGAAAAACGAGGGAAATGAGGTAAAATACGGTGTCGGCAACTTGCACGACAAAGGGAACGACTGCATCAACGGCAACGTCCAAAAAATGCTGTCCCGGCTGCTCAGCAGATTGCTCGCTAGTCGCTTGGGCCTTGCCTTCGGGAAGGTATTCCACACTTGAAACAAAGAGGCATAATAGCAACGCCAGCATCAGCGAGAAGCGCTGCTGAAAGGGGGTGCGGTTATGAGCTTTGTTTTTCATGGACGACAAAGATAGAAAATATTTGAAATTCACCTCCTGCGGCGGATTTTTTTCTCCCTACTTGGCGGATTTTACACGCAGGTAGGTACGAATGACATCCATGGCCCGGTCAAAATTCTGGTTGTTGGGCACGATCAGGTCCGCCTCGTTCTTGAAGGGCTTGATGTACTTTTCGTAGGTGGGCATCACGTGCATCTCGTAGCGGTAGAGTACATCGTCTAGGTCGTAGCCTCGCTCCACCTTATCTCGGATGATGCGGCGCTTCAGCTTGATATGGTCTTTGGCGTCGATAAAAATCTTCAAGTCCAGCAGCTCCGCAAGTTCTGGGTAGTACAGCACAAAAATGCCCTCCACCACTACCACAGGGGCTGGACTAAACGTGAGCATTTTGGGTGTTTTTGCGGCATTGTTGAAGGTGTATTCTTCGCGGATCACCGTGCCGCCGCCTTGAATGATGCGAATGTCCTGCGCATACTCTTCAAAGTCAATGCTATGGGGTGTGTCAAAGTTGGCAATGCCCATGCTGTCCACTGGCTGTAGGTGGCGGGGCTTGTAGTAGTTGTCCTGGGAAATCAGGCAAACCTCCTCTGGGGCGAAGCTGCGTAGCAAGTGCTCGAGGAACAAGGTTTTGCCGGAGGCAGAGCCCCCTGTGATTCCGACGATGAATGGCTTGGTCATGGAGGGCAAATTAAGTGAATTTTGGCTGTATCTCAGAATTTCTCCGCACGGAGAAAATGGATGAGTGCCTGCACGGCTTTTCCACGGTGGGATATTTCGTTCTTTTCGGCCAGGCTCAGCGAGGCAAAAGTTTGGTCGTAGCCTTGCGGTTGGAAGACAGGATCGTAGCCAAAGCCTTGGGTTCCGCTGGGTGAAGGAGTGATTTCGCCTTCTGCGATTCCGTCAAACTGGTGTTCTTGTCCGTTTAAAATAAGTGCGATGACGGTTCGAAATCGGGCGCTTCGGTTGGTTTGGCCCTGCATTTTCTCCAGCAGCAGGTCTAGGTTGCGTGCATCACTGCGTGGCTCACCTGCAAATCTTCCTGAATAGACGCCAGGCGCACCGCCCAGCGCATCCACTTCGAGGCCAGTGTCGTCTGCAAAGCAGTCCACCCCAAAGTGCTGGTGTACGTAGCGGGCCTTTTCGAAGGCATTATCGTCTAGGGTGTCCCCCGTTTCTGGCAGTTCCTCCGTGCAACCAATGTCTTGAAGCGACAGGATGGTTACTTTTCCGGCGAGGGCGGCTTTCACCTCTTCGATTTTTTTGGCGTTGTTGGTAGCGAAGCAAATGGTCATGGGCAGGGGCTGTTGGCAACAAAAATGGGGGGCAGAACTTGCCGCTGCAAACCTTCTTTCAAAAATTGGCTTGGGCATCGGCTGAAATCTTTATTTTTCGGCCATGAAAAGACTAACCGTGTACTGTGGTTCCAAGAAAGGAAACCAGCCAATCTATGAAGCAGGGGTGCGGGCTTTGGCCCAGGAGATGATTTTGCGTGACTATAGCCTGGTGTATGGGGCGGGGCATGTGGGCTTGATGGGAGTCATTGCTGACGAGCTACTCGGGGCTGGCAAGGAAGTGATTGGGATCATTCCCCAGAAGTTGGTGGACCGAGAGGTGGCGCACAAAGGCTGCACGGAACTTGTGGTTGTGGAGACCATGCGGGACCGCAAGTGGCTCATGGCGGAGAAGGGGGATGGATTTATTGCCATGCCTGGAGGGATTGGAACCTTTGAAGAGTTGTTTGAGGTGATGACGCTCAATCAGCTACATTATATCCAAAAGCCTGTGGCCTTGTACAACGTGCACGGCTATTACGATAAGTTGATCGACTTCCTCAACCATGCGATGGAAGCGGGATTTCTCTATCCTGAGCAGGAGGAGATGCTGATCATTTCCGATGATCCTGCAGATCTCCTGGATCAGATGGCTGCGTACCAGGCCAGAAGACCGGCGGATTGGTAACAAAAAAGGCGGGATCCCCGCCTTTTTTGTTTGTGTCTATTCCCTCACCCAGCTCACTTTTTCGCCGATAGGCGTTCGCTTGCCTTCGGGTAAGGTGTCGCTAGCTGCTTTTGCGATATAGAAGAAGCCCATCAGCATGTCCTCGCCTTCGAGTCCGAAGTCTTCTCGAGCTTCTGCCCAAAAGGTAGGTCCGCCGGTACCCCAGTAGCAAGCGAGGTCATGGGCGCAGGCTGTCAAGTACATGTTTTGCACCGCCATGGCTACGGCGGAGATCTCTTCCATCACGGGGATGCCCGATCCTTCGGTGCGCTTCATGAGTAGCGCAATCACGTGAGAGGCCTTACTTGGTGTCTCCTTAAATTTTTGGTAGGTGCCTTCTAGGAAGGGGGTGCCGTTTTTCTCAGCGCGCATTTTATACATTTCCGCCTGGTAGTCTCCAAAAGTCTTCAAGCCTGCGCCCGTGTAAACAATAAAGCGCCAAGGTTGGGTGAGTTTGTGCGTTGGTGCCCAGTTTGCATTTTCGAGGATCTCCTCGATGATGGAATCGGCTACAGGGTCGTTTTCTTTAAACTGAGCCGGAAATTGGGAGCGACGTCCACGGATGATTTTAGTAACTTCTTCGGGATTGAATTTGGGGTGTTGCATGAGTTGTATCGTGGTCTGCTAAATAATTGAGTACAAAATGGGGATATAAATGCTATAAGGCAAAAGTTAAAGATAGGGTTCCTTTCAGGAAGAAAGAGGAGTTATTTTTCTCAAGGCCCTGCCTACGGCAGGCTATTTTTTTTTCTCGCAAAGGAGCAGAGGAGCAAAGTCGCCAAGCCTGCGGTAGGGAGGACCTCAAAATGTATAATCTAGGCCAATTTCTGGGGTTGATCTGCTGCATATTCCAGGCAAGCAGTCAATTGCTCCAAGGTCAATTCTGGGAAATCCGCTAGGATTTCCTCCGAACTCATCCCCGAGGCCATCCAATCCAACACATCAGCCACTGTGATCCGTGTATTTTTGAGATAAGGCTTGCCAAATCGAATTTCTGGATCAATTGCAATAAAGTATGTATAGTTAGCAGCCATCTATTTTTTCAAAACACCCTCTAAAAACGCTCTCACATCCTTGGCTAGCGCATCGAAGTCTTCCTGTCGGTTGTACATCATGTGCCCTGCCTCGTAGTAGGTCATCGCCACGCGATCCTGCGGGAAATTGTGGCGGGCAAAGGTAAATTCTGCATCAAAGAATGGGGTGATCAAGTCGTAGTAGCCATTCGCTACCATCACCTTCATCTGGGTATTGCGGTGCATCACCTCGCTCAATGCACGTGCAGTGCTCACGTAGCTCGGTTCGTAGTAGGCCCCATCCGGTACGGGCTTCCAGTTCCAACTTCCGCCCATTCCGCTTGCAGAGGTGAAGTAAGGACGATCCAGGCTCACCTTCAAGTCTCGCATCATATAGTCGTTGAAAACGGCCGTGTAAGCGGATCCAGTCATGTAACTGGCCGGGTCGCCCAATACAGGGCCTTCGGCGGATTTGTCGGTTTCTAGCGCCAAATACCGGCCGTCCAAGGTGCCAATGGCCTTGCCCTCGGCGCGTAGCAATTCTTTCTTGAAGCGGTGCATCAAGATCTGGTTGTCGGATCGCAAGATATAGGCCTTATCCAAACCGGTAAAGTAGGCTAATTTGGTCGCGATGGCTTCCTTTTGTGCAGGGCTTTGCTTCTCTCCCAAAAACAAGGATTGCAAATAGTCGCCGTAGGCAAATGCTCTGGCTTCCTGGGTAAATGCGGCTAGGGTCTTGCCCTGCCCCGCTTTCTTATGGTACCAGGCAGTGGCTGCTTGGGAAGGGAGGTAGGTGAAAAAGGAGGTCAGGTTATCCGCCCAACTGGATGAACCTGCATAGTCTAAGGCTTGGGAAATCAGCACTAGCCCATTCAGTGCCATGCTTTGCCCGCCCTCTTCCAGTACTTCGGCTACCTTGGCAGCGCGGGTGGTGCCAAAACTTTCCCCAGCGATAAATTTAGGGGCTTGCCATCTGCCGTGCTGGGCTACCCAGGTACGGATAAACTGTGCAATCGAGGAGGCATCCTCGTTGAGTCCCCAGAAATCGGACGTTTTGCCTACCCCTTCCACTTGACTGAAGCCTGTTCCGATGGGATCAATAAATACCAAATCCGTGAGGTCTAGGAGTGCCTGCTTGTTTTCTTCAACTCGGAAAGGGGCCGCTCCATCATCGATGCCTGCTCCCGAGTCGGTTTTGACCACTTTGGGGCCAAAGAATCCTACATGCAACCAGACGCTCGCCGAGCCTGGGCCTCCATTGAAGATAAAGAGAACAGGTCTCTTGGAAGGGTCTAGGACTCCCTCGCGGAGGTAGGCGGTGGACCAAAGTGCGCCGGTCACTTCCCCTTTGCTGTTTTTGAGAAAAGTCTCGCCAACTACGGCTTTGTAGTTAATTTTTTGACCATTGAAGGTACCTGAATGTGTAGATTCGAATTTTTTGGGTTCCCGAGGGGTCCACTTGGATTCTGTGCTGGCCTCTTGGGAAAAGGCGCTAAAGGCAATAAAAAATGCGAAGAAAAGTAGGGAGAACTGTTTCATTGGAGGATTATTTGGAGCTGTAATTTATGGAAATACGCTGTTTTTTTTCAATTATTTCACGCAAAGTAGATAAGCCGCAAAGGGCTTGGAAAGCAGTAGAACTAATGAAGAAATAAACTGAGCCTGCCCGCCGCAGCAGGCAGGCTTCGCGCCTTAGCGAGACTATTTTCACGCAAAGTAGATAAGCCGCAAAGGATTTATAAACACAGTAGGGTAAAGACAGAACTATACCTCGTGTAGCTCTTTTCTTTGCGGCTTCGCGTCTTTGCGAGATAAATTAAGCGCGCAAAGTCGCTAAGACGCAAAGGGGGATATAGAATAACACAGTTGAAAAAAAGTAGAAATAAACCGAGCCTGCCTGTGGCAGGCAGGCAAAAGCCAAGACTAGTATGCCTGCTAACACTAGGATCTAGTTTTCCCACTTCAACATTCAGAATTGGGCGTTCAGCGTTCGACATTATTTTTCAATCCGTATTTCCTACTTCGTATCTCGTATTTCCTTAATATCTCCACCCCAGTTTCACTCCCCCATACCCATTTCGCGTAGGAGCGGGTTGGTAGAATCTCCCCGCAAAGGCATTCAGGTCGTTGCCGAGGGAATAGGAGGCATCCAGCAGGTTGTCTACCCCCGCAAAAATCTCCAGTTCCCAATCACCCATGCTTTTTAACCAGCCTACCCGAAGGTTGACCAGGGAATAGGCGTCTTGGTAAATGGTATTCGCATCGTTGAGGGGGATTTCTTCGGTAAACTGATGCGTGAAATTGAGGTAAACCCCAGCTCGAGTTCTTATATCCATTCGGCTGACTACGTTGTGTGCGGGCACACCCGTCAAGGCATTGCCAGAAAAATCTTGCCCCCGCTTTTGGTAGTTGTCAAAGGTGAAAAACTGCCCTGTATAGGCTGTGCCAAGTAAGAAGTCCCGAACAAATCCCTTCCCGTTTCGAAGGAAAGCATAATCTAGGCTGGCCTCCACCCCTTTTTGATCGGTGGCTCCGGCATTTTGGAAGAGCACCACTCCATTTGAATTCGTGTAGGTGGTGATGGTTTCCTGCAGTTTGAAGTAGTAGCCGATCAGTTCCAAATTGAAGCGTTCAAGCCCCATGCGGTAGCCCAATTCGTAGTTCATGCCTTTTTCTGCCTCCAGATCCAGGTTGACGCTGCCCTCGTTGGTGCGGACCTCATCGATGGTGGGAGGAGAAAAGCCCGAACTGATGGAGCCATACACTGAAGCGCTTGGGGTCAGTTGGTAGTTTGCCGCCAAACGAGGAACGAGGATGGGATCAAAGCGGCGGGTTTGCAAACCTGTTTTTCCACCTGCAGCATCGATTTGTCGGTCGATTTCAAATCCGGAGAAGTTTTCGCTGAGCCCCAGGGTGAACAGGAGTTTGGTATTCCACTGCAACTCGGCCTGCTGAAATAGAAAGCCTTGCGTTGCGGTCAGCTGGTCCGCAAAGCGCACCGTATCTGCCTTTCCGGCCCGATTGCCAAAATTTTGTGCTTGGGTGATGCTTTTTTGCCACTCCCCACCTGCGATTAGGCGGAGGGATTTGCCTCCGAGTTGGGTGTCGTAGCGAACCTTGCTGCGTGCTCCATAGCCGAAGCCCAACTCCTTTTTGTAGTCCAGAATAAAGGGGTTTTCAAAGGCATTGGTATTCAGGTACACCGTCGTGGTGCTCGTCAATTGATCCGAATGGCGGTAGGTATGCCCCAAGGAAAGTAGGAGGGCTTGTTGGTCGATCGAACTATTTTGCCCTACGGATCCAGGTCGTGCTTGCTTGGGGTTCGCAGCAAGCTGGGCTTCAGTTAAGGCTCCCGGAATCTGGTAGTTGAGGTCCGAAATCAGTACCTGGGTTCGCAGTTCTTGCTTTTCGGAAACGGGGAAATACCCGCTCAACTGGATCACTTGGCGCTTGACACCCGAATGATCTCTGTAGCCATCCGATTCTTGACTCACATAAGAGGCTTCGATGCCCCCTTCGCCAAGTTTTTGGGAGAGTCCCAATCGAAATCGGGACAGGCCAAAATCCCCGACTAGGTAATCCATCGAAAGGCGATTTTCATCCACTTGGGCTTGGCTAAATAGGGAGATGGCGCCGCCATTTCCTGCGCCATACACCGACCCCGAGGGGCCTTTGATGACTTCGGCCGTTTTGATATTGCTAAGGTCGAGTAGGTTCAATGGGGTAGTGCCATCCGGAGAGGTGAAGGGAACGTCATTCCAGTACACCTTTACATTGCGCACGCCGAAGGGCGAACGTAGGGAGCTTCCTCGAATGGAGATGCGGTAACTGGCAGGAGCGCGCTCCTCGATGCGGATACCGGCTTTTTGGTTGAAGGCCTGGACGGGGGAACTTTCATTGAAGCGGAACAAGTCCCTTTCAGATACCCGAGTTACGGCGGCGGCTTGCTGCAGGAGGGGGCGCTCGGAGTCGAAAGCAGTGACAGTCACCTGGGACAGGTTGAGCACATCGGACAGCAGCGACACGGTAAACTCTCCTGCAGGGAATGTTTTTTCAAGCGTTTCGTAGCCCTCCCTTTCAAATCGTAGACGCAGGTTGCCACCTGCAAAAACAAGGATGCCCGTGGCCGTGCTCGTTTGCACGCCATTGGGGCCAGTTACCCGCACCTGGTCTAGGGGCAAGCCAGAGCCTTGGTCGATGATCTTTAGTTGAACTTGGGCCTGAAGGCCAGCGGCCAACAAGAAAAGCAAAAGGGAAAGCAGCGTTTTCATGGAATAAACATACGGCAGTTGGTGGCTATACAAGCAGGAATTGGGTTCAAAGGTTTTCTTTTGGGAAGATCGACCCTATTTTGCTTTTAGAACTGCCCCAAAATGGCTAGGTTTTCGAAAAAATTAACCCATGAGACCCTTTTTCCTTCTATTTTTTCTTCCGGTGCTAGCCTTTTCCCAGACCGCTCCTCCCGCTCCAGTCTATCCCATTCCGGAACCCCGGCAGTTGGCTTGGCAGGAGTTGCAGTACTACGGCTTTGTGCATTTCAACATGAATACCTTCTCCGATCGGGAGTGGGGTTTTGGGGATGAGCAGCCCAGCCAGTTTGCGCCGACAGCACTCGATGCACGGCAATGGGCACGCGTGGCCAAGGAGGCGGGGATGAAGGGATTGATCATCACGGCCAAGCACCACGATGGCTTTGTGCTCTGGCCCTCGGCCTATACGGAGCACTCGGTCAAAAACAGCCCTTGGCGAAATGGAAAAGGAGACTTGATCCGGGAGTTTGTGGATGCTTGTCGGGAATACGGGCTGAAGGTCGGGATCTATTACTCCCCTTGGGACCGCAATCATCCCGACTACGGCAAGCCAGAATACATCACCTACATGCGGAATCAACTCACCGAACTCCTCACCAACTATGGGGAACTCTTTGAGGTCTGGTTTGACGGAGCCAATGGAGGCAGCGGCTGGTACGGAGGTGCCAATGAGGAGCGGGTGGTGGATAAACTCACCTATTATGATTGGCCAAGCATGCATGCTTTGGTGCGGGAGTTGCAGCCGGGGGCCATGCTCTTTTCGGATGCCGGACCCGATGTGCGCTGGGTGGGGAACGAACATGGATTTGCCTATCCGACCACCTGGTCCAACCTGATGCGGGACTCCGTCTATGCCGGTATGCCGGAGTACTCGGATAAGTGGGCCACAGGGCAAGAAAATGGCACGCATTGGGTGCCTGCCGAGGCTGATGTGAGCATCCGTCCGGGCTGGTACTACCATGCCTACGAGGACCACAAACTCAAGACTTTGCCCGAACTCCTAGAAATCTACTACCAAAGCATTGGGCAGAACAGTTCCCTGCTGATCAACTTCCCCATCGATACCCGAGGGCTGATTCCTGATTCGGATGTGCAGGCGATACTTGAACTGGCAGCCAAAGTCAAGGAAGATTTTGCGGTGAACCTGGCCACTGGGGCCAAGGTATCGGCGAGTTCCAACCGAGGAGCAGGCTACGTGGCAAGCCAAGTATTGGATGGGAACTATGATAGCTTTTGGAGCAGCGCTGTCGGAGAGCGGAAGGCATCGGTCGAACTTGATTTTGGGCAACCCAAATCTTTCAATCGGATCTTGATTCAGGAATACGTCAATCTCGGTCAGCGCGTGTCGGCCTTTACGGTAGAAAAAGAAGTGGAGGGCAAATGGCTGCCTTTGGCGCAGGGGACGACCATTGGTTATACCCGTATTTTGCGAGTTCCGGATACCCAGGCCCAGAAGATTCGGATCAATTTTCTGGAAGCAAAAGGGGAGCCGCTGATTGCGGAGTTGGGGGTCTATGCTGCTCCAGCCCTAGTTTTTCCTCCAAAAATCACCCGCTCCACCGCAGGGCTTGTATCGATCACCGCTGCAGACCCTGGACTTGACATCTACTACACGTTAGATGGTAGTTTGCCCCTAGCGGGGAAAAATCGCTACGACCAACCCTTTCTATTGGAGCAGCCTGCAATTGTGCAAGCGATCGTGGTGGATGCGAAGACGGGGAAAAGTTCGGCTATCCGCCGACAAGAACTGGATTTGGTCAAAGGAAACTGGAAGGTGCTTTCCACCCACGCCAAAGCCCAGGCCGCCATCGATGAGTTGCCCCATACCTATTGGAAATCACCTTCCAATGCCTTGGAACTCGATCTAGGGAAAGAGGTCTCCCTCCAAGGACTTCGTTACTTGCCCATGCAGGCACGGTATCCGAGTGGATTCATTGCAGATTATGTCTTGGAAGGGAGTTTGGATGGCAGCACCTGGGTTCTTTTGGCCAAGGGGGAATTTGCCAACATTCAGAATAACCCCATCGAGCAGCTTATCCGATTTGCCCCGCAGCAACTACGATATGTTCGGTTGAAAGCCCTGCGTACAGTCGATGGTAATGCCGCTACCTTCGGGGAGCTAGGCACGCTTAGCAAGTAAGTGGACCATTTATTCAATCTAGGTGGCGGATTTAGAATAAAATTCCTACTTTAACCTCCAGTAACCACCACCCAAATAACTAACCTTTTTTACGTATGAACAGACGCCATGCTTTGCGGCATATTGCCTTGATCTCTGGAGGGCTTGCCTTGATTCCCTCTTGCGATTTTAGTACGAACGACATCCTTGCCGCTTACGACAACCTGCGGGTGACCGCTACGCAAAAAACTCTACTTGGTCTTATCTCCGATGCCATTATTCCCGCAGGGGAAATCAAAGGCGCGCTCGAGCTAGAGGTGCCTGACTTCATCTTGGTGATGGTCAACGACTGCTTCACTAAGGAAAATCAGGACAAGTTTACGGCTGGTCTCAACGCTTTTCCAGACTACGTGCAAACTACCCTAGGCAAGAAGTTTGAAGCCCTAAGCGCCAAAGAAAAGGAAGCCTTGCTGCTTCAAGGAATTGCTCTTTCAGGAGACGAAAGTTCCGAGGAAACTGTCAATGCCCAGGTGGGCTATTTCCTCAGCTCCACCAAGCGCTTTACCATCCAAGGCTATATGGCCTCCGAATACATCCAAACCGAAATCATTCCTTACTCCCTCATTCCAGGGGAATACAACGGGGCAGTCTTGATTGCTGACCTGCAAAAACCGCGCATCAATGGCTAATCTAAACCTAAAAAGTACCCAAGAACGCACTTACCAAGCCATCGTGGTAGGTTCTGGCATCAGTGGTGCCTGGGCAGCAAAAGAATTGTGTGACCTCGGGGTCAAAACACTTATGATTGAGCGTGGTCCTGATGTCACGCACATCAAAGACTACCCGACTACCAACATGCTTCCGCATGAATTTCCCCACCGGGGACAGCTCACCGAGAAGATCAAAGAGGAAAATCCTGTCATCAGCAAGTGCTATGCCTTCAGAGAGGATGCCATGCACTTCTTTGTAAAGGACGCGGAGCATCCCTACGTGCAGGAAAAGCCTTTTGACTGGATTCGGGGTTACCAAGTGGGAGGCAAGTCCCTCATGTGGGCGAGACAGGTGCAACGCTGGTCCGACTTCGATTTTGAAGGACCTGCCCGCGATGGCTTTGCAGTAGATTGGCCGATTCGCTACAAAGACATTGAAAAATGGTACAGCCATGTGGAAAAATTTGCCGGCGTATCTGGATTCAAGGATGGCATCGCCCACCTGCCCGATGGTGAATTTCTACCTGGATACGATCTCAATGTGGTGGAGAAGTACTTCGCCGAGACCATGAAGAAGGCGTATGGCGGAGAGCGTCACGTGATTTCAGCACGCTGTGCCCATATTCACGGCAATTCAGAGGCCTTTGCTGCGCAAGGCAGGAATTCTTGCCAAAACCGCAACTTATGCCAGCGAGGCTGTCCGTTTGGAGGCTACTTTAGTTCCAACTCATCCACCATTCCTTGGGCATTGAAGACTGGCAACCTCACCATCCGTCCTGATGCGGTGGTGCATTCCGTGATTTACGACGAGGCCAAAGGCAAGGCTACAGGTGTGCGCATCATCGATCGCTTGACCAAAGAAGTAGAAGAGTTTTATGCAGATGTGCTCTTTATCAATGCTGCTGCTTTGAATACCAATGCCATCCTACTCAACTCCACCTCCGCCCGCTTCCCGAATGGATTGGGTAACGACAGTGGGGTATTGGGCAAGTATGTGGCCTTCCACAACTACCGCGCTCGCGTGTCTGGAGAGTACGAGGGTCATTCTGAGTACACCACGTCTGGGGGTAGACCTACGAGTGGGTATTTCCCACGATTCCGAAATGTGTACAAGCAAGAAACCGACTTTCTACGGGGCTATGCGGCAGGCTTTTCCGCAGGGCGAGGCCAAGGGCCCAACACGGATGGCATCGGGATGGAACTGAAAAATAACCTTCTCAATCCAGGGCAGTATGGACCTTGGCATGTAGGTTCGCATATGATGGGCGAGACGCTGCCAAAGGATACCAATTACGTGGCGCTTGATGGGAGCCTGAAGGACGAGTGGGGCATTCCCCAGCTCAAGGTGAGCATGGACTACGACGACAACGACGAGAAGATGGTGAAAGACTACCTCGAGCAGATGACGGAGATGTTTACGAAGGCAGGCTTTACCAACATCCAAACTTCCGACAGCAAGCAGGCGCCAGGCTTGGATATCCACGAGATGGGTGGGGTGCGCATGGGTAAGGATCCCAAGACCTCCATGTTGAATGCCAACCATCAGTTGCACGCCGTGCCGAATGTGTACGTGACTGACGGATCATCCATGACCTCAACCTCTACCCAAAACCCATCCTTGACCTACATGGCCTTTGCAGCCCGCGCTGCGCACCATGCGGTAGCGGAGAGTAAGAAAAAGTAAGATTGAGGAGTACCAACTAAAAACCCGAATCAGGACTGATTCGGGTTTTTTTGTGCGGATTAGTTGATGGGGCTTAAAAGGGCAATTTCCCCAAATCCACATTTCCGCCGGAGAGGATGATGCCGACTTTTTTTCCTGCAAAGCGCTCCTTGTTGGCCAGTAAGGCTGCTAGCGGAACGGCGCAGGAAGGTTCGATGATGATTTTCATGCGTTCGTAAACGAGGCGCATCGCTTCGATGATTTGCGGATCGGTGGCCAGTAAGATATCCCGGACATGGGCTTGGATTACCGCAAAGTTGATGGTTCCCAAAGAGGTCAAGAGGCCATCGGCGATGGTGTTTGGGCCCGTTTGTGGAATGATGTATCCTGCATGAAAGGAGCGGTAGGCATCGTCTGCCCCTGTAGGTTCCCCAGCGATAACTTCAATCTGGGGATTCAGGTAATGAGCTGTGAGGGCCGTGCCGCCCAACAATCCTCCTCCCCCGACGGGTGCCATCAGGATTTCCAGATCCGATTGATCTTCTAAGAATTCGAGCGCACAAGTAGCCTGCCCCTCGATCACGTCCAAAAAGTCGTAGGGAGGAATAAAGGCGGCTCCGGTACGGGCAACTACTGCCTCCAAGGTGCTTTCTCGGGCTTTGAGGTTGGGTTCGCACTCGATGATTTCTCCTCCATAGCCTTTAACTGCTTTCTTCTTGATTTCGGGGGCATTGGAGGGCATGACGATATAGGAGGGGATTCCTGCCACTGTGGCGGCCCGAGCAAGGGCAGCGGCATGGTTGCCCGAACTGTGCGTTGCCACTCCTTTTTCGCGTTCGCTGGGGGTAAGTTTCATGACCGCATTGGCAGCCCCTCGGGCCTTGAATGCGCCGACCTTCTGAAAGTTTTCGCACTTAAAGTAGATGCTACATCCTGCAATCGCATCGATGGCCTCCGAAGTAAGGATAGGCGTGCGGTGGATAAAAGTCTGGATGCGAGCATGCGCCGCTCGGATATCGGAGAGGGTAGGGAAGATCATGAGGTAAAGATAAATATTTGTACCAGGTACCAAGTACTAAGTACAAAGTAGGGATTTGCAATAAAACTAGAATTCTGCTTCTGAAGGATCTTGCCTGCCTACCGCAGGCAGGGTACATTGCCTGCCCGCCGCGGCGGGTACTTGGTACTTCTTACAGTTTTCTACCCCTTCCACTGAAACGATTTTTCATCCACCGCTCGCATGGTGCAAAGCACCCCGTCCAGGTGGTCGTATTCGTGTTGGATAAGTTCGGATATCGCTCCTTCCACCTTCCACACCTGCGGTTGCCAGTGTTCATCCAGGTAGTGGAGGCTGAGGGACTGGTGGCGCTTCACCCGAACGAGTAGGTTGGGGAAACTCATGCAGTCATCCCATAATTCAAATTCTTCTTCGCTCAACCCCTTCAACTCCGGGTTGATCACCACATAGGGATGGTCGAGCTGTAAGTAGAACAGCCGCTTCATGATTCCTAACTGAGGAGCGGCGATTCCTCTCCCAAAGCCATATACCCGGCGGACATCTTCCATGGCCTCGTGGAGCTGCTGTATCCAGCCAAGGACTTCGTCAAGTTCCTCCCGACGC
>JBIIFN010000222.1:0-3253 GCA_044237325.1 Algoriphagus sp.
CCGTCAGCACAACGAGGCCAATGTCTTGGCCCTTCCTGCGCGCTTTATTTCCTACGAACTTGCAGAGAAGCTTGCAGACATCTTTTTGGCCACTCCATTTGAAGGGGGTAGGCACGCCACTCGGGTAGGCAAAATTGGGTGTACTTAAAAAACCAAAAAGGGTCTTGATTAATCAAGACCCTTTTTGGTTAAGAAAATATGGGGTAAGGTTTATTTACCTGCCGCTATCTTTTCAGAAAGGAGCAGTGCGGTGTAGAGGTTAGCGATTTTGCCAGAAACACATAGATCCGACAAGGAAAACTCCTGATCTCCCACGAGGACTTTTACCGGTACGGAAAGTCCAGAATCTAGAATAATGCGCTTCACTTGGACGGCCGTGAGTTGCGGATACAAGGAACGAATCACTGCAGCCAGCCCGGCTACAGCAGGAGCAGCCATGGAGGTACCACTTTCTAAGCCATAATTCGATAGGGGTAGGGTGGAATAAATTGCGTCTCCTGGAGCAAAAATGTCGACGCCTTTTTTTCCATAGTTGGAGAAGGAAGCAATCATGTTTGGCCCATAGCTGGCCGTCAAGGCGCCCACGCTGATGTAATTGTCGAGATTGCCGCCTCCTTGGCTGTACTGGTCGTTGGGGAAGTTGCTGTTTTCTGGGTTGTCTAGGTCCACCCCATCGTTGCCGGCGGCATGTACGAAGAGTACGTCTTTAGACGCGGCATAGGCCAAGGCCTCATACACCCAGCTAGCGTTGGGGGAGAGTTTTTTTCCAAAGCTCGCATTGATAACTTTAGCACCTTGATCTACGGCATAGCGGATGGCATGGGCGATATCCTTGTCGTATTCATCCCCGTCGGGAACGGCACGGAGCGACATGATTTTTACTTGCTGTGCAATGCCTTTCCCCCCTTTTTTATTGGTTCTGTCGGCCCCAAGGATGCCTGCCACGTGGGTGCCATGGCTCTCCTCTTCCAGTTGATTGTTGGGATTGCCATTGCCATAACCCAGGTTGGTAAGGTCATACGGATTATCTCCCACTGATTTTCTTCCATCAAAATCGAGGTTGAGGTTATAATCCATCTCGGATTGAAAATAGGTAATTCCAGACTTCAATTCTTCCAATGTGGTTGGGATGTCTTGGCCCATGCCAATCACTTGGCTCAGGATCCCAACAAACTGCTCTTCTTGTTCGTTTTCTGGGGTATAGCGCTGTAGGTCCTCTAGCGTGTAAAACTCCTTACCTAATTTTTTCTGTAGGTTTTGGTGAGCTAACCTAACCAGCTTTTCAATCTGTGCATACTGGGTTAGTCCTTCCTTTGCCTCAGCAACTTGACCATCCAGAAGGGCTTGCGCTTTTTTCTGAAGTGAGGCGTCCCCAAGTTTTTTGGCGACGATCCGGGTAAACTCCAGTTGCTCGCGGTACGATTCTCCTAGAAAGTTGTAGCCATGCACGTCGTCAACATAGCCGTTTTTGTCATTGTCGAGGCCATCACCTGCAATTTCTCCTGTATTTACCCAGAGTAGAGCGGCGAGGTCTTCGTGCTGCAAATCAATACCAGAGTCGATGACTGCTACCACTACTTCTTGGCCTTTTCGCTTTTTTACTACTTCGCTGTAAGCACGTTCCACGCTCATTCCAGGCACGGAATCCTGCACAGGATCCATATGTCCCCAGCGCATTACTTCTTTTTCTTTTAATAGCCTTACTCGTGGAGAAACAGGCATTTCCTTAGCGCTTGGAGGGCTAAGACGTGATGTGCTGGCACAGCCTACAGAAAGAAGACCGATAGCACTGAGCGCAAAGAGTTGGGTTAAGGAAGATTTCATGGGCAAGGGAAACTAGGTGGGCAATGGATGGAGGAAGAACGCTCTTTTTTCTGCTAGGAGAAACGAAAGGGCAGGTTATTTTTTGGTGAATACCCCAGGACTAGCCTCGACATAATACTCTTTGAGTGCGGGGAGTTCTTCTAAGAGCTTGCGGAAAAGGCCTTCTTGGTCTAGCACCCGTTCGGGCGTTTGCTGACGAAGCATTTGGAAGAGTTGTGCTTTCTGCTGCAGTGTTTTTTCTTGGTCTAGGTAGCTTTTGGACATTTGGTAATTCAGAAAAGGGCCGCCCAAGGTAGCGTTAAGGTAGGGGGAGCAGTCTGCGCCTAAAACCATCAATTGAGCAGGAGGGCTTGAGTTGGCCTCGGAAGGGCTAGGCACAAAGTACTTGCTGTCTGTGATAATGCGGGCATTCCAATAGGTCATCCCCCAAAGTGGTACAGCGAGGGTAAACGCAAAAAATAAGGGGCGTAGGAGCAGGGCCCAGTTGAAGTATAGAAAAAACTGGGTGATGAGATAAGTTAGCCCAGGGATAAACACCACGAGCTGGTAAGAAGCACTTGTCTTGACTAGGAAGAAAAATCCTGCTGAGAAGAGTAGCCAACTTAGTACGAGTTGCCGCTGTTTCTGTTGGTTGATGGTGGCTCCGCGGAAAAAGGAACCAATAAATAATCCAGCCAAGGCGAGCGCTAGCGCCAAACTACCTGGTGGCAGCCAGCTGAGGTAGTCGTGGTAGGTGTATTTTGGGTAGGAAAAAAGTAGCGGCAAAAGGCTAAGTGCTTGGGTAAGGCCGTCGTTCCAGAAGTAAAAAACCAAGATGAGCAGTAGGGGTACGGTAAAGCCCATGATGGATAGAAACAGCTGACGAATCGTAAAGCTTGAAATCGCCAAGCCAGTAAATACTAGGAAGGGTAGGAAGAACACAAAATTCCAATGAAAGCCGGTGGCCAATCCACCAAATATGCCAATCAATAAGGTGGACTCGCTACTTTCCTTTTGTAGCACCGTATGGGAGAACAACTGCCCAAGGGCCAACATTAAAAATGTGCTTCCCAGCAAAGTGGGAGACAAGCTCATTAGGTCAAAGGAAAAGTGAAACAGTGCTGCCATGATGATGGCCGGCAGGTAGGTGTTTTCGTCAAAGACGCGGTATTTGATCAGTGTGCTGTTCCAATAGTAAATCTGAAATAGGACAAGTATCCTTCCTAAGAAGAGGTAGACAAATTCACTTCGCCCAAAAAGCAGGTGAATTCCTGTAAATACGCCGGCAGAAAGAGGTCCGGTATCGTCAATGACGTCCACATAGAGGTAGTATCCTTCGCTCAAGCGCTCCCCTAAGACCATCCAAAGCAGGGTAGGTACGGTGGTAGGAAAAGAGAAAAAAATCAAGGAGATTACGCCAAATACCACCAGGTAGGCAAGTATTCCAAAA
>JBIIFN010000223.1:0-3245 GCA_044237325.1 Algoriphagus sp.
GGTCGCCTCCGCGTCAAACTGGCTTGACATGGCTGTATACATGTCAGATTCAGCCTTCGCCACCTTGTCCTTGAATTCGTTGTCAATGGTGCTTAGGTCAATTTTTGCTGTAATCAACTCGTTTTTACTGCTCAAAAGTTTGTTTTCAGCAGAAATCAACTTGGCCTGCACCTCCTGAAACTTAAGTCTTCGCCCTTCCAACGCCGTAAATGAAATCAATCCTTCAACAGAAAGTTGTTCCGCTCGCTCAAGCTGGTACTTGCCAATGTCGTAATTGACTTTGGCTTGCACTAAATCAATGCTATCGGATTGAACTTTCAGTTTGGCAATCGTAAAGTAATTGGCTGCCTGCTGAAGCTTTAGGATGTTGTTTCGCTCAAGCGCTGAAATCTGATTCTGTAAAGCACCCACCTTATCCCCGTAAGATTGGGCGGAAGAACTTTTAGCGTCCACTTGCTGCTGTGTACGTGGTAGCAACAAGCTATCGAAGTACTCGTCCTTGATTTCAGAAATACGAAGGATGGTATCACCGGCAGCAACAAAGTCACCTTCCGCCACATACCACCGCTCAATACGTCCAGCAATGATCGAATGTATCGTTTGCGGTCTTTGGTCGGGACGTAATGCGGTCACATAACCCTTGGATCGAACATTCTGTGTCCAGGGCAAAAACAGCATGAGGAAGAAGACCATAATCACCCAAGCAAGGATTTTAAGCCGCTTACGGCTCTCCTTTTGTGGGAGTGTGATGACTAAGCTTTTCGCTCCATTAAACGGAAGCGTTTCCTTGATGGTATTTTTAGAAATATTCAACATGGCGCCTTAGTTTTTGAATTTTTTGTATGCTTCATAGCTGCCTTGAAAGGCCAGCTCTCCCTTTTCCATTAAAATCACTTCATCAGCAAGCGCTTGCACGTGAGGTTCATCCGAGATCATCAACAAGGTCCAAGGGCCTTTCATGAGGTAGTCTATCACGCGTGCTTTAACAGTCGGGTCCACGTAGTTCAGTACATTTTCCATGATCAAAGCTTTTGGCTGCCCAATAAATCCTCTTGCCAAAATAATTTGAAAGGCAATGGTTTTTGCCAAGCCCTTACCCTCTGGCTGAAGTTGGGTTTCCAAACCAAGTGGTGCGTGGTAGATATAATCTTTAAGGCCCACCAGCTCTATAATTTCTGCAAGGTGACCTTCTTCGTGGCTTCGGCCCATACAGATATTTTCTAGGATGGTACCATGAAAAATCTGCTGCAGCTCCAAGAAATCCCCAACCATGCCTCTAAATTTTTCAAGGTTGATGTATTCCAGAGACAAATCATTGACAAGTACATTGCCTTGGTATTGCTCGTAAAGGCCAGCAAACAAGGCCATCATGGCACTCTTACCACTTCCGCTTTGGCCTGTGACCACCACTTTTTGACCAGGATTGATGGTCAAAGAAACCCCCTTTAAAATGGGATAAAGCGCATCTGCAGGTTGAAAAACGACGTTTTCCATGCCAAACTTCAAGCCTCCAGCAGTCGATTCGATTACTTTTTCATTGGGCTCGTGGTGCTCCAAGTCCAAATCCATAATGTGCCCTAGCTTGTCAACAGATACTAAGGTGTCATAAACAGTTTCTAGGGATAAGATGAGCTTTTCCACAGAGTTTACCACCAATACGATGATCACTTCTGCAGCAACAAACTGTCCAATTGAGATTTGATCATTGATCAACAACAAGCTACCTACCAATAATAAACTCGTTACGATCAATACTTTAAAGGCAATCATCACCTTGTATTGGAAAATCAGCACGTTAAAGTGTTGCGACCTAAACTCAATGTATTTCTGAATCAACTTGTCTGCACGCAACACAGGCAGGTTCGTAGTGCCCACCAACTTAAACGAGTTGAGGGTCCTCCCCACTTCCTCCAGCCAATAGGCCGTCTTGTACTTGTATGATGATTCTTTTATGGCCGTATCCATGCCTCGTGGAGCAGTGAAATAAAAGATCAAACCCAAAATCCCAAATAGCCCTAGTCCAAAAAGGATGAACGTAGGGTGATAAAAAGACAGCAAAAGGAGTCCAAAAACTACCTGTAGCAAGGCCGAAGAAAAGTCAATCAAGATCTTTGCCATCCCTTTTTGAAGGCTTACCGTATCAAAAAAGCGGTTGACAATTTCCGGCGCATATTTTCCATGAAGAATCTCCGTCTTTATTCGTGGCAAACGGTAGGCAATGGAAAGGCCAGACTTAGAAAAGATGCGCTGTTGAAATTTTTCCATGATCTGCAACTGGGAGATCTGCAAAAATCCACCAAAAATCACGCCTATGGCTACCACCACGACCAAGATGATCCAAGATGTAGTAATCCTTCCTCCCAAAATAAAATTAAGGATAGCCTGTATCCCCAAAGGCAAGGATAGGGTAATCAAGCCATTCAAAACAGCATAAAAGTAAATGGCATATACCTGATTTTTCTCTTCCTTCAGAATATTGAAAAACCGTTTGACCGGAGTTAATTCGGATTCGCTTTGCATTATACGATTGCTTTTGTCACGAGTTGATGAAAGAACAAGTAGCGGTCCCTAGTTTGGGAACCTGCATCTACCATTCCTGGAAGATGCTGGGAATTAAAGGATTGGAGCAATCCTGATTCCATGATTGTTGAAACTAGCGTTTTAGGAAACAGGTAGTTGGGATTTATTTCTGAGATAATGGAGGAAATGCGGTCACCAAACTTGTACACCTGGGAAAATACCCCAGCTGCATGCTCTACATCTACTTCTTTGGTCAGGTAGCCTTTTATGGATTCGTTGATGACGATACTCCGCAAGGTTTCTGGATCTAAGAAATCATTTTGGCGGTATATGGGACCTTCCACGAGTAGGCGAATAGCCACCGCCAAGCGCTCTTCTGCATCGGTTAAGTTTGCCGTTACAAACACCAAATTATGCTCCATCCAAGCCCAATACCAGGCACTGAGATACAGGAGCAGTTTGTGTTTGTTTTCAAAATAACGGTAAATCGCTGCTTCGGTACTCCCTATACTTGCAGCCAATTTTTTGAACGTGAAATGCTCCATGCCCAATTCTTGAATGAGCCTCGAGCCCTCTCGCACGATGAGTAAGCCTAGCTCCGAACTAAAGGGATCCTTTAGAAACAGGTTGCTATTGACCTCTACTCGAATTTTTTTTAAGATAGATTCCATTCGATTTTTAGGACCCAAACTCTCACCTTATCGCACGGTGATAGCGGAAAGTTT
>JBIIFN010000224.1:0-3221 GCA_044237325.1 Algoriphagus sp.
AACACAGCTAAAACTGACCCTCGAAACACAAGCACTCCGCAACCTGTATTTTGCTGGCCAAATCAACGGCACTACAGGCTACGAAGAAGCCGCTTGCCAAGGGCTCATGGCGGGTATCAATGCCAGCCTTCGCGTACAGGATCGCGAGCCTTTTGTGCTCAAGCGCTCTGAAGCCTATATCGGCGTACTCATTGACGACCTGATCACCAAAGGCACAGAAGAGCCTTATCGAATGTTTACCTCAAGAGCAGAGTTTCGCCTCTCTCTACGCCAAGACAATGCCGATCTACGCCTTACGGCCATTGGGCATGCACTTGGCCTAGCTGACGAAGAACGCTTTCAAAAGATGCTGCTGAAGAAGTCTGAAACAGCCAAATTGGTGAACGACCTCAAGCAAAAGAAATTTACTCCCGAAGAGATCAATCCGGCTTTGACCCAACTGGAAACAGCAACCATATCAGAAAAAATCTCTGCTGAGAAATTGCTCAAGCGTCCTCAAATTGGTCTTGCGGAAATCGCTTCGCTTTCAACCGAAATTGCCGACTACCTCGGCAAGTACCTAGCTGAAGTACGAGAACAAGCAGAAGTGCAAATCAAGTACGAAAGCTACTTGGAAAAAGAACAGCACCTCGTCGACAAGCTATCCAGCATGGAAGACTTCAAAATACCTGCTGCCTTCGACTACTTGGCTATCACCGCCCTGTCCAACGAGGGAAGACAAAAGCTGCATAAAGTGCGGCCCGAAACACTAGGCCAAGCCACACGCATCAGTGGAGTGTCTCCTGCAGATGTATCCATTCTCACCGTTTACCTAGGAAGATAATGTCGGAACGTCTCGTCAAATGCCCCCTCTGCAAAAGCGGAAACGTCCTCAACCACCTCGAGGTAAAGGATCATGCGGTGAGCAAAAAAACCTTTATCCTTTGCCGCTGTGACAGCTGTCAACTGCTGTTTACCAATCCCCGCCCCAATGAGGAGGAAATCGGTCCCTACTACGACTTTCCAGAATACTATTCCCACGAGGACAAAGTTGAATCCATCACCCAGTGGCTATACCAAAAGATTAGAAACTATAGCCTCAAGAAAAAAGTCGCTTTGATCGACTCACTCGTTACGAAAGGGACACTCTATGATTACGGTTGCGGTACGGGACAATTTATCCAGCAAGCAGCCACAAGCGGATGGCAGGTGAAAGGCATCGAGCCTAATGACAAAGCACGAGCACAAGCAAGTAAGAAGAACCCAGATTCTGTACTGTCGTCCATTGCGGAACTTCAAGAAACGGATACCGCTGACGTGATCACACTCTTCCACGTGTTGGAGCATATTCATACGCTCCGCAAAACGGCGAAAAACATTTTAACTCATTTAAAATCAGGTGGTTATTTAATTGTTGCAGTGCCCAACCACGGATCAGCAGACGCACAGTACTACGGCACCGACTGGGCAGGATGGGATGTTCCACGTCACTTGTACCATTTCAACACTGCGGCTATGGAAGCCTTCCAAAAAGAATTTGACTTAGAAAAGGTTTCTACCCTTCCCATGGTTTTTGACTCCTACTACGTCAGCCTCCTATCGGAGAAATACAGACATCCAAACGCGGGCTTGTTAATGACCTACTTACGCGCTAGCTATCAAGGATTTATCTCCAATAAGAAGGCAGCAAAACCTGGCGATTATTCAAGCAACATTTTTATCTACCGAAAAAAATGATCCTTCGACGGCTGATTTATTTAACCCTACTTGGCTCCTTGCTACTCGGCTCCTGCGCCAAGCAGAGTTCTCCTACTGGAGGACCACGAGACGAGGACGCTCCTACCTTGGTAGAGTCAAACCCCACTGACCAAAGCACCTCCATACGCCCAGAAAAGATTGTCTTAACCTTTGACGAATACGTTGCACTGGACAACCAAAGCAAGGGCATTATCATTACCCCAAAAATCCAAAAGGAGCTCGTCGAATTTAGCTCCCTCAAAAATACGGTTACGGTGCTACTCAAGCAGGACTTAGAAGACAGCACCACCTACGTTTTTGACTTTCAGAAGTCCGTCGTAGACCTCTCCGAGAAAAACCCTGCTGAAAACCTCAAATTGGTCTTTTCCACTGGCCCAACTATCGATAGCCTATACCTTTCAGGGAGCGTTCGCTTTACTTTTCCGGAGGCAAAAGAAGACTATAAAAACGTACTCGTGGGTATCTATCCTGCACTGGATAGTACAAACGTATTTACCGCTCCTCCATATTACATCGGCCAGGTAGATACGCTAGGCAACTTTAAGCTAAGCAACCTCAAGGAGGGGGTTTACAGAGCCTACGCCTGGAGAGATACCAATGGCAACCTAAAGGCGGAGTTTAAAAACGAAGAATACGGCTTTTTACCTGACACACTCTACTTGGATCGAGAGGAAGAAGGCATCAGTTTCAACTTAGCCAAAGCAGACCTCAACCCCATAAAAATTCTTCGAACTGCCAATTTTGGGAAAAACTTCGACGTAATTCTGAACAGAAATACGGTTGAAACCCGTGTCACCGGCAAAGGGTTCGGGGAAGACATTCTCTATGTTACAGGAGACAAGCGCATCCGTTTTTATCCAAAGTCAGCTCAACCGGACAGCCTGGCACTACAACTAAGCCTTCGCGATTCGGTTGGCTTTACGAAGGACTCCCTAATTTGGGCGAAATTCCCTGTTTCTGAACGCAAACCTGAGAAGCTGGACATGACAGCCAACTCTGGTAAAAGCTTCTACCAGGAACTAAAAATGGAGCTCACTTTCAACAAGCCCGTTACCCAAATCCGTCTCGATTCCCTATACCTGGCTTACGATAGTGCTTCTGTGCTGCCTATTCGTCCAGAAATGCTCAGCTTTGCAGACTCCTCCAAAAGGGACTTGCTCCGTCTTCACCTATTTCTTCCTGATTCTATAGATACGGATATCGTTACACTCACCGCTGCAGACTCCACATTCCAAGACATTGAAGGGATGTTTAATGAAAAAAAACTTGCTGCGAACTATAGAAAACTCAAACGAACTAGCTTGGCAGATGGGGTAAGTGGGCTCATTGAAGGGGCTAGTCCTCCCTATGTTTTACAACTACTGAATGCCAAACAAGAGGTTACCTACGAGCTTAGCGTCAAACAGGGTGATAAGTTTGCATTTACCCTTCTCGAGCCAGGTACCTATACCCTACGAATCATTGAAGATAAAAATGAAAATGGG
>JBIIFN010000225.1:0-3218 GCA_044237325.1 Algoriphagus sp.
CATCCTAACCAAGAATGGACTTCAGGTCCTTCCTGATCATGGCCTCAATACGCTTCCCCCGTTAGACTACCTGGTAATCCCCGGTGGTGACGGTACCAAAAAAGTAGTTCAAAACGCCACCTTCATCGAAGACATCAAGCAGCGAATCCTCTGCTCCGAATGGACCATGACGGTTTGCTCTGGATCCAGAATCCTCGGAAAAGTAGGATTATTGGATCAGCGTCCTTACTGCACCCACCACGAGGTGTACGAAAATATTCAGGAAATGGTCCCTTCCGCCCTACCCCAACAGCAACTTCGCTACGTTCAAACCGACGCCCAGCTCTGGACGGCGGCAGGGATTTCCGCAGGGATTGACCTAGCCCTCCACCTGACCGAACAAACCTTCGGCAAGGAGCTGGCGCTGGCCACTGCCCGCTACATGGAATACACGCCCTACCTCAGCACACATGATCGCTAACACGCCCAATCCTCCTTACTACGCGGTGATTTTTACCAGCATCCGCACCCAAATCGAAGAAGGCTACCACGAAATGGCCGAAGAAATGGTTCGATTGGCAGCCCTCCAACCCGGCTACCTGGGCCATGAAAGTGCACGCAATACGCTGGGCATCACCATCTCCTACTGGGAAAGTTTGGAAGCCATCAAACAATGGAAAATGCAGTCGGATCACCTCCTAGCGCAAAAATACGGTCGTGAAAAATGGTATTCAGCCTACAGCACGCGCATCGCCAAGGTGGAACGCGACTACAGCATGCACAAATAAAGACTTCCTCAGGCGCCTCGCTACAACTCGCCTTTTAACTGCTTCACCCGATCCCGGATGTTTAAGCTACTCGGATCTAAATTGAGTGAAGTGGCTTTTAGAAAATCGACCACCGCACCTGTATGGTTTTGCGACTTCCCTTCCTCCAAAGTCACATAGCGCATCGTAGACCAAAGAACGGTCTTCAGCTGTGTCTTTGAGTCGTCGGTGAGGTAATACTCCACCATAATGGTATTGTCATTGTACCAGAGCAAGCGGCTCATGATGCGAACCCACTCGCCCACCATCGCTGGCTTTACATAGCTGATGTTATGGTTGTACACCACCCAGGCCGCTTTGTACACGCGGATAAGGTCGATAATTTCCAATCCATATAGCTTGGGCACCTGGTCCTCTCGGGCATTGAAAAAATAGTCGAAGTACTTCGCATTGTTGAGGTGGCGAAGCGGGTCGCAGTCCTGAAAGCGGATGACTACCCGGCTTTCGGTTTCTTTGGCGTAGTGTTTCTCTGGGTCAAAGTCAAACATTAGTATCTAAGTAATTTGCTATCCAAACATTGAACTCCTGCAGCTTTTAATTCTTGTAGAGCACGCTGCCCATCTTCAGGCTGAAGATTGACCGCCCGAGTGGCATCGGTGAGCACGTACGTTTCAAAACCCAAACTTACTGCATCTAAGGCAGTGAATTTGACACAATAATCTAAGGCAAGGCCAGCAATACACACCCGACGAACACCCTGCAACAATAAATGAGTTCTTAGTCCTGTATCTCCTCTCCGGGCATTATCAAAAAAACCAGAATAGGAATCAACTTGTGGGTTTTTCCCTTTTTGAAACACCGCCTTCCATCGACTACGATCCAAGGAGGCTGGGAAATCAGCACCAGGTGTTCCCTCCACACAATGCACTGGCCAAAGAATTTGTGGCAACCCTTTCAATACAATTTGCTGGCCTGGCTGAGTTCCCGGATGGTTTGCAGCAAAGCTTCCATGTTTGGCCGGATGATAATCCTGGGTAGCTACAATATGATCAAATTGGGGCTGTAGGGAGGCGATGATGGGTAAAATTTCATCTCCTTTTGTAACGGCTAATGCTCCCCCAGGTAGAAAATCATGTTGAACATCCACCAGAATTAACGCGGTATCAGAACTAATTCTCTTCATGTTGATTGTTTTTTGCAGTAATAACCAATTCCATACGAAGCTGATGCAGCTGCTCCTCCAAACCTACTGGATAAACATGGGGATTGGTCAATCGCTTGTGCGTCTTGTCAAATGCCTCCAATTGCGCGGTAGCACGCGCTCGGATTTCTTGCAGGCTAGGTAAGGAATAGACTAGACTACCCGCTCTAAAAATAGGTCTAAGCAACTCTTCCTCTTCGTAAAATGCTGGCATCAGCCGCTTGCGCTGCGTAGCATCGTTGGGATCGATGATCATGATACCCTTTGGGTCGATCGCCTGCCCCTCCAAGTAAATCATGTCGGCCACTGCCTTGCCCTTGCTGAAGTACCTACGTACGTTGTGTAGGCCAGGAATATTGATTTTTAAGGATTGTTGGGAAACCTTCACTTTGGGCACCCAGTCACCCGCTTCGTTTTTGATGGCCGACAACTTGTATACCGCACCTAAAGCAGGTTGATCAAAGGCGGTTACCAATTTGGTGCCCACCCCCCAAACGTCTATGGCTGCATCCTGTGTTTTGAGTGAGGAAATGATGTATTCATCGAGGTCGTTGGAGGCATAGATCTTGGCCTCTGGGAAGCCTGCCTCATCGAGAAGCAGTCTGGCTTGCCCAGAAAAATAGGCCAAATCACCAGAATCAATGCGAATACCGAGCATCTCTTTGCCTTTACTCCGAAGGAGCTTCCCTACGGTAATTGCATTTTTAACTCCTGTAAGCGTATCGTAGGTATCTACTAGAAACACGCAGTGGTCTGGAAAAGCCTCTGCATAGGCCTTAAATGCATCGAGTTCTGTATCAAAGGAAAGTATCCAACTGTGTGCATGAGTGCCCGACACGGGAATACCAAAGAGTTTGCCTGCCATCACATTGCTTGTGGAGCTGCATCCTCCAATATAGGAAGCACGGCTTGCCGCCAAGGCACCGTCGATACCCTGTGCACGTCTAAGGCCAAATTCCAACACCGGTGCACCCTGCGCTGCCAGGTTGATGCGAGCAGCTTTGGTGGCAATAAGCGTCTGGAAATTAATCAGGTTGAGCAAGGACGTCTCCAAGAGTTGGCATTGAATCAGCGGTCCTTTGACCCGCAATAGCGGTGCATTAGGAAAAACCACCGTGCCTTCTTCTACCGCATCAAGGTCACAAGTGAAGCGGAGCTCTTTCAGGTAGGTTAAAAATTCAGGGGCAAACGTGGCACTCCCATCCGTCTGTTTCATTTGGCGCAGATAAGCCAAGTCTTCTTCACCAAAGCGGAGATTTGAACAAAAATCA
>JBIIFN010000226.1:0-3179 GCA_044237325.1 Algoriphagus sp.
CGGGACGCAACCTAGAGCTACTCTACGTAAAAGGAATGGATGCTGTGGTGAAGGTGACCGAAAAAAAGACCAACCAAGTGGTTAGCTGGATGGGTGCACGCATGTCTCTGTCCTCCATGCTATCGCATAAAATCCGCGAAATCTTTAAAGCCTACAACCAGGGAATCGTGGGTTCCGAAGAGGTACGTCGCGTACTGCCCATTTTGGATCTGCAGCAGCAGCTCTCCCTTGTGCCGGATGCACAAACCTTCTTGATTGAATCGCTAAAAAGTAAGGAAGGCTACCACCTCTTTTTTTACCCATTTGAGGGTAGAATGATCCACGAACTCATGAGCGCACTCATCGCTTACCGCATTGCGCAACGCTTTCCAGTATCGTTTAACATGGCCATGAACGATTACGGTTTTGAGCTATTTTCTGATGTGTCCATCGCCATTGAGGAACTTCTAGAAGAAGACCTATTTAGTCTCAAGGACCTGGAAGAAGACGTGCTACATTGCATCAACGAAAGTGAGCTCTCCAAACGGAAATTCAGAGAAATTGCGAGCATCGCAGGGTTGATTTTTCAAGGCTATCCAGGCAAGCCCATGACCTTCAAGCATATCCAAGCCAATTCCGGCTTACTTTTTCAGGTATTTGAGCAGTACGATACCGACAACTTGCTACTGAAGCAAGCCCGTCACGAGGCCTTAAACCAGCAGATGGAGCAAGAAATGTTTGTGGAAGCGATGCGAAAATTGAACCGACTTGAAATCGTAGTCAACTACCCATCGCAGTTTACGCCCTTCTCCTTCCCCATCCTGGTAGACCGATTAAGTCGAACAAATATCTCTTCAGAATCTGTGGAGGACAAGATTGCAAAAATCTTAGCCCGCATGGTATTGGATTAGTTCAGGGACCTCGCTTCGCAAAAAAACTTAGTCCTCAAGCAGCTTTTCCCGCTCTGGGTCGGGCAATTCCTGCACCTCCTTCAGCTTCCGCTGGATGATGCGGGTTCGGACACCCACCAGCTTGTCTAGCTCTGAGTTGGCCTCATTTATTTTCTTCTGTGTACGCTCAAGGAGCTCCCCAAATTTCCCAAATTCAGATTTGACCGCACCCAGCACCTGCCAAACCTCCGAGCTTCGCTTTTGAATGGCGAGGGTACGGAAGCCCATCTGGAGGGAATTCAAAATTGCCGAGAGCGTAGTAGGTCCTGTCACGATAACCTTGTAGTCCAACTGAAGCTGTTGCGCCAATCCAGGCTCGCGAAGGATCTCCGCATACAGGCTTTCCATGGGTAAAAAAAGAATGGCAAAGTCCGTCGTATGCGGTAGATGGATGTATTTCTGGTGAATGTCTGCCGCTGCCTTTTTCACCGCCTTAATGAGCTCTAGTCGAGACAGGTCCACCAACACCTTGTCCGTTGCCTCGAGGGCATCCACCAAGCGTAGGTAGGACTCCTGCGGAAACTTGGAATCAATGGGTAGGTACACGGGTTCGTCCGCCCCAGGCATCTTTATGGCAAATTCCACTCGCTCTCGCGTACCCGTCACCGCTGCATTGGCTACGTACTGATCTGGAGCCAGCACATTCTCGAGGATGGCCTGCAGTTGGTATTCACCGAGCAGCCCACGGCTTTTTACATTGGTGAGCACGCGCTTGAGATCGCCTACCCCGTTGGCAAGGCTCTGCATCTCTCCTAGCCCTTTTTGTACTGCTTGAAGTTGGGTGCTGACCAGGTCAAAGGATTGGCCTAAGCGCGTTTCTAAGGTCTTTTGCAGCTTTTCATCCACCGTTTCCCTGATTTTTTCAAGGCGCTGTTCGGTATTTTTTAAAAGCTCATCCTGCCTCCTGCTTAGCTCCGAAAGCTTCTCCCGCTGCATGGTGCTCAAGTCCAAAAGCGATTGGCGTACCCGCTCTCCAAATTGATTCATAGCCTCATTTTGTTCCCTTGATGCAGCACGCTGGTTGTCGGAAATCAATTGGAATTGGCGATGAAGGTTTTCTGAAGATTCTTTCCTGGCCTCAGCCAAACTTTGTGTGAGCTCTTTGCGAAGCACCTGAAGCTCGTCACGTACCAGACTTGCGTTAGTACTGCCTTTTCCCCTGGTAAAAAAAAGAAAAACTAGCAGCAGCAGCGAAAAAGCGGCTAGGAGGTATACGAGGAGTTCAATTTGCATCAGCTACTTGGTTGTTGGGCTGAAGGTAGTTTTTTCGAACTTCCACACCCAAAAAACTCAAGTATTCTGCGACAGTCTCCGTCGGTATTTCTTCCATGGGCACATGGCCTGCGGTATCAAAGACAAGCAAGTTCGCTCCTGGGATGGCTTTTTGCAAGCGCTGACCCTGAGTCAAAGGAATCCAGTTGTCTTTTGCTCCCCATAGGATGAGGGTAGGCATGGTGATTCGTGCAAACTCGATGGTACTTTTTCTTTTCTGGCTCAAGCGATCTAGCGTAGCCTGTCTGTTGCCTTCACGAAGCATCAACTGGTAATAGCGTTCGGTCACGGCATCAGTCACCTTGCTATCGTCCCCATAGACTTGCTTCATGTTGAGTGCAAAGAGGAATTTGGGCGTGCAGGAAAGTAAAATTTTGGAGAAAACGGGATGTCTGGCCACTTGGAAGATCCAAGCCCCACCCGAAGTTGACTTCTTTTGGGAAGTAGAATCAGTCATTCTAGATTCTGCCGGAGGCGCACCTGCCGCATCAATCAAGTTGAGCGAAAGGATGGCACCGGGCCGGTCTGAAGCCATTTGCAGCGCAACAGCTCCTCCCATGGAGTTGCCCGCAACGTGAAACTGGGTCAAGTTTAGCTTTTGAGCCAAGACATGAACTAACTGGCTATAATCAGCTATGCTATAACGTTTTAAAGAATCAGGACCTGTGAGGCCATGACCTGGAAAGTCCAAGGAGATGGTTTGGTAGTAAGGGCTCATTTCCTTTTGCCAAACATCCCAAGTATGCAGAGAAGCAAAACTTCCATGCAGCAGAAAAACAGGTTCCCCAGTTCCCATGATCCGCACGTGTACCTGGATGCCATCTACTTCCACAAATCGAGACTCTGCTGTCATATATTTCTCCGCTACTTCAGCAGCAGGCAAATCACTTCTGTACGAGAGCGCTAGCGAAAGCAGAACAACGAATACGAGCAATCCCAAGAGGATACCAACTTTTTTAATCCAAGTCATGGTTTGTT
>JBIIFN010000227.1:0-3177 GCA_044237325.1 Algoriphagus sp.
AAAACAACGAAAGCCAACAGATTACTTGTTGGCTTTTTTGTTGTTCGGGGGTAGCGTAGCCCGGTATCGCGTCCCGCAGGATTGCGGGAAGTCCGTAGGTTCGAATCCTGCCACCCCGACTTATTTAAGATCAAAAACAACGAAAGCCAACAGATTACTTGTTGGCTTTTTTGTTGTTCGGGGGTAGCGTAGCCCGGTATCGCGTCCCCGAAATCCTTCGGGGCAGGCACCGCAGGATTGCGGGAAGTCCGTAGGTTCGAATCCTGCCACCCCGACTTATTTTTTTTTTATTTTTTTTCACTAGTAAACCTTTTTCTCAAAAGCTTCAAAAAGTTTTCAGAACCTTCCCGTACGGGTACATCGTCGCTGAGCAAAAAGCCAAAGGCCTTGCCTCTTGTGCTCCGTTCTAGGCTGATTTTCAGCACACCTACCAAAGGGATAAACAACACCATACCGGAAATTCCCCATAGCCAACCGCCCAAAAGGATGGCAATAATGACAGCAAGGGCATTCACTTTTACCTTTGATCCCACCACCAATGGGGTAATCAAGTTGTTTTCCAAGAGCTGTATCCCCCACAAACAAGCAAACGTCAGTACCGGGTAAAACAGCGTATCGGTCGTTAGAAAGACATAGAGAATTGCAAAAACGGAGGAGATAAACACCCCCACATAGGGGATCAGATTTAGAATGGCAATGAAAGCCGCAAAAAGAAAAAAGAATTCCACCCCAATGAAGTAAAAAAACAAGCCTGAAAGGACTGCTACAATACCCGTCACGCGTATCATCCCCACAAGGTAGGACTGGATAACCTGCCCCGAGTCATTGACCCATAGAAGCACCGCCTCCTTGTCTTTGGTGGAATACTTGATGAGAAACTCGGTGAAAAAGTCCTTGTAATACAGCAGCAAAAAGGTGTACAAGGGAATGATACCCAACAGCGTCAAAGACTTTCCTGTTGCAAAAAGGGTTTGGTTTAAGTTGTCGGTTGTGAAAAGCGAACCCAACTCCAACTGCTGCTTGGTCCCTACCCAATCCTCCCCAAGGAGCAGTTGGAGTTCCTGGCCATAACGGGCCATCTTTTCTTCAATGTTGGCACTGATCTCTGGAATCTCCCGAATCAAGCCAAAAATCTGTGTCAACAACAGGTAAAAAATCCCACCTGCGACAAGTGATACCCCCAATAAAGTCACAAAAATAGCCAACCCTCTGGGAAAATGGTGGCGCTCAAACCAGGAGGAAATGGGATACAGGGCAAAGGCGAAGAATACCCCCCATACCAAAGGAACGAGAATAAAAGCCCCTTCCTTGGCTACAAGCGCCCCTAGAACAAGAACGATGAGCGCATAGGCAAACTGCTGTAGGGTTTTCATGAAATGGAGAATGGATCTGTAGGGAATATAGGGATTACCCGGGTTAGATCTCAGGACAGCCCCTCCTTTTTCCAGCCTCCCAGCTATTCAAGAGATAGTACCTGTCTCACCTGAACCCCGCATGCCTACTGGGTAAATCACCAAAGCAGCTAAGGATTCTATTTTGGAATTCTTTATTTTTGCCTTGCATAGGTAATCCCTATCCGAATAAAATTTTCCCCACAGCCGATGGAAACACGTTACTTTCGGGAAACCGTCACCTAGAAAAAAGAGTACGCTACCTCGCCTAAACCTATATCATAACCTATATGAACCTTCGGATTTTACTGCTTTTCCTTCTTTTCACGCTCCTTCCGGGCCTAAGTTTTGCCCAGGCTACCGTGGATACCGTGTCCATCTACAGCCCTTCCATGAAGAAAAATCTCAAGGCAGCCGTCACCTTTCCTTCAAGCTATAAGGAAGGAACTACGCGCTACCCCGTGCTCTACCTCCTCCATGGGGGATCAGGAGCCTTTTCAGATTGGCAGCAAAAAGTGACCGAAAAAGGACTGGTCAACCGCATGGCAGAGACACATAACCTCATCATTGTCACCCCAGGTGTTGGCCCTGCTAGCTACTACTACGATAGTCCGCTAATGGATTCCGTGCGCTACGAAACGTATCTGACGGCAGAATTGATCCCATTTATCGACAAAACATACCGCACCTTAGCTCAAAAAGAATCCAGAGCCATCTCAGGACTATCCATGGGCGGCCATGGAGCGATTACTTTGGCGGCAAAGCACCCAACCCTATTCGTAGCAGCAGGTAGCATGAGTGGGGTCATGAACATTGATACCGACTTATGGAAAGTGGGTGAAGACTTTAGAAACTTGCGTAAAAAGGGGCAAATTGAAATGCTTGGCGCAATCAATTACAAGGGACCACAATTTAATCCGTACACTGCAGTAGGCTTGGTAGACCAGCTCAAAGGCCAAGGGATTTCCTTACTCATCGATTGTGGTACAGATGACTTTTTGATTGAGACCAACCGACAGATGCATGCCCTTCTGCTTCAGGCCGGTATTCCTCACGAATACACCGAGCGACCCGGTGCACATACTTGGACCTATTGGACCGAGGCACTGCCTGTGCACTTAGCCTTTTTGACCAAATCCTTGAAAAGAACTGCCCTTTAACTAGAAGAAAAAATTGGCCTTAGCCATACTTTTCATCCTTTTGACCTCCAATTTCCTACGCCACCATGTCTCCATTTGATCCCATACGCCCTTTTTACGATGCTGAAGTCAACGCTGCCATCCGGCAGATTGTAGATGACCGCATGCTAGAAGCGATGATGCAGTTTACCTTTCCTGAGGATCAAGGGGCCAACTGGAAGGAACGCATGAAGCTCACGCATTCCCTGCGGGATTTTCAAATCAACTTCATCTACCCGGCTGTTAGAAAAGTATTGGAAATGAGTTCAGAAGGCCTTACAGTAGGCGGCTTTGAGCAGCTAGAGCCCAACACGGCCTACTTGTTTGTTTCCAACCACCGCGACATCATCTTGGACACCTCCTTGCTAAATGCCTGCTTGTATGAAAACGGCCTAGTCATGACAACTTCGGCCATTGGAGACAACCTGATCAAAAAACCTTTCCTCGCTACCCTATCTCGTCTCAATCGAAACTTTGCCATTCGCCGAGGTCTCAGCGGTAGGGCTTTACTGGAAAGCTCTGTACTCGTGTCTGAGTTTATCCAAAAATCTCTCCTGCGAGAAAATAGGTCCGTTTGGACAGCTCAACGCGAAGGCCGAACAAAAGAC
>JBIIFN010000229.1:0-3137 GCA_044237325.1 Algoriphagus sp.
CAAAGGCTTGTTTGCACGCTGGATGAGCATCGCTGCTTTTTCACCGCTGTATCGAGCACATTCAATGATCAATACCAAGGATGCTGAGCCCTGGGCATTTGGAGAAGAAGTAGAGGAGATTAGCCGCAACTACTTGCGCCTGAGGTACTCATTGCTTCCAACGCTGTATAGCGCCTACCGGAAAAGTACGCTAGACGGACTTCCATTGACCGCTTCCTTAGCGATTTCCTATCCTCAGGATTCGACTGTTTACCAGACCGCCTTCCAAAACCAGTACCAATTCTGCGATGCCTTCTTGGTGGCTCCTGTTGAAAGCTTTAAGGAAATCAGCAAGGTGTATCTTCCGCAAGGCGACTGGTACTACCTCTACTCGGACCAGAAGCTCCCTGGAAATCAGGTCATCTACCAAGACTCACCACTCAGCTACCTGCCTGTGTACGTGAAAGGAGGAAGCCTATTTGCCCAGCAGTCTGAAGGACAGCACAGTGGCATGGAGCATGACGGCATCCTACGTCTCCACCTATACAAGGGAAAAGAAGGAAGTACTTATCACCATTATGAAGATGCTGGAGAAGGCCTGGATTACCTAAATGGTGATTATTTCGCTAGAGCCATTACTTACCAGCCAGAAACAGGCAGCCTAACCTTTAATCAAGCGGAAGGACAGTTTCCGAGTCAATTTCATACGCTACGTATCTATTTCCACGGCTTTGAATCCCTTGCACCAACGCTCGCAGGTAGTCCCCAATCACTGAGCAGCACATCCTTTGCCTTCTTGAATAAGCTGAGCGAGTTCGACCCTTTGCCTGAGCATGAGCACCCGTACTTTGACATTGCCCAACTACCCTACCTTGAGCTACCGCAACCTGCGGGTGAACTTCAGCTTCTTGGCTTGTATTAAGTAGCACCTAGACCCAAAACACCTTTACCATGCCACAAGAAAAAAAGAAGTTGAGTTTTTGGCAGATCTGGAACATGAGTTTCGGCTTTCTAGGAATTCAATTTGGTTTTGCCCTCCAGGGCGGATTCATGTCGAGGATCTTCCAAACCCTCGGCGCAGACAAGGACGCCATCCCCTTTTTGTGGATTGCGGCACCGCTCACAGGACTACTCGTGCAGCCCATTGTCGGCTACCTCAGTGACCGGACCTGGCACCCTAAATTTGGGAGAAGAAAGCCCTTCTTCTTCTTTGGAGCTGTATTCAGTACGATTGCCTTGTTTTTCGCCCCTTACTCCTCCGCACTTTGGATGGCAGCAGGGTCCCTTTGGATCCTAGATGCCTCCATTAATATTTCCATGGAACCTTTCCGCGCTTTGGTAGCGGACAAGCTTCCCGAGTCTCAACGCTCCTATGGTTTCATGGTGCAAACCCTGATCATTGGCATCGGAACCTGGGTGGCCTCTAACCTACCTTGGATGATGACCCAACTTGGCGTACCCAATACTGCTGCCCCTGGGGTGGTACCCGACTCGGTCAAGTATGCTTTTGGCATCGGTGCATTCGTTTTGTTTGCCTCCATCTTATACACCATACTCCGTACGGAAGAGTACCCTCCAGAAGACTTGGAAGCCTTTGAACAAGAAAAAGAAAGTAAGAAAGGCTTTTTTGCAGGGCTAAATGAGATTCTTCACCTGATTGCCACCATGCCTACCGTAATGAAGCAGCTGGGCTTGGTTCAATTCTTCTCCTGGTTTGCTTTCTTTACCATGTGGAGCTTTGCTACCCCTGCCATCACGGAACACGTGTTTGGCGCTACGGACACCAGCTCTGAAGCCTACAATAACGCCGCCGACAGCGTTGGGAATTATCTGGGCACCTACGGACTAGTTTCCATGTTCTTTGCCTTGATCCTCTCCTTCGTTGCAGCCAAAATCAAAATCAACAGAAAACTCCTCCACATGGTCAGTTTGATCGCCGGTGGAATAGGCTTCATCCTTATCTACTACATCACGGCTCCTTGGATGCTACATATTTGTTTTGCTTTGGTAGGCATCGCCTGGGCAAGCATTCTTTCCATGCCCTATGCCATGCTTTCGGGCTCGGTGGAACCTAAGAAAATGGGGGTTTACATGGGTATATTCAACATGTTTATCGTAATTCCGCAGATTGTGGCGGCCCTTGGAGGAGTCAATTTTCTATACAAACTTATCTTCGGAGAGGCTGTCATATATACCATGCTACTTGCAGGTACGCTGTTGATTTTGGCGGGGCTTTGCAATCTCCTCATTACAGACCGACACGCCACACACGATTGATAGCTTCTTACCTTTTCTCAAGCCGGAAGGAATCTTTTCCTTCCGGCTTTTTATTTTTGTCCCATGAGCAGCGCCATCAAAACCCTACGAATCACTGGAGTTCCCGAACATTTCAACTACCCCTTACGGCTGTTGGAGCGGCAGCAACCCCTATTGAAGTCTGGGATTCAGCTGGTATGGAAGGAAGAATCTCGCGGATCAGGGCAGCTGCTCCAAGACCTCAAAAACGGGGATACAGATCTGGCACTTCTCCTGACGGAAAGTTTCTTGAAAGATTGTTCCACTGGAGGCCAAAACAAGATGCTCGGTTACCACGTCCTTTCCCCACTAATTTGGGGTATCCACGAATCGTCTAAAATTCCTAGCTCCCCCACTGTCGATTCAAAAAAGAACTTCTTCGTGAGCCGTATGGGTTCCGGATCCCACCTCATGGCCCGAGTACTTGCCGCCAGAGAAGGCTGGCCGATGGATTCCTTGACCTTTCAGATCATTGACAACCTAGATGGTGCCGTCGCCGCCTATGCCCGAGGAGAAGAAGGGTTTTTCCTCTGGGAAAAATACACCACGAGCCCAGCGGTGGCTCAAGGAGCACTTGTTCGTACCGGTGAACTTCCCAGTCCTTGGCCTTGCTTTGTGTGGGTAGCCTCGCCAAAGGCTTTGGAATACTGGAGGGAAGGCCTCTTTCAGGTCCGGGATGCGGTGTATGCGATTTTGGAGGCACTAGTCAAACAGCCTGATCTCGTGGAGCGGCTAGCACAGGAATACCAACTTTCCCCAGGGCTGGTGAGTGAATGGCTAGCCCAAACCACCTGGTGCACCCAGGCTACCCTTTCTCCAGACTCCCTAGCAGAAGTCATCGAACAGGTACACCATTTGGGCAT
>JBIIFN010000069.1:0-11511 GCA_044237325.1 Algoriphagus sp.
AGGCATGCAGCAAATTGTGAGGCTATGGATAGTTGTTTTGACTCTCCTTAGTGCATCCATTTCCGTGCAGGCACAGGTAAGTACGCTCGGAAGAGAGTTTTACCTGGGTTTCATGGAAAATAACGGCACTGCATTTTTCCCTGTCACTGCGTCAGTACTCATTACAGCAGCAGAAAAAACCACTGGCTACCTCGAATACAATGACCAAAAGCAATTTTTTTCCTTAGAAAAAGGCCAGCAGTTTGTACAAAATTTTCAAGACTCCCAATACAACATCCTCCATAAGTCTTCGGGTTTGGTGGAGGAGAAAAGCATCTACATAAAATCCTCGGGAGAAGTCGCTGTACATGCTTTCAACAAGCGACAGGCCAGTGCCGATGGTACGGTGGTGCTCCCTATCACCGCGCTAGGCAAAGACTACTACGTTACGGCTCATTTTGATGTCTTTGAGCCTGGACTGGATATTTCTCCGAGCAACAAAAATTTTGAAAGCACGCTTCTCGTTGTGGCAGTTGAGGATAAAACTGATGTGGAAATCACCCCTAGCACACGGGTCGATTTTAATGGTACCCCAGTGCCCGCCGTTGCCCCCATACGGATCACCTTAGAAAAAGGACAAACCTTCCAGCTAAAAGCTGACGGGGGTGACCTCACGGGTACGCGTGTGCGCGTCATCAACGGCACAGATGGGGACTGCAAAAATCTGGCGGTCTTTGGTGGAAATAAAATGACCAGTGCGGGGGATAATTGTGCTACTTCGGGAGACCACCTGTACCAACAAGCCTACCCAATTACCTCCTGGGGCAAGTCCTATATTCACCTTCCCCTTGCAGACAGAACCTCTGGTGAAATCATTAAAGTGCTGGCCTCCCAAGACAATACCCAGGTAAAAATCAACGGGCAAAATAAGGGGACACTCAGCCGTGGCGCTTTTTTTACTTTCGAGTTTACCAAGGACGACATCGTGTCCATCGAGACGAGTAAGCCCACCGCCGTATCCATGATTGCCAAAAGCGGCGCCTGTAACGATCAAAACGATTCATATTCCCGCTATGGCGATCCGTCGCTCGTCACGCTAAGTCCGGTCAACCAGCTGTTGAAGGAAATGGTCTTTTCTTCAGTCAAAATCAGCTGGATACGTACCCACCTTGTAAATATTTTGGTCAAAAAAGGCACTGCCCAGCAGACCTTTCTGAATGGGCAAGCAGTAGGGAATCAATTCAAACCCGTACCCACCAACCCCAATTTTGAATATGCCCGACTTATCGTGAATGAAGGTGCCAATACACTTAAAAATGCCTCCGGTTTTTCAGCCATTGCCTACGGCTCGGGTGCTGTAGAGTCCTATGTCTATGCAGTAGGTGCTACCCTTGAGCCAATCCAGTTTGAAACAGCTGCTGCGTATCCCTTCACCATCACTGGAGACAACGTAGCCTGCTTGGGTGTAGAGGGGGCATGGAAGATTGCAACAGACAATCCATCCTATCGATTTTTCACCTGGACCTTTGGCGATGGTTCTGCACCAAAGGACGGCATGAGTTCTCCCCATACCTTTCAAAAGCCTGGGAAATACCAAGTTTCGGTACTGGCTAGCTCGGGAGAAGGAAATTGCGATAGCGAGGAAACCTTCCGCTTTGAAGTGGAGGTCTTGGATGTTCAAGGTAAAATAACTGGCCCTGCAAGTGTTTGTCCAGGAATTGACGAGGCAACCTACCGATTCGAAAATGCAAGTGGACTAGGGAAGATGGTGTGGGAGGTGGATGGCGGAACGATTCTCAGCAAGGATACGGAGCAGGTTCGTATTCGCTGGGCTGCAGGTGCCGCCTCCGGCAAAATCAAAGCAACCCCCTTCACCCTGGCGGGTTGCCCAGGCAAGGCACTCGAATTTACAGTGGCCATCACCGAAGCGCTGGTTCCCGATGCCCCAAAAGGAAGTTCAGGGATCTGTGGCCTAGCTACACCGATGACCTATGAGGTACCCTTTCCTATTGCTGCAAGAAACTATACTTGGACAGTGACGGGAGGTCAGCTTCTTAGTGGTGCAAACACGGCCCGTGTGGAGGTACTCTGGGATGTTGCTGCGCCCATCCGACAGCTCGTTTACGAGGAAGTTAGCTTGGTCAACGGCGCCTGCTTGGGAATATCTAAGGTCTTGGATATTCGCGTTTACCCATCGCTAACGGTAGATTCCCCACAGGTGATTTCTCCTGGCTGCATTGGGCAGGCCAATGGGAGCATTCAGCTTCAGCCTCAAGGAGGGTCTGGTAGCTATACCTACCGATGGGCACATGATCCATTGCTCACCATGAGTCAAGCTACAGGCTTGGCGGCGGGGAGCTACCGGGCGTGGGTGAGCGATGCCACAGGTTGTTCTGTGGTGGAGTTAGAAGCAGTATTGATCGATCCCGAGCCCATTTCAATGCAAGGTGTGGTGGAGGTGAAGCCTGTTTCTTGTTTTGAAGGGATAGATGGGGAAGTACGCATTCAACTCAAAGGTGGAACAGCTCCATTCAAGGTGTTGGGTGCAGAATCCCGCTGGGAAAATCCCTATTTAACAGTGCTTGGTTTGGGGGTAGGAAAGTACCAGCTCAGTATTCAAGACAGCAGAGGCTGTGTATTCCCTGTTGATGTGGAAATGAAGGGGCCAGAGGAACTCAAGGTCACCGCTAATGTCCTTCGCCCTGGCTGTGAGGGGAGCTTGGATGGGCAACTCTCCTTGGAGATTGTAGGCGGTACTTCTCCTTATACCGTAACCTGGGACAATGGCCGTTTGGGTGCTACTCTAAGTGAATTGGCACCCGGCAACTATAATTACCTGGTCACCGACGCCAAGGGCTGTGTGGCAGTCGGTACTGCACTAGTCAAGCAGGCCCAACCTCAGTTGCGGATGCCAACTGGTTTTCTCCCTAGAGATGGCGGCTATGGACCGGTAGTCAACTGTCCTATCAGCTTCGAAATCCTAATTTGGGACCGCTGGGGCGACCTGGTGTACTTAGGGAAGGAAACATGGGATGGCAGGATAAAGGAAGCCACAGCGCCCATAGGTAGCTATTCCTACTTGATTCGCTACGAATACCTCTTGGAAGGCACGCTTACGCAAGAGGAGCGAAGAGGTATCTTTATGTTGCTGCGGTAAACGACCTTGAGCAGTTTCTTGAGATTAATTTTTAGCTTTGTACAGGTTATTTTTAGGTCAGATGAAAAAAATATTGATTACAGGTGGAGCGGGATACATTGGGTCGCACACCGCTGTGGAACTTTTTAATGCGGGTTTTACCCCCATCATTTTAGATGATTTTTCCAATTCCCAGGAGCAGGTGTTACAACGCTTGCAAGAAATTACTGGCACCACTTTTTCCCATTACCGGGGAGATTGCAACGACAGAGCAGTGCTGGATAGGATTGCACAGGAACACGAGTTGGCCGGTGTCATCCACTTTGCGGCATTCAAGGCTGTAGGAGAAAGCACGCAACAGCCCTTGGCTTATTATAGAAACAACCTAGGTTCACTTTTGGTATTGCTTGACTTTATGCGAGCCCAAAAGATCCAAGACCTTGTTTTTTCTTCATCATGCACCGTTTATGGACAGCCTGACGTACTTCCTGTTACAGAAGAAACACCCAGAAAGGATGCCGAAAGCCCTTACGGAAATACCAAGAGGGTAGGAGAGGATATTTTGGTTGACTACGTCAAAAGTCAGCCCGGCATACGTGTCATTGCGCTACGCTATTTCAATCCTGTAGGTGCACATCCAAGCGGAAAAATCGGGGAATTGCCAATGGGTACACCTCAAAACTTAGTTCCCTTCCTTACCCAAACGGCCGCAGGCATTCGAGAAAAGCTGACGGTCTTTGGTAACGACTACGATACCCCAGATGGCAGCTGCATCCGAGATTATATCCACGTGGTAGACTTGGCAGACGCTCACGTGAAAGCTTTGGCTTTTCTTTCTCAACAGGCACCCAACTTTTTTGACGTATTCAATGTGGGCACCGGGCGAGGCAATACGGTACTTGAAGTTATCCATGCCTTTGAAGCGGTAACAGGGGTAAAGCTACCTTACACAATTGGCCCTAGACGGGCAGGTGACGTCGTCAAAACTTGGGCCGACACCAACAAAATTAATCGGGTACTGGGTTGGCAGGCAACACATAGCCTGGAAGATTGCATGCGAGATAGCTGGCGCTGGCAGTTGACTTTGCCGAAGTAGCGGCAATAAGTGGGTCAGGAGCTAAATCTGCCCCAACTATTTTGTTTATTTCTCGGTTCTCCACCCCGAACATCTTTATCCAACGAGACCTGAAGCAGTCATGAGTTTTATGTCTGTCGTCCTGGTTGCTTCTAAAAAAAAAATCCCCCAACCGGTAAGGGTAGGGGGATAGGGTCATGGTGGTGATTAAAATTATTCTTCTTCCTCTTTTTCTTCAGGCTTTATCGCCGTCATTTTTTTGACTTTGTCACCTTCTTTAAGCTGCTTACTCACCACGAAGTAGGGGCCAGCAATGACTTCATCGCCCTCCTTCAATCCTTCTAGGATTTCGATGTTTTCGTAGTCAGAAATACCGGTTTTCACTTCACGTATCTTCGCTACACCATTTTCACTAACAAAAACTAGCTCTCGAACCTTGGCTACTGCTCCAGGAAGGGTGTCTTTTCCTTCTTCTCGGGTAGTTACGGCAGATAGTGGGATAGACAAAGCATTGTTTTTGGCGTTGGTCATGATCTCAACAGAAGCAGTCATGCCTGGACGGAATGGGTATTTATTCCCTGCCTTCACCAAGTCTTTGTAGGAATCATTTAGGATGCGGATTTTGACTTTAAATTCCGTTACGGCATCTGGAGATGCTTTGGTGTTTGCGGTGTTGGCAATGCTGGTTACAATGCCCTTAAACTTTTTGCCAGTAGCAGAATAGGCATCCACATCTATGATGGTGGTGTCTCCAAGAGTAAGTCGTACGATGTCATTTTCGTTTACATCGACACGCACTTCCATTCTAGATAGGTCGGCAATTGTCATCATTTCCGTTCCTGCCATTTGCTGAGTACCTACCACACGTTCGCCTTGCTCTACTTTCAAGCTGGATACGATACCGGATACTGGAGAGTTGACATTAGTCAAACGTAAGTTTTCAGAAGCTTCGTTCACCGAAGCTTGTGAGCTTTTTACGATAAACTCGGAAGCAATTACGTTCTGCTTAGCTGATTCTAGATCTTTTTGTGCAGAGATGTAGTTGGCTTGTGCCTGCTCAAAGTCTGAATCAGAGATGGCCTTCTGCTGGTGTAGTGTACGTTGACGCTTGTATTCTAGCTCGGAACGCGTGTATTGTGCTTCAGCACGCTGCAGGTTAGCTCTCGTCTGTGCGAGATTAGCCATCTGCTGGTTGAGGTTGGCACGGGTTCTATCTAGCGCAGAGATAAAGTTGTCAGGACGAATCTTGACAAGCAATCGACCCATTTCTACAGAGTCTCCCTCTTGTACATTGAGTTCGATGATTTCACCCGCCACATCTGGAGAAAGTTTGACTTCGATCTCAGGCTGAATTTCTCCTGAGCTACTTACTTTTTCTACAATGGCAGTTTTCTTGACGGTGGCAAATTCCACCTCGGTTTCCTTTGCACCACCAATCCAGCCTGCAGACTTTCCGATGATGGCAAAAATGATGATAACACCTACTGCGCCGAGTAGGTAGTAAAGAAGTTTGTTGGACTTTTTAGTAGCCATGGTTTAGTTAAGGTTAATGGGGTTACCCAGGTAAAAATCGAGTACTTTCACTCTGAAAATATAGGTGTATTTGGCGTTCAATAGGTCAGCCTGCGCATTGAACAGGTTATTTTGAGCCACTTGGAAGTCTACCGAATTGATGGCGCCAAGGTTAAAGCGCTGCTGAGCAATACGGAACGTTTCATCCAAGCTCTTTACCCGAACCAAGGAAGCTTGGTAGGATAGCTCTGACGACATGGCGGAGTTATAGGCAGTTTCAATCTCCTGACGCAACCTGTTTTTTGCTTCGGAAACAGCTACTTCTGCAAGCTGTCGTTGCACGCGAGCACGCTGCAAGTTGGACTTGTTGCTGAATCGTGTGAAAATTGGAATACTGAAGTTGATTGTTCCTGATTGAGAAAAGTTGTTTTCTACTTGTGTTTCAAAGGGAATGATTTCTCTTGATCCTGGAAGGAAGGCCTGATCTACGTAGTTGGAGAAGGCGGACAGGCCGGCATCCAAGGTTGGGTAAAATGCACCTTTGGCGATTTTCACACCGTACTCCGCACCTTCAACTTCTGCTTCAGCGGCTTTAATCTGTGGCATTAGCGCCACGGACACTTCAAAGATCTCAGCTGGGGTAGCTGAGGTTAGGGCCTCTTTGCTGACTTCGTAGGTGGGTTCAACCACATCAAAACTCTCTGTAAATGGAATCTGCAATGCTTGAGACAATGCAAGCTTGGCAAGGCGAAGTCCATTTTTAGCGTTGATGACGTTAAGTTGGTTGGTTGCATTCTGAGATTGTAGGTCCAGCAAGTCTGAGTAGGCTAGGGAGCCTGCATCTACAAGTTGCTTTGTTCTTCCCAATTGCTCGGTCGTCGTATTGAGTTGGTTATCTGCAATTTTTACCTGCTCGCGGTTGAAGACCACATCTATAAATAGGTTGATTACATTGAGCGTGATGTCATTTCTAGTGGCTTCAAGCGTGTATTCGCCAGATTCCAAGTTGCTCTTTGCTTGCCCAATGCTGTTGTTGATTCGCATGCCCTGAAAAATTGGGGCGCCCGTATTGCCAAACAAGTTGACGTTACCGATACGTCTGGTCTCAAACAAGTTGGTTACCGGGTTGATCGATCTACCCCAACGGTAGCCAGAGCTGGCACCTGCCGTTAAGCTAGGCAGTCTTCGGCCTTGGCTTTCGAGTAGGTTGGCCTCAGTGATGAGCTGATTCAGCTCAGACCTTTTTAAGGTGAGGTTGTTTTCAATGGCGATGGCCACGCAGGTAGTCAAATCTAAAGGGCCTGCGGGCACCTCTGTTTGAGCAAACCCCTGTTGTAAGGCCAGCAATCCAATGAAAAACAGAGAAAAAAGTTTTTTCATGTGTTGATTAAGTTGGTTTAGAAATAAGTTATAAATCAATGTCAGGGATATAGATCAATTGTTTGATCCAAGGCAAAGACATCAAGTACTGACGCGTAATCTCTTGTAGGCCAGAGTCCATTTCAATCACATGGCAGGCCATGTCGTGCTTGCCTTTTCGTGAAACGGACATGGTGGCAATATTTATTTTTTCTTGTGCGAGCACACTAGATATAAAAGCAATGGCTCCTGACACATCATCTGCTTTGATGATGAGCGTGTGGTTCTGTGCAGAGAAGTTGGCCACAAATCCATCAACCTCTGCGATGTTGATTACTCCACCTCCAAGGCTTTCTCCGACAATCTCCACCGAACGCTCACCTTTTTTGAGCTGCAGTCGAATCGTGTTGGGGTGGTGTACCGAGGAATTACCGATAGACTTGAATGTGTAGTGTAGCGGTTTTTCTGCGGCAAGTTCCAAGGCGTTTTTGATGCGCGCATCGTCAGTTTTGAAATCCATCAAACCCGCAATGATGGCGCGATCGCTGCCGTGCCCTTCGTAGGTTTTTGCAAATGAATTGTAAAAAGTGACAGCCGCCTCCTCCGGAATACCTCCCAGCACCCGAATTGCAGCTCGTGCAATCCGTACTACGCCAGCAGTGTGAGATGAAGAAGGGCCAATCATGATTGGGCCGATCATATCAAAAACACTGCTTTTATTTGCCATAGACGAAGGAACTCCAAAAATGATGCTAAGGAATTAACAACATCAAATTTACGCTATTTTTTTCCATTCACTTCCTATTTTCAATCAAAATAGCCCTCTTGTCTGTAGGTCTTCACTGCTGCGAGCTTAAGCAATGGATGAAAATGAACGAATTCGAACAGGTACTGATCGGTACTGATACAGATTCCAGTAGGGAAGTAGTAAATAACACTTTAGGTTTGGCTCACCTTTGTTGGATTCAGAAAATAGTCACCGCCCGTAGGTGAAATTAGATTTTAGCCAAGATTAAAGCCGAGAGGTAGTGATTTTGTTAAAAATCTAGCAATTGAAGTACCTGCATATGCACACGTTTGCGCCAATCGCTTATATTTAGCGAACCTAAATCAGTATTTGCTCGATTTATCGCTCTTTAAACACCCATTAACCTACTTTACTTTCGTATTATGCTCTTAGAACCTATTGACTTACTTGTTTTTCTCGGCTACGCATTTCTAATTATGGGCATGGGATTCTTTGTGTCCCGTGAAAAGGAAGGCCACGTAAAAGATTCCAATGATTATTTTCTTGCCAGCAAAGCCCTACCTTGGTGGGCAGTAGGCGCTTCTTTGATTGCTTCCAACATCTCTGCGGAGCAGTTTATTGGTATGTCTGGTTCTGGTTTTGCCCTTGGCTTGGCCATTGCTACCTACGAGTGGATGGCAGCAGCTACGCTTTTAGTAGTGGCGATTTTCTTTTTGCCTGTTTATTTGAAAAAAGGCATCTACACCATGCCAGGATTTCTTTTTGACCGTTACGACGCACGTGTTCGTACGACCATGGCGGTATTCTGGTTGTTACTCTACGTATTTGTCAACCTCACCTCTGTGCTTTATTTAGGTGCCTTGAGTTTGAATACCATTCTGGGTATCCCGATGATTTACAGCATCATTGGTCTGGCGCTATTTGCTATGCTCTATTCCATCTATGGAGGCTTGAAGGCAGTGGCTTGGACAGATGTAATTCAAGTAGTGTTTTTGAGTGCTGGTGGTTTAGCCACGACCTACATCGCGTTAGGGATGGTAGGGGGAGGAGATGCCTGGCAAGGGTTGATTACCCTAAAAAATGAAGTTCCAGGACATTTTTCAATGATCCTATCCAAGGGTGAGATGATTATTTCAGATGGAAAAGGAGGAACACGAGATGCGTATTTGGATCTCCCGGGACTGTCGGTTCTTGTTGGAGGGATGTGGATTACTAACTTGAGTTACTGGGGATTCAACCAGTACATCACCCAACGTGCACTTGCCGCAAAGAATTTGGATGAGGCACAAAAGGGGATGATTTTCGCTGGATTTTTGAAATTATTGATGCCGCTTATTGTGGTTATCCCAGGAATTGCTGCGCTAGTTATTGTGAATAATGGTACTGACCTAGGATTTATCGAATCCATGAAGGATCCAGTAACAGGCTTGATCAAATCCGATCGTGCATATCCTTCCTTACTTCAAATTCTACCAACAGGATTGAAAGGTCTTGCCTTTGCTGCCTTAACCGCCGCCATCGTTTCTTCCTTGGCCTCCATGGCCAACAGTACCTCTACGATTTTTACGATGGATATCTACGCCAAGTACTTTGGAAAAAATTCCTCTGAATCCTCCAAAGTGCGCGTGGGCCGAATCACAGCCGTAGTTGCCTTTATCATTGCAGCAATGGTAGCTCCAGCGCTAGGGCAACTGGATCAAGCCTTTCAGTTTATTCAAGAATACACGGGCTTCATTAGCCCAGGGGTGTTTGCCATTTTCTTCTTTGGTGTGTTCTGGAAAAAAACAACCTCCAATGCCGCCTTGGTTGGTGCTTCCCTAAGTATACCACTTTCAGTGGTATTGAAGGTGGTATTCCCAGCCTTGCCTTTCATCGACCGCATGGGTTGGGTGTTTGTAGTACTTGCAGTCTTAATGATTGTCATCTCCCTAGTTGAAGGTAAAGGAAAAGATCATCCAAAAAGTATTGAAATCTCCAAGGACTTGTTCCGCACCAGCACAGGATTTAAGATTGGCGCCATACTGATTGTTGGCATCATTGCAGCACTTTACACCATCTTCTGGTAAAATGAGACGCCTTTTATTAGGACTCGATATCGGAAGCTCCTCTGTAAAAGCCTGCCTACTGGACGCAGACACGGGGAAAGCCGTGGCTTCTAAGGCATTTCCAGAACAGGAAATGCCCATCCAATCTCCCCAGTCGGGCTGGGCCGAGCAAGACCCTGAACTCTGGTGGAAATACGTCAAAGAGTGCATCGCCTACGTGCAGCAAAAAGCATCGGTACGGCCTGGGGAACTCAAGTCCATTGGCATTGCCTACCAGATGCATGGTCTTGTTTGCATCGATAAAGACCACCAAGTGCTTCGTTCATCGATCATTTGGTGCGACAGCCGTGCAGTAGCACTCGGTGAAAAAGCTTTCCAATCCTTGGGAGCAGATTACTGCCTTCCTCACTTATTGAATTCGCCGGGAAACTTTACCGCGGCCAAGCTTCGTTGGGTGATCGAAAATCAACCCGAACTAGCCTCTCGCATCCATAAAATCATGCTTCCTGGAGATTATATCGCCATGAAGCTCAGTGGAGAGGTGCTGACCTCAGAAACGGGTCTATCAGAAGGGATCTTTTGGGACTTCAAAAAAAATGGCCTGAGCGACGCCCTTCTTGCTGCAATGGAGATTCCCAAGCACTGGATTCCAGATGTCGTGCCTTCCTTCTCGGAGCAGGGCAAGGTGTCGACTTCCGCTTCGGTAGAAACAGGTCTGGAAGCAGGCATTCCTATTGCCTACAGGGCAGGTGATCAGCCCAACAATGCCTTTTCTTTGCGCGTGCTGAGGCCAGGAGAGCTCGCTACGACAGCAGGTACTTCTGGTACAGTATATGGCGTTTGTGATACGCCTTTGTATGATCCTCAATCTCGCGTTAATACCTTCGTTCACGTCAACCATAGTGCAGCAAAGCCGGCTTATGGCGTACTGCTCTGCATCAATGGTACAGGCATCCTCAATTCCTGGTTGAAAAAAATGCTGGGTGGAAATGCGCTCAGTTACGATGACATGAATAGTCTGGGCAATGAAGCTCCACTGGGAGCAGACAACTTGGTGTTTTTACCCTTCGGAAACGGCGTGGAGCGCATCCTGCAAAATGCCCCTTTGGGTGCACATCTGCTGGGACTTGATTTGCTCAAGCACGACCAAAAGCACATCCTTCGGGCTGCCCAAGAAGGCATTGTATCGGCCCTGACCTTTGGCTTTCGAATCATGAAGGACATGGGTATGAATTTGCAGACAGTGAAAGCGGGTCATGCCAACATGTTTTTGAGTCCCTTGTTTCGCCAGACGTTTGTCCAAATGAACCAAGTGAATCTAGAACTGTACGATACCGATGGTGCCCAAGGTGCTGCTAGAGGAGCAGGACTTGGTGCTGGGATTTTTGCGACGGAGGAGCAGGCATTCCAAGGCCTCGATCTCCTACAAACCCTAGCCCCAGATCCAACAACTGCCGATCGCTACGAAGAGGTCTACCAAAATTGGCTGAGCCGATTGCAACAGCTGCTCAAATAGCCCAACAAGAAAAAAATAACCCATTCCTAACCTATTACTCAGAATAACCCTTACCATTATGTCCAACACGTATTTCCCACAGATAGGAAAGATTCAGTTTGAAGGAAAAGAAAGCGACAACCCACTAGCTTTTCGCTACTA